>JAUSQD010000157.1 GCA_030652695.1 Actinomycetota bacterium
GTCCAGCGCCCCCACGCCCTATCACCACGGTGATCTGCGCAGTGCCTTGCTTGACGCGGCCGAGGAATCCCTGCGTGAGGGTGGCGCCGCAGACATCTCCCTTCGTGAACTCGCCCGCCAGCTGGGCGTCAGTCATGCTGCCCCTCGTCGACACTTCGCCGACAAGCAGGAATTGCTTGATGCGGTTGCCGAGCTTGGCTGGAGCCGAGTCGATGCGGAGATGCGCGCTGCGGATGCATCGGTTGCTGACGGAGATCTTGAATCTCACGTCATTGCGCGCGGCATCCGCTACGTGCGCTTTGCGATTTCCAATCCTGCGCTCATCGAGCTGATGTTTGCCTATAAGACCTCAGGGCGCCGCCCGCCGCCCCCTGAAGGGATGATCGGGCCGAGCTCGATTGATCTGCTGGTCGATGCGCGCCGCAGAGGTGAACTGGCAGTCTCCTCGGGCCAACTTGCTCGATCAGTCTGGGCGCAGCTCCAGGGAATTGCGGCACTTGCCATCGGGGGATTCATCCCGGATGTGGACTTGGATGCGGCCGTGGCTTCCGGCATCGAGCAGTTGATGGTCAACACGTCCACCACACTGGCCTGATCTAGTCGGCGAAGAGCCCTTGCAGCAGGGTCAGGCTGGCCTGCATGTTGTCCTGGTTTGAGTGGCCAAAGCGAGCTCTCATCTTGGGGTGCGTCACTGCAGACCAGTCGTAGTTCAGCCCGACTTCGCAGGAGTGCTCGTCGATTGCCCGCACGTCATATCCCCACCAGTAGCCGGTGGGAGTGCGACCACCAGCCGAAGGCATCCACGAGATCTCCTCATACGGCTTCACTTTGCGCACGTGATTCTCAATCGTGTAGTCGCCCACGCTCTCATGCTGCATGTTCATTCGGAAGATCTGGCCTTCAGAGGTCAGCGGCTGGGGATCAATGGCATCGCGCACCATGTTGGCTCCATCGAAATCCCGGTGCCGGGTGGGATCGGCCAGCACCGCAAAGACGGTCTCGGCGCTTGCCGGGACGACGCAATGGACGCGGTAATGGTCAACTGTCTCTTCGGGCATGACATCCATTCAGGCAGACAATGTTGCGGGCTGGAGTCAAACTAGCCGAATTCCATTGTGCACAATTGATTTTGCAGATGCAAAGTTCCCGCAGATTCGCATCAGGGCCGGTCGTCTAGACTGTGCCTGGCGAACTGAACCACAGATATCGGTATCGCCATTTCCAAGAGTGGGTCCCCGCAGACGACTTACAAGGTCGTGTGCGGGGCTTCATCTTCCTCAATCCAGGTGCTGCTGGCATCGTCCCCAAGGAGCGACATGACTACCGATGAGCGAATCTTCTCCACCCGAGTCATCGCCGCACCGGCTTCAGCCATCTACGCACTGGTCTCCAGCCCGGCCGGGCACGTGCAGATCGATGGTTCGGGAATGCTGGTGGCCTCTCCCGAGAGCACGCCAGTCACTGCGGTGGGTGACACCTTCGTCATGCACATGGATCGTGAGCCGCTGGGCGACATTCCAGAGATGGGCAAGTACGACGTCACCGTGATCATCACGAACATTGCGGTGGACCAACTGGTCGAGTGGGGAATTCAGGGCAATGACGGCAAGCCATTTGGCTACGTCTACGGATACGCGCTGCAGGCTGTCGATGAGCACTCAACTGAAGTCACGTCGTACTGCGACTGGAGTGGACTGTCTGAGAAGCGCAAGGCTCGCATTGCATTCCCGATCGTGCCGTTGAGCATGATGGAGAAGTCCCTGGACAACCTTGAGGCGATCGTCACTGCCTGACGAGCGAGGCCAGGTCGCTGGCTCTAGACGGTTGCTCTGAGCACAGCCAGACTGAGGTCCTGCACGACCGATGGGGGTAGTGACATGTCTTTCGTACTGAAGGCCAACACATCGTGGAATCAGACCTATGCACGCTGCGTGTCGGCAGCACCAGAAGCCTTTGATTCAGATCGGCTGCGCAATCTAGTTGGTGGAGAGTGGGTGCGCACTGGTGTGCCAGGTGATCATCGAAACCCAGTTGACGGACTCGAAATAGAGGGCCCTCCTCAGGTCACCCACGATGAAGCTGTGCTGGCCGTGCAACTTGCAGTGCGGCAGCATGCCGAATGGGCCAAGGTCGGCATTGATGAGCGCAAGGCCCGCATTGCTCGAGCAGTTGCGGCAATGCGCGAGCAGCGTGAGCTGCTTGCCCTGCTGTTGGTATGGGAGATCGGCAAGCCTTGGCGCCTTGCCTGTGCCGATGTTGATCGCGCACTCGATGGTGTCGACTGGTACTTGGGTGAAGCTGAGCGGCAGCTTGCTGGTCGAACGCAGCTGCCTGGCCCGGTGAGCAACATCGCAAGCTGGAACTACCCCATGAGTGTGCAAATTCATGCTGAGCTCGTACAACTGCTTGCCGGCAATGCCGTGATTGCCAAGACTCCCACTCAAGGCGGCTTCCACTGCCTGACCCTGGCTCATGCACTCATGGCGCGTGAGGGACTGCCCGTCACCCTGCTGTCTGGTCGTGGTGCCTCGTTGGGCGATGTGCTGATCAGGGGTGAGGGCATTGGCGCACTTGCCTTTGTTGGTGGTCGGGCCAATGGCCGCAAGGCCGCGACGACATTGGCGGACACTGGTCGCCGGCACTTTCTCGAGCAAGAGGGCTTGAACACCTGGGGCATCTGGAACTTCTCGCAATGGGATCTGCTTGCCGGCCACATCAAGAAGGGCTTTGAGTACGGCAAGCAGCGATGCACTGCCTACCCGCGCTTTGTCGTGCAGCGGCATATGTTCGCGGAGTTTCTACAGGCCTATCTGCCTGTGGTGGAGAGTCTTCGATACGGAAATCCGCTTGCTGTGGAAAGTGCCGACGATCCATATCCTGAACTGGATTTCGGCCCAGTCATCAGCGCGGCCAAGGCAACCGAATTGCGACTGAACTTTGACGAAGCCATCAACGGCGGCGGCATACCTCTGGTGCATCGCTCCATTCGCGACGGACGCTTCCTGCCTCAGCAGGACAAGTCGGCGTATGTCGCTCCTGCTTGCGTCCTGCAGCCTCCGTCCTCTTGGAGCCTGCATCACAGCGAGCCCTTCGGACCCCTGGATTCGATCGTGGTGGTGGATACCGAGGCTGAGTTTCTTGCCGCCATGAATGCCAGCAACGGGGCTTTGGTCGGATCCATTGCCACTGACGATTCTGAGTTCGCTCATCGAGTCGCTGATGACCTGCAGTCGTTCAAGGTCGGCATCAACATGCCTCGATCACGGGGTGACCGCGATGAGGTGTTCGGCGGCAAGGGTGCATCGTGGAAGGGAGCCTTTGTCGGCGGTGATCTTCTGGTGCAGGCCGTGACCCAACCAGCGGACGGATCCGAAGACCGGCTGTATGGCAACTTCCCGTCGTACTCGCTGTATCCAGACAAGGCCATTGTGGGTACCGCTCGCGCCTAGTTCAGTTGCAGCGGTACCCACAGTTGGCATCAACTACCAGGCGTAAGCCTCCGGTGCAGTGCCACCTGGGCCGGGGAAAAGCAGGTCGAGTTCCTTCATGGCCTCGCCATCCAGTTCGATGTCCAGCGCTCGCAGCGATCCATCGAGTTGAGCGAAGGTGCGCGGCCCAATGATCGGCGCCGTGACTGCGGGGTTGTGGAGCAGCCACGCCAGTGCAGTGTCAGCGGGATCCTCATCGCGCTTGGCGCAGAAATCCTCCCAAGCCTGAATCTGTGGACGGATCTTTTCTAGTTGCTTGTTGGCATGACTGGCCTTGCTGCGGCCAACATCACCTGACTCCAGCTTCTTGATGATGCCGCCGAGCAGTCCGCCGGCCAATGGTGACCATGGGATGACGCCGAGCCCATAGAACTGCGAGGCGGGAAGCACTTCAAGCTCAACTGTGCGCTCGAGCAGGTGATAGTGCGACTGCTCGCTTGCCAGGCCAAGGAAGTTGCGCCGTCGTGCTGCCTCTTGCGCCTGCGCGATATGCCAGCCGGCAAAGTTCGATGAGCCGACGTAGATGATCTTGCCCTGATTGCGCAGGACTTCCATGGCTTCCCAGATCTCATCCCACGGGGTGCGGCGATCGACGTGGTGCATTTGGTAGATGTCGATGTAGTCGGTCTTCATTCGCTTCAGTGACGCATCGCAGGCTTTGCGAATATTCAGGGCCGAGAGCTTGCCGTCGTTTGGCCACTCGCTCGCGGAGCCATAGACCTTGGTGGCGATGACGGTCTTCTCGCGCCGACCGCCTCCGGTGGCAAACCAGTTGCCGATGATCGTCTCGGTGCCGCCGAAGTTGCCTGGGCCGCCGTAGCCATTGGCGGTGTCGAAGAAGTTGATGCCTACAGAGTGGGCGTGATCCATGATCTGGAAGGACTCGGCCTCGTTTGTCTGGGGTCCGAAATTCATCGTGCCCAGGCAGAGCTTGCTGACCGAGAGTCCAGTCTTGCCAAGATGGGTGTACTTCATGAGGCTCCTTGATGGTGATGTGACGTGTGCTGACGTGATACCCAGGTGGGCGGGCGGGGAGTTCGTTATGTTGACGCTATCAACATGGGCGGGCCAAGGTTTCGCTTTGGATGAAGGAGTGCTGTGGGCTTCGACAGTTCAGTCGCAAGGGCAATGTGGGCAGCCAGTGAGCCCTTTGGCGGTGCTGGGCTGCTCAACGCCGAAGTTCGCGCGGTGGTCAAGCCCTTGGGCATTGGCGGCATGCAGTCCTTCTTCGCTGTGCGCAGTGCACCGATGGGCGCGGCCGCACCGCCGGTGGTGATTGCGGCCTTTCATGGCTTCGCGCCTGAACTGGTGTTCAAGGCCGTGGTCGAACTCTGGGAGCTCGTAACGCCCAAGGCAATGATCAGCATTTCGCATGATGGATTCGCCGGCTTTGCTCGGCGCACTTTCGGCGAGGACTACCCAGTGGAGCAGCTGACTGCCAGCACTGAGGTTCTTGCGCGTGCAATTGCCAATCTCGATGTGGCTGGGCATCCACTTGCAGCCGGAAATCAGGCGGTTGACTTGCCGGATGATCCTTGGGCGCGGCTTTGGCGCTGCGCCACTGCAGCGCGTGAGTTTCGCGGAGACAGCCATGTGGCGGCACTCGTGGCGCATGATTTGAACTCAGCTGAAAGTCAGGCGCTGTCGACTGCGTGGAAGCCAGATGGCTACGACCTGACCATGCTGCGACGCACCCGAGGGATCAGTGATGAAGCGTGGGCTGCAGCCATTGATGCGCTCACTTCTCGCGGTTTGCTCAACGGCAGCCATGAGTTGACGTCAGCGGGCGCGGACTTGCGAGCGCAGATCGAACTGCAGACCGATGAGGCTTCGATGAGGATCTGGAATCAGTTCTCTACAGACGAACTCGTTGAACTGCACACCTTGATGACATCGTTGAGCGCAACGGTCATGGGAGACAACACCGGGCAGTCGCGCAGCGCTGTGTCGGTCCCTTGGCCGCCACCAGCGCTTGCAGTGGCATAGGACAGTCAGATGACGAATGCGAGCCACGACGAGAAGTATCTGTTGAAGGAAACAGCGCAGTTGCTTGGCGTTCCATGGACGGAGCCAACGCTCACGCGTGAGTTCTGGAAATTGGATGATGGCTCGACGATCTCGTCATTGCGCTGGCAGGAAGGCGATCCAGAAATCGTGATGCTGCATGGTGGCGGACAGAACGCACACACCTGGGATGCAGTCGGGCTTGTGCTAAATCGTCCCTTCGTTGCCATTGATCTGCCAGGCCATGGGCACTCGTCGTGGCGCGAGGACAAGGAGTACTGGCCCTTCACCGGCGCTGAGAGCATCGCGACGGTGCTTGACCGGATGGGCTTGAGCAATGTCGCGCTCGTGGGCATGTCGATGGGCGGTCTCACCGCGATCCATCTGGCGGCCATTCGTCCGGCGATGTTCTCGCGGGTGGTGATCATCGACGTCACGCCAAGTCAGATGGACCAGATGAAGAAGATGACCCTTGAAGAGCGCGGTACCACCGCGTTGACTCAAGGCCCAGACCGATATGAGTCCTTGCAGGCGATGATTGATGCCACCACCGCATTGGCGCCCACGCGGCCGGCGCTGCTGATTGAGCGCGGAGTGGTGCACAACTCCCAGCAGTTTGACGATGGCCAATGGGGTTGGCGCTATGACTCGATGAAGCGTCCCGATGGTGAAGACCCGAGCGAATTTCTCAACGATGACTTCCTTGCGCTGTGGCACGAGGTCAACGGCATTGAGATCCCGATCATGCTGGTGCGCGGTGGAGCATCGGCTTTCGTCACCGAAGAGCATGTCGCTGAATTCAGGAGTCGCGCGAAGGACTTCCGATTCGCAATCGTCGACGGTGCTGGGCACTCTGTGCAAAGTGATCGGCCAGCTGAGCTTGCAGCTCTGCTGACGGAGTACATCGAAGAGAACACTTACTAGAAAACCGAGAGCCTTTGGATTTGGCGCTCTTCGCGAGCGAAGGCTCGGATGACATCGGTCGGCGAATTGCGACGTGTGGAGATGCAGGCCAAAGTCGACACCACGATGTCGGTTGCTTCCAGCGAGAATATTGGCGAGGTCTTGCCGATGCTGACCGCGAGATCATCGGCATGAACGACGAGCTCGACCATGCGAGTGGTGAGGTATTCGCCCAGCAGCATGCGCACGCCCAGGCCGACGACTTCGTGATCCTCGGGCAGGGTCGGCAGGGTCTGCTGTAGCTCTGCCAGTGCTGCGTCGTATCTGGTCAGAAGATCCTTGGCATCGGTGCCGGCGGACGCCACGCCGCGCTTGCGAATGTCGATGGCAACGGGGGAGCCAACATGCTGATCACTCAGCGGCATCGAGAAGTAGTAGCCCGCGGCAGTGACCAGGGGCTGATCTGTGGGAACCTCGGCCGCGAGGATGGTTGGCATGTTGAGCACGGGGCGGGCGAGATGACCTGCGAGCCCGGCCACTGTCCATTCTTCAAGGGCGCTTGGGTAGTCCCAGTACTTGGCAACCTCGTCCGTTGCGAGGAACTCCCTGATGATTCCAGCAACGTCTAAATACTCACTGACCACTGTCACGGGATCCTCCGCACTCTTGGCTTGGAACACCTGCCAGATCCATTGATCTGCAGTCTTCGCTTGGAACCTATCGGTGAGGTGAATTTGGGGTCAATGCACTGCACTCGGTGTTGATGTGGGGATCAGCGTTCTCGCTTCGCCACCACACCGACACCGAGTGCGGGTGTGTGCTTGATGTTCAATTGAATTACAGGATGTGCAGCATCTCCTGGTATGTCGGCAGTGGCCAGAGATCATCGGCAACCAGGCCTTCCAGCGCATCAGCCGCGGTGCGCACTGCTGTGAGTGCTGGCAGCAGGACATCCTTGGCGTACTTGCCCTCTTCCTCAATCTCGTGCGCATGATCTGCCTTGAGCGCATCGCCCAGATCCATCAGCGCTGAACGAAGGGAGGAGATCAGACCCGAGATCGGCTCCAAGGTTGAAGTGTCGGTCTCGACACCGGCAGCAAGGAGTGCACCGACATTGAGCGCCAACTCAGTCTGGTAGCGAACCGCAGCTGGCAGCACCATCGTGTTGCCCATTTCAAGGGTCAGCTTTGCTTCGACACTGATGCTCAGGATGTACTGCTCGAGGGCAATCTCCAAGCGGCTGTGCATCTCGCGCTCGTTGAACACCTTGTAGTGCTCAAACAGCTCGATCGCTGCTGGCGAGACGAGCTCAGGGACTGCATCCAAAGTCGTGCGAAGGTTTGGCAGTCCGCGCTCTGCAGCTTCGACCTGCCATGCGTCCGCATAGCCATTGCCGTTGAAGACCACTGAGCCGTGCTCGAGCATGATCTTCTGCAGCACACTTTGGATTGCATCGTTGAACTCAACACCGCTGGCCAGCGAGGCTTCGATGTCAGTTGCGACGAAGTCGAGTGCTTCGGCAAGGATCGTGTTGATGGTCGTCATCGGACCGGCAACTGACTGCAATGAGCCAGGTGCGCGGAACTCAAAGCGGTTGCCAGTGAAGGCAAATGGGCTGGTGCGGTTGCGATCGCCTGGATCGGTAGGCAGCACCGGAAGGGTGTCAACGCCGATGCGAATCTGGCCCTTGCTCTTGGATGACGTTGCGCCACCCTCTGCGATCTGCTTGTACACATCAGCGAGCTGATCGCCAAGGAAGATCGAGATGATCGCTGGTGGAGCCTCGTTGGCGCCCAGACGGTGGTCGTTGCTTGCAGAGGCGACCGATGCGCGCAGAAGGCCGCCGTACTTGTGCACTGAGCGAATAACCGCGCCGCAGAACACGAGGAACTGGGCGTTGTCATGCGGCGTATCGCCTGGCAGCAGGAGATTGCCCTGACGGCTGTTGCCCAATGAGAAGTTCACATGCTTGCCCGAGCCGTTGACTCCAGCGAATGGCTTCTCGTGGAACAGGCAGGCCATGCCGTGCTTCTCGGCAACGGACTTGAATGTGGTCATCAGGAGCTGCTGGTGGTCGGCGGCAAGGTTGGAGCGCTCGAACATGGGAGCGATTTCAAACTGGCCAGGTGCAACCTCGTTGTGACGGGTCTTTGCAGGGATGCCCAGCTTGAACAGCTCGCGCTCGGTGTCCATCATGAAGCCGAGCACGCGCTCGGGGATCGCACCGAAGTAGTGATCGTCGAACTCCTGGCCCTTGGGGGGCTTGGAGCCAAAGAGGGTCCGGCCGGCATTGATCAGGTCGGGACGAGCCAGGAAGAAGTGACGGTCGACCAGGAAGTACTCCTGCTCTGCGCCGCAGTAGGAGACCACGCGATCAGGATCGTGACCGAAGAGCTTCAGCACTCGCTCTGCCTGCTCGGCCATCGCCTGCTGTGCGCGAAGGAGTGGGGTCTTGTGGTCAAGGGCCTCACCTGTCATCGAGACGAAGACCGTGGGGATGCACAGGGTGTTGCCGTTGGGGTTCTCCAGGATGTAGGCAGGACTGGTGACATCCCAGCCGGTGTAGCCGCGGGCCTCGAAGGTATTGCGCAGACCGCCGTTGGGGAAGCTCGATGCATCTGGCTCACCTTGAACCAGGGTCTTGCCTGCGAATTCTGCGAGCGCGGTGCCATCGCCGACTGGCTCAAAGAAGCTGTCGTGCTTTTCTGCAGTGAAACCGGTCAATGGGTAGAAGACGTGTGCGTAGTGGGTGGCGCCCTTTTCCAGCGCCCAGTCCTTCATGGCTGAAGCAACGGCGTCCGCGACGCTCGGATCAAGTGCGGCGCCGTTTTCGATGGTGTCCGTCACGGACTTGAACACAGTCTTGGGCAGCCGCTTTTGCATCACCGACTTGCTGAAGACGTTCATTCCGTAGATCTCGCCCGGAGCCTCAAGTTCATTGAAACTGACGGCTGGAGGCACATAGGCCTCGACGTCCTTGATTGCTTGCAGGCGAACGGCATTACCACTCATGAAGGTTCCCTTTCAGGCACTGCGCTCCGCTGGGGTCGCGGGGCTGCGTAATTAGAGGTCGTGGAACTGGATGGGAGCCAGCGTAGGAAACGAAATCGCAGGGTTTGTTACGCGCCTGTCACAATCATGATTCGGCCCAAATGGGGGACAGAAATGCCCAAATTTGTGAGGAAATGGCGAAGATCTCGCGGTCCCACTAGGGTGAGTTGAACGTTCAACTACCCCCTTGCGGGGGTATCACGAAACATGAGGATTGGTGGCTGGGATGAACACTGCGCTGTGGATCGCGGCGGGGCTGCTTGCCGCAGCCTTTCTGGTCACCGGAATCCTGAAGCTGACCCAGCCCAAGGAGAAGATCCGCGAGAGCCTTGGCTGGGTCGATGACTTCAGCCCCAGGCAGGTCAAGGCGATCGGGGCTGTGGAGGTTCTCGGAGCGATCGGGCTGATTGTGCCTGGGATCACAGGAGTGGCCCCGGTCCTGGTGCCCATTGCTGCGCTGGGACTGGCACTGGTCATGATCGGGGCTGCGGTGACCCATATCCGGCGAGGAGAAGTGCCCCTGGTGATCGTCAATCTCGTGCTGTTTGCCATGGCGTCCTTCGTCGCCTGGGGCAGATTTGGCTCGTATCCGCTCTAGAGCGCAAATTATGGGAAATACCGGGCGTAGTGAGCGCAATCCCAGTACTTTGCTCGCCGATCATCGAATCAATTCCTGGAGGCAGCAATGAGCGAGGTACTACTCACCGAAAAGCGTGGCGCAGTGTTCGTCATGACGATGAACCGGCCCGAGGCACGCAATGCGCTCAGCCGAGAGTTGATGTACGAAATGGCCGAAGCGCTGTACGAATTCGACCAATCCAATGATCTTTCTGTTGCCGTCCTGACCGGTGCCGGAGGCAACTTCTGCTCGGGCATGGATCTGCGCGAGTTTGCCGCGGGTTCAACCTTCGACAAGGTCAGTGAGCATCCCGGTCTGAATCAGCAGCCTCCAGCAAAGCCGATCATTGCTGCAGTTGAGGGCTATGCGCTCGCGGGTGGATGCGAGACCGCGCTGTGCACCGACATCATCGTGGCCTCCCGTGATGCCAAGTTCGGCATCCCCGAGGTCAAGCGCGGCTTGGTGGCTGCCGGTGGTGGCCTCTACCGCCTGCCTCGGGTGATGAGCTACCCAGCAGCCTCGCTGCTTGCACTGACCGGCGACATCATCGACGCAGAGCAGGCCAATGCCTGGGGCTTGGTCTCAGTGCTCGCAGAGCCAGGCAAGGCCCTTGATGCAGCGATTGAGATTGCTGATCGCATTGCGCAAAATGGCCCCTTGGCCCTGAAGGCCACCAAGGCTGTGCTGGCCAAGGCCGCCAGCTGGACTGACCCTGAGTTCATGGAATGGCAGCAGACCGTTGTCGGCCCAGTCTTTGCATCCAATGATGCAAGGGAAGGTGCGACCGCATTCGGCGAGAAGCGCGCGCCGAAGTGGACTGCCACCTGATCCAAACGCAAGCACGAGAAAGGGGACTGGGCTTTGGCTCAGTCCCCTTTCTGTATCGGTGCGTCTAGCTGACGACTACTCGTGCAGCAGCCAGGTTTGGAATGCGACGCGAGGTCGCGTTGATGTCGCCTTCACGGTGCGATTCGACGAGAGCGCTGACGAAGTAGGTGCCAGGGGAGTCGAATGCGTGGCTCGTGGAGAGTTGAACTGAGGCTTGACTGCCATCGAGTTCTTCACTGACAGGGAATGAGCCCGTGCCATCGAAGTCCCACTGCACACCGATGATCGTGCCGGCGTTTGGAGGTGTGTGTGCTTCAACCGTGCAGTTCACCGATTCACCGACCCGGACGTGGGTCACTGCCGAGCCATTGACCGTGACAGTGGCCACAGGCTGAATGCCGCCGCGTTCCTTGGCGTCGGCAGGCAAGATGATCGCGCCGTCGCGGTACTCAAAGGCCGTGTCAGCTGGCTCAATGCCCTCCTCGACCCAGTCCTTTAGGTCATACAGGGACTGCTCGATGATCGGCTGATAGTCGATCAGCCAGGTCTTGTTTGCTCGGCCAGGGCTGGGTGCGGTCATCGCTGGCGGCACGTGCTCGGCATTTTCCGACCACCGCAGTTTGAACTTTGTGTCTGCGATCTCCTTGCCGTACTCGCGTTCAATATTGGCCTTGAAGCCGATGCCCTGCGGGGGCCACAGCGATGAATCGTGGGTGTGGTGCACCCAGAGCAACTTGCCTTGGATTCGGCCGGTGTGCTTGACGCCCATGAAGGGCGACATCGTCGGCAGTTCATATTGGTCATAGAACGGGGTGCCATCGACAGTGAGAAATTGGTACTCAGCCTCGGTGGGCACATGGTGGCGGTAGTAGTAGCAATAGGCGAGGAATGCTCGGTTGTTGATCCGCACGAGGTCGCCAGGCTCCACTCCGGCGAACTTCAAGTTGCTGGCTTCGCCGTCGCTGTCAGCCATCATCGCGTCGCCGGCACCGTTCATCACATACAGGCGTCTTCCCGCGGCTTTGCCACTCAGGATCTCGATTCCGGCGCCCATCAGGTAGCCATCAGGCGCGTCGTCGAGCTGGACCGCCATCGGGATCTCATGCGCGTTGTTCATGCCCGCAAACAGGCCAGCGAGTGAACGAAGCTGGGCCAGTTCTGGCCTTTGCAGCTCGGGATCCTTCAACAGGTCACGTGGGTAGAGCACTCTCTTGACGCTGGTTTCCATGTCAATGAGGTCATCGTTGACCAGATCAGGTCGATCAAAGCCCACGTGGCCCGGCTTGGTCCAGAAGTTCTCCCAGTAGGCGGGGTAGTCCTGCTGCAGGCGATTGGCCATCGAGCACCACAGCCAGATCTGGCCCATCGGCTGCAGGATAAATGACTCATCGCCTCGCGGAAATCCGATGCGGTAGAGATTGGCGAGTTCTTCCTTCTCGTCCACGGTCAGCCCGACAAAGGGGTCACCGCTGCCACCTGGCCACATGGCATCGATGACTCCATGCAGCTTGTCGCCGAGCATCCGCTGCACATTGAACATGCACGAGAAGTTCGGCGTGGCACCTCTCAGCAGTTCGTAGTCGCCGTAGTCGCCATCTTGCGCATCACCCATGTAGGGCAGGGCCGCATCCCAGACATCGGGTGCATAAGCCAGACACAAGGGGGAGCGACGGGCACCGCCGCTGCCGCCATAGACATAGGAGTACTTCGGCTCGGCACCGTAGATCTGCTTGGCCATGAACTTTGAGAAGCGCGCAGATTCCGCAGCAGCCCGCCAGCCATACAAGGTGGGGTCGACTCCGGCCTTGGGATCCATCACGTCGCCGACATGACCCATGTTGGTCTCGATGGCGTAGCCACCGAGTCGGAAGATCATCTGCAGGCCGCCGGTCACTTGGCCCATCGGCCCGGTGTTGACGTTCTCGTGCCCTGCATTGGCACCTTCAAGTGGCTGGTAGAGCCGGCCCTGGTAGGCGTCAGCCGTCGGGTAACAGATGGCAAAGCGGGTGCTCGTACCGGTGAAGCCGCCATGAATGAAGCGATAGGAGACCGGCTGGGCTTCGCACTCTTCATCCTTGTCGATGTACGGCGCACCAAAGAATGGGTCGGTGACGACGTAGGACTCAAGTTCGATTGCAGACATAACGCACCTTCAGGGTCAGAGTCGCCTGGATCTCGGGCTGGCGTTGACCGTAGTGGCGCACGTCACATTAGGCGAGAAGTTTCTCCGAGTTGGCATTTGGTGACGGCTCTGGCGCCTCCTTCATTTCCCAGGCCTGAGTCGGCATCGCCGCCTGCATACCACGCAGTCCGTGCAGCAGTTGCTCGCCCTCTTCTTCGGTCAGCACTGCGAAGGCCTTATTCACGACGCGATTGGTGAGTTCTTCTGCTTCCAGGCGGCGGCGCCGATCGACGTCGGTGGGCTCGGGACCGTCGTCAAGGGTCCAGCCATGGAACTTCCAACTCGTCTCTGGTCCAAGTTGGGCCGAGATGCGGGGCTCAAGTCCGACGGCCACTACGGAGGCCACATGTGCTGAACCTCGGTGCTCGCGCAGGATGGTTGTCAGTTGCGAGGCGCGACCGGGGAGATCCTGCGCCAGGGGCAGTGAGAGTTGACCGGCGAACAGTGGCAGTCCCGAAGGATCGGCCGAGTTGATGATCAGTTCAGCGGCTGCGCAGTACTCCGCAAGTCCGTCAACAGACGCGAAGTTCTCCCTGCCGAACTGGGCGGAGCACTCGCGGTAGATAGGCGCAGCTTCTTTGGCTGACAAGGTCGTGCGTGCTGAGTTCCAGAACTTGTCGATCAGCTTGGGAGTGAAGAATCCGAAGGCGCTGACCACCACTGGCCACTCGACATCGCCGAGCGGAGCGCCGCGACCCAGGAAGTAGAAGCGCATGCCGTCAAGACCCAGTTCCTTGCCACGAGCAAGGGTGCTTGCGGTGAAGAAATAGGTGCCACCAAGGTTGCCGATGATGGGGGATGCGGCGTTGACGAGGGCTTCAGTTTGCATCCGAGCAGGCTAGTGGCCGATCAGCGTCGGCGCAGGCCCGAAGCGCGAAGAGCCAGGATGATTTCGCGACTGCTGACTTCCTGCGCCCCGTGCTCAATGGCCTGAACACGCAGGTCATGCGGAATGTCGTAATGATCGCCCTGAAAGCCTCGTTCAGGGATGCCGAGTTTGGCGGCAAATGCGTGTAACTCATCCAGAGAGCTGTCGCTGATCAGGTGACACCACATGCGATCGCGCCAAGGCCAGTGCGCTTGATCGACCAGGAGTGCCATAACTCAGCACCCTAATTCCTGGTGCCGTTTGCTGATACTCGAAGGCCCATCAGGCCGCGGGGATGGCGGCGTCGATGGCGCGCAATCCGACCAGAAATGCCTGCTGCGCTTCATCGCTGAGTAATGCAAAAGGCGCGCTGACCAATTGATTGGTCAGTTGATGAGCCTGATACATCAGGTCGAGATCCTTCTGTGTCGGCTCAGGTAATTCCGACTGATCCCAGCCATGAATCTTGTAGTTGTCGGGGCTGTTGATGACATCGGCAACTCGTGGGTCGAGCCCCGCTGCGACGATCGCCAACAGGTGAGCAGAACCGCGGTGCTCACGCAGCACCGTGAGGTATTGCATGGCGCGCGCAGGGAGATCTTCGGCATATGGCTCGCAGCTCACGGCTGCATATAACGGCAGGCTGATCGGATCGATCGATTCGATGACCTGTTGCGCAGCGTCACAGAATGCAGCGAGACCCTCGGTCTGACTCAAGTGCAGGCGCCCGAACTGACGAGAGCACTCCATGAATTCGCGACCGCCATCACGCGGAGCCAAGATCGCTTGTGCAGAAGTCCAGAACTTCTTGACGAACGTGGGGGCGAAGTATCCAAATGCACTGACAACCACGGGCGATTCGACATTGCCGAGCGGACCACCGCGACCGATGAAGTAGAACTGCAGGCCATTGAGTCCAAGTTCGCGGCCCCGGCCGAGGGTCTCTGGGGTGAAATAGAAGGCCCCGCCGATGCGATTAATGATCGGCGAGGCTTCCTGGATCAAGGTTTCAGTGAGCACGGCAGCAGGCTAGCCGCGTCCGGCTCGCTGCAGTGGCTTTTGCCTTAGTCCGGACGTACCACCGTGCGTGGATCGCCAGGCGGAAAGCGTTCGGGGTAGGGGAGAAGTTCACTGTCGAAGCGCTCCCACTCAGCCAGCAGTTCGGCTGCGACTTCAGGAAAATCCAAAATGAGGTCAGCCTTCTCGCGGCCTTCTGAGGTGACATCAAAGAGTCGCGTCCGTGGACCAGGTGCCACAGGCAGATTGCCCCACAGCGGCTTGGCCTGCCGGTCGAACAACAGCTTGAAGCGATCCTTGCGAATGGCGCCCTGCTCGCGGGTTCTCCAGCGCAGAACTCGAGTTGGAGATGCGTCGCGATCAAGCAGCCAAGGCAGCAGCGTCTGGCCATCAAGTGGATAGTTCGCATCGGGCGAAACGCCGGCAGCATCCAGCAGACTCGCTGTCAGATCCATCGTGACTACTGGCACGTCGGTCACGCGTCCGCCCGGGATAGCGCCGGGCCAGCGGATGATCAAGGGAACGCGGATGCCGCCTTCCTCCAGGTCGCCCTTCTCGCCGACGAAGGGCCATAGGAAGGCGAATCTTTCTCCACCGTTGTCTGAAGTGAACACGATGATGGTGTCGTCGGAGACTCCCTTGGCGGCCAGGGCATTCAGTACGCGATCGATGCCCTCGTCCATCGAAGCCACCATGCGCTGGTAGGTCTCAAGAGAGCCGCCCTCAAAGTGGAACAGTGCCGTCAGCGGGTTGGACTGCATGGCCGCCGTCACTTTCGCGCTGGTCGCCTGATCCTGTGGTCCCTCCCAAGGCCAATGAGGAGCGGTGTAGTTGATCTGCAGATAGAACGGCTGGTCGCTGTCGTAATCCTCGATGTATCGCACGGCACGATCCGAGATCAGCTCGGTGTAGTACCCGACCTCTTCGACCGGAGTTTCACCTTCGTAAAGGTCTGGCTTCCCGGAAGAGTCGATATGGCTGAAGTAGTCCATTGCGCCATCGAGGTTGCCGAAGAATTCCTCGAAACCGATCTTGATTGGGCTGAACCAGGGCAGGAATCCGGCATGCCATTTGCCGAACATCGCAGTCTTGTAGCCGCCATCTTTCAGCAGAGATGGCAGGGTGGGATGCTCGTGAGGGATGCCAGTTTTGTCATCGCGAGTGACGATCGGCTCCTGCAGTCCAGCTGGAATTCTTCCGGGATAGCGACCGGTATAGAGCGAGATTCGGGTAGGTGAGCAAGTTGCCGAACCCGAGTATCCGTGCGTGAAACGCAGGCCGCCAGCGGCTATTCGGTCGATGGCCGGAGTGTTGTTGTGCAACGAGCCATAGCTGCCGACATCTCCCCAACCCAGATCATCGGCGAGGATGAAAACGATGTTCGGTCGCTTGGCTGGTCTGCCTTTGCCTGAGCTGACAAAGTCAGTCTCATTCGGCAGCCACTGCTCGCGGCGATCGGTCAGCTTGCCCATGTGTTCTCCTCGTTGGTGGGATCGGATTTCAAGGTCTGCTCTTGAGCTCGCACGGATTCAGGAGTGCTTCGTACAAGTGACAGGACGTGTTCACGCAGGCGCGCGAATTCGGGGTGCTTCTTTGTAGCTACCTGAGTTCGCGGAGTTGGCAGATGCACTTCAACAATTTCGCCTACGACTGATGGCGGAGTCGTCAGCGAGATCACTCGGTCAGACAGGTAGATGGCTTCATCGATGTCGTGCGTGACGAACAAGATGGTGACGCCGTATTCGTCTCGCAGAGGAATGACGAGATCCTCAAGGTCCATTCGAGTCTGCGCATCGACCGAGGCGAAGGGCTCATCCATCAGCAGCAGTGTTGGCTGAAAGGCAAGTGCTCGCGCAATGGCGACTCTTTGCTGCATCCCTCCGGAGAGCTGGCGTGGATGGATCTTCTCCTTACCGGCCAGCCCAACTGACGCCAGTGCGTGTCGTGCGCGATCCAGCGCTTCCTTCTTCTTGACTCCATTGGCTCGCATCGGCAGCGTCACATTGCCCAAAACGGTCAACCATGGGAGCAGTGATCGGCTGTAGTCCTGAAATACCATCGCCACGCCTTCGGGCGGGCCGTCCACGGTTTCACCCGAGACCACTGCTGAACCGCTCGTTGATTCAAGCAGTCCAGCGACGATGCGCAGCACTGTTGTCTTGCCCGCGCCAGATGGGCCAACGATCGCTGCCACTTCGCCCGGGTACACATCGAATGAGACTCCGTCGAGGGCGATGTTCTTTCCATCCGGAGTGATCCAAGTCTTGCGGAGTTCGCACACGGAAACGATCGGAGCAATTCGCGAGAGCTGCGTGGGCTTGTCCGCCAAGTGCGGTTCAAGATGGGCGTCAGTTGTCATGAGATTCGCTTTCGGCTTGGCACTTCGTGTCCGGTTGAAATGAGCAGGGTGCGTTCACCGATGGTGAACAGGAGATTCAAAGAGATGCCGAGCACTGCCAGCAGCAGCATCCCGGCCCACATTTGGCCGTAGTCGAAGGACTGTTGGGCGAGCAGGATCGTGGCGCCGATGCCGTTCGAGGCGCCGATCATTTCGCTGACGACCATCACCAGCACGCTGATCGACAATGTGATGCGGGCAGCTGAGAGCACTTGAGGGATGACTGCCGGAAACAGCACACGAGTCAGTCGCGTGAGGCCGTGAATGCGATAGATGTTGCAGACGTCCAGCAGCACGCTTTCGATGCCGACCACCGCGTAGGTCGTCATCACCAACACGATGAAGAACACCGAGAAGACGATGATGCCGATCTGCAGTTGTTGACCAATGCCGAGAAAGATGAGAAACAACGGCAGCAGGGCAATCGCCGGAATGGTGAGGATGAACCCAACGACAGGTTCACTCGCGCGACGCAGGAATCTGATCCGCCCCAGCGCAATGCCGCCGAGCACTCCCAAGATGAGCCCAGAGAGGTACCCCAGGGCCAAGTTCGTCAGGCTAGGCAGGACATTTTGAGTGAAGCCTTCACCGATCCACGCCTGAGTGAATTCGTCAAACATGACGGGGATGGTCGGAAAGAAGGGGTCCTGATTGCTGCTGCTCCACCACTGATAGGCGAGTACCAAAGTCACCGGCAAAACGCTGGCCCACAGTATGCGCACTGATCGTGCTGGAATGGATGGGGAGTTCTCAAGATCAAGCCTGTGCATCAGCTGGCCACCTGCCAGGAGAGGAAGGACTTTTCGATCTTGCCGAATGCGCCACTGATGATCAGGCCAACAATCCCCGCGATGATCGTGACGGCGAACACGCTTGTGGCATCACCGCCACTTTGCGCAATCATCAGCTGAGTCCCAATGCCGCTTGCGCCACCGAGGATCTCCGTCACCAACGTGACGCCGAATGCTGTTGCGGCGGCGAGTCTGAGTCCGGATCCGATCAGCGGAGCAGCGGCCGGAAGTCGGACGAAGGCCACTGTGCGCAAGAGTCCGAATCTGAAACTCCGAGCGGTGTCCAAACTGACGGCATCCGTCGAACGGATTGCATAGATCACTGTGATGAGCAGTGGCCAAAAGGCACCTTGGAAAATCAAAGTTGCCTGAAATCGCAATCCACCCCCAATGATCAGCAATGCCAGCGGAAGGATCACCACTGGTGGAACTGGACGAATGGCTTCAAGTGGGAGCCGAATGAATGAGTAGGCCCAGTAGTTCAGGCCAAAGACGATGCCAAGTGGAATCGCCAGGACAACGGCCCATGCCAAGCCGACCGCCCAGGCCTGCAATGTGCCACCCAGATATTCGTAGAACTCGCTGTTGACCAGCAGTTCGTAGGTGCGCGCAACGGTCTCATGCAGTGTGGGTACTGAATTGGTATTGACCCAACCGCGAGTGGTGCCGATCTCCCACACCGAGGCGATCACGAAGATTCCGATGAGGGGCACAGCAAATCTCTGGAGTATTCGCATGGTCATTGGCTGTCTCCTGTCCGAGGTGGGCTGGCTTTCGGGATCGCCGTTGGCCAGCCCACCTTTGGATTCATGACTTCGAGAAGAAGGCAGTCAGATCAGGGGCCTTTTGGACCCAGTTGAACTTGACCATCAGATCGACGAGCGATTTCAATCCGGCAGGATTGGCGCTGGTCTCATATGGAGCGATCTTGATTGCCAAGGCCTGTGCCTTGGTCAGCCCTGCTGGTGCTGCTCCGGCGATCTTGACCGAGTTAAGGTGCTTGTTCGCGTACTTCACTGTCTGGTCAAACACTTTCTTGAAACGGGCGATCGCGTCACTCTTGGCAGCCAAGGTTGAAGCACTCGTGAAGACCACACCGACCGGGCTTCCCTCAGGCAGCACAGCGTGAGTGCTGTCACCGAGATTGCGCACTGTTGGGTAGTCGGCCAATCCCTTACTGAGGAAAGGCTCCAGTGCCACTCCGGCGTCCACCCGGCCGTCAGCCACGGCCTTGGGGATTTCCGAGAAAGGCAAAGGGATGATCTGAATCTTGCTGGCATCGCCGCCAGCAGCGGCAATGGCAGCTGGGACGGTCAGTGAGAAGAGTGAACGCGGAGCATTGCTGGCGATCTTCTTGCCGGCAAGGTCCTTCCAGGAGTTGATGCCTGAGTCCTTGCGCACCAGGGTGCCGCCGTTGAGCCCGTCCTTGCCCACGGTTCCCACGCCAGACACGATCCGCAGGGGTGAGCCATTGGCGTAGGCCAGCAGCGGCGGGGCATAGGCGGTGTAGCCAAGGTCGTACTGGCCAGCTACGACGCCAACGACCACATTCGGCCCTGAATCAAGTGGAACGATCTTGATGTCCAGTCCCTCAGCCGCGAAGGATCCGCGGACCTTTGCCAACTCGATGAGTCCCAGATCAAGACCCGGCACGGCACCCAGGATCAACTGGGTGGTTGCAGGTGCAGCAACGGCCTGGGTGACCGGAGCGAGCACTGCCGTCAACGACAGGGCGGCCAGTGCGGCCACCATTCTCTTGTGCTTCACGTTTATCCCCTAATGTCTATCGAATTAATATAGAAAGCGGGACAGTACACGACATTTCGCATGCCAAGTCACCAAGACTTTGCAGCAGCAAGCCACTCGTGCTTGCGGATTGCTGTCGATATGCAGCAAGAGGTGGCATCCGAGTGGATGCCACCTCTTGAGATTTCGCTAAAACTAGTCAGCGAGCAATCGATAGATCTTCTTGCGGGCTTCGACCAGAATCTCCGCGGTAGCCGCGATCTGGGCTGGGTCATTGAGCTGCCCGACTTGCTGAACTGCTCCACCAAGTTGGCGGCCTTCATTCCAGAGCACATCGGCGCCATCGCCCTTGTCAGCGCCAGCATTGGCCCAGGGCTGACCCCAGGATTCGCCTTCTGCAGTCACCAGCGCTCGACCCGTGTCCGTCAAGGTGAAAACGCGCTTGCCTTCGACATTCTCGGGGGCAACCAGGCCGTCCTGGGTCAGGCGCTTGAGTACCGGATAGATCGACCCAGGGGAGGGTTGCCACTGTCCGTCACTGCGATCAGCGAGTTCGGTGAGAATCTCGTATCCGTGGCGTGGTTGTTCGGCCAGGAGCAACAAGATGGCGTGCAGCACGTCACCGCGTTCGCGGCGACGACCGCGCTGGGGCCCCCAAGGGCCTCGACCGCGTCCGCGTCCGCCCCAAGGGTCGAGGCGATCTTGTCCACGATGGTGACCGCCGTGGCGGTGGCCGCG
>JAUSQD010000160.1 GCA_030652695.1 Actinomycetota bacterium
AGCAGAAGCAAAGCGCCGATCGCAACCAGGACCACTGTGCCGGCAGCAGCAAGTGCCACGCCGTTGAAGAAGGAGATGCCCATGATGAACAGGCCAAGCAAGGCGATGATCACTGTCAGAGCAGCGAACAGCACTGCCCGGCCTGAAGTGCGAACAGCTTCGAGTGCAGCCTCACGCGGCTCGCGGCCGTGAAGCAAGGCCTCTCTGTACCGGTTGATGATGAACAGCGCGTAGTCGATGCCCACGCCCAGACCGATCATCGATGACAGGAACGGTGCGAATGCCGCAACCGAGAAGAAGTTCGCGATGATCGGCACGACCACAGCTGTGCTGATGCCGACCGAGATCGCCGCGACCCACACCGGCAGGAAGGCACCCAGGATCGATGCGAATGCGAACATCAGGATCGTCAACGCCACCAGGATGCCGATGCCTTCAGATGATGGTGGTTCCCCTTGAACGAAGGTGAACATGCCATTGGCGCCGACCGTCAGTCCTTCTTCATCGATGGCCTTGACCACATTGAGTGCGTCGGCGATCCGCTCGGTTGGCAGATCGCTCATGTCCGAGCCCTGGAACTGAACCGTGGCGTAGGCGATGTTTCCGCTGGGGCTGACGCCGGCCTGGCCAAAGTGTGCGAGCGGTCCAAGAGCCTCAGCTGGCAGTTGAGCTATTTGCGCGGCCTGCTCTTGTGTTGGGGCAGCTGGTGCTTGCTGGGGCAGGCAGTCAGGACCCATGGCGGCAGACAGCGGGGAGATGACGCAGCCAACACCTGGCAGAGTGGAGATCTCCTTCAGTGCTGCACCGATGCTGGCTGCTGCTGCGCCCTCGGTCGCCTTGCCGGAGTCCGTGCGCCAGACCACTTGACCTTCAAGTCCCGAGCCGGTGCCGGCTCCACCACCTGAGATGTCCTTCAGCAGTTCCTGAGCCGTGGTGGACTCTGAGGAAGGCAGACCGAAGTCGTCATTGAAGTCACCCTTGAACTGGGTGAGCAGGGCGATCAGGATGCCGATGATCGCGAACCATGAGACCAGCCCCATGATCGGATGGCGTACGGCCCACTGAGAAATTCGAATCATCGATACAGCTCCTGAAGATGTGATCGGCAGCGTTGGTGCCGAGACGATAGCAGCGCAAAGTTGCAGGAAAGAAAACGTAATGTTGCGGCTGTGCGCCCTCGAACAGGGGACGTTTCCAAAGAAGGCGCAGTCACATCCATAGACTCTGCTTCCTATGAAATTTGTGACTGATTACCCTGTCCGCTCTGATCTTGGCGGCATCTGGATCCAGCCAGAGACCATCGCCTCCGGTTGCAAGCAAATCGAGGCTGCCGGCTTCCATGGTCTGGGCATCACTGACCACCCTGCGCCATCCCTGAAGTGGCTTCATCGCGGCGGGCATGAAGCGTTTGACCCCTTCGGGATGCTCTCGTTCATGGCGGCTGTCACCACCAGGGTCAATCTGCTGACCCATCTGCTCGTCGTGCCCTACCGCAATCCGCTGCTGCAGCTGTCCGGCATGACCACCGTCGACGTGCTCTCCGGTGGACGGGCCATCTTCGTGCTCGGCACCGGCTACCTCCGCTCTGAGTTCTCAGCGCTCGGTGTGGAGTTCGACGAGCGCAATGCACTGTTCGACGAGGCGATCGCGGTGTTCAAGCAGGCAAGCGTGAACGAGGAGATCACCTACGAGGGCCTGCATTTCAATGCCCTCGGGCAGACGGTGCAGCCCAGCTTCGTCCAGAAGCCCCATCCGCCCTTGTGGCTGGGCGGCAACAGCACTCGGGTGATGGAGCGCCTCGCCGAATGGGGCGAGGGCTGGTCAGTGATGATGGGGCCAGCTGAGCTCTCCACCACGGCTCGCACCAAGCCGATCAGCACGATTGATGATCTGCGAGTGGTGCTGAAGGATCTGCAGTCCAGAGTCGAAGCCAATGGCCGCTCGATGGATGAGATCTCCATTCAGGCCTCGCATCCAGCCATGCATGCCGACGTCTCCGCAGAGCAGAAGATCGACGCTATCGGGGAGCTCGCCGAAATTGGCGTGAGCTGGGTGGTGGCCGACGTCTGGACAGATTCAGTGTCGGAATCTGCCGATCGAATTCAGCAATTCAGCGAGCAGGTGATCGCCCGCACGACCTAGTCTGACGCGTTGGCGCGTGACTGCGTCACCAAGCAATGTGGAGCGCACACCAAAGGAGCATGAGCCATGGATCTTCAGGTACGCGACAAGGGATATCTGCTCATGGGCGGGACGGCAGGCATGGGCCTGGCCGGTGCTCGGGTCTTGGCTGCCGATGGAGCATCCATCGTGGTGGTCGGTCGCGATCAGCGACGTGCGGACAAGGCAGCCGCCGAACTGCTTGCAGCGGGTGCGACCAAGGCAATCGGGCTTTCCTTTGATGCCTCAAAGGAAGGAGACGCGGCCAAAGCAGTAGCGAGCAGCGTTGAGTTCCTCGGACGGCTTGATGGCGTCGGCGTCACCACAGGAACCAAGGGCTTCATGCCCATTGAGTCGACAGATGACGACTGGGTGACCGCCTTTCGCGACGTGGTGCTCGGTGTCGCGCGCACCGTTGAAGCCGCATTGCCACACCTGATCGAGTCCAAGGGCACGGTCGTCACGACTGCTGCCTACTCGGTGCGGTCGCCTGAACTTGCTCGCCTGCCGTATGCCTCGTTCAAGGGCTCAGTTGCGCTGTTCACCAAGGGCATCGCCAAGGCCTACGGATCGCAAGGAGTGCGGGCCAACTGCATCTGTCCCGGGGCAATTGAGACTGACGGTATGCACGCCATGCGCCAGATGATCGCCGATGAGCGAGGCTGGCCTTATGAGACTGCGCTTGAACGGGTGATGGTGGAGGACTGGGAGATGCATGTCGCTCTGCGGCGTCCAGGAAAGCCGGAGGAAGTTGGCGACCTGCTCGCGTTCCTGCTGTCACCACGAGCGGGCTACCTCACGGGTGCGCTGATCAACATCGACGGCGGCACTGACTTCTAGGAGCGGCGCCTGATTTAGGACTTGGGTGCGATCAACAGCGAGTGAGCCTCGGAGACGAGCACATCGCCATTGAAAAGCTCGGCGACAATGCCGAACTTGCGGCCCTCATTGCTCTCCAGCCGAACCTTGACCAGCAGCTCAACGTCGATCGGCGCAGGATTGCGATAGTCGATGTTCAGATTCGCGGTGAACGATCGCCCAGCACTTGCAAAAGCAACATGTGCGATTGCGGTGTCAAACATTAGGGCGATCGCTCCGCCGTTGACATAGCCGAAGGCATTGCGAAAGAACGGTCCAAAGCGAACTGACATCTCGATGAAGCCCTCGCCTTTGCGCAAGGTCTGCAGCGGGGGATTCAGGGTGTGCGATTCAGACGTTGCCACGTAGTTCACGAAGCTCTGTTCGGTTCCAAGCTCTCCAACAAATGGCCGCAGCTGATCGTTGATCTCCTGTATGGACGCTGCGGCAGCGGCTGCAACAGCCGCGGGCGCGCCCGTCGAGGTTGCCAGATCCTGCAGTTCTCGCAGGGCATTGCCCAGTTGCTCAAGTTCGGTCATCGCTACATCACCACGATCTTCTTGGAATCACCCTTGTCGAACGCGACGCCTTCCAGATTCACATCCCCCAGCACCTTGTATTCGATGCGCTGGTTTCGAGTTGATGATCCGAAGATCGAATTGCCGTTGAACAGAGCGGAGTCCAGAACATTCCACAGCAGGTCACTTGAGTCCGATGTTTCCTGACCTGAAATCGGCTGGAAGGCAATGGAGAAGTGAATCGTCTTTGACTCATCGCCGGCCATCGTGAACGCCGTCTCGTCCTTGAACTTGCCAAGCTCCACAGAGTTGGACTTCTCAACCCAGCGATCCTCGTTGCGGTTGGTCGATGAGTTGTAGGTGGACTCGCGCTCATCCCAGGTGTAGATGCGCTCGAAGACCACTTCGACGTCCTTGACCTGCTGCTCGCTTTTGGCGGTCAGCACGATGTCGCCCTCGAGCTGCCCTGCGCTGCCTTGAATGGAGGCGGGCACCACGAGCTCGAAAGAAATCGTGCCGACACCCATGCTCTTCTTGAGCTTGCCAAACAGACCCACAGCTTCCCCCTGAATTCAAGCGGCAAATGCCGACGAATTGACCTTACTGCTCCACACAGAGATCAAACGAGCGCTGGGATCTCGGTTCCGCCCGATTCCTTATGATGGGTTCTCGTGACTACCTCCCCTCTGGAAGCTGTGCGTACATATGAGGTGCGCACCTATGGCTGCCAGATGAACGTGCATGACTCTGAGCGGCTTTCAGGACTGCTGGAGAACGCCGGCTACGTGAAGGCCAATGAGGGTGCCACCCCTGACGTACTGGTCTTCAACACCTGTGCGGTCCGTGAGAACGCCGACAACAAGCTCTACGGCAACCTCTCGCACCTGGTGCCGGTGAAAGAGAGGAACCCGGGCATGCAGATTGCTGTTGGGGGCTGCCTGGCACAAAAGGATCAGGGCGAGATCGTGCGCAAGGCGCCTTGGGTTGACGTGGTGTTCGGCACCCACAATCTCGGCTCGCTGCCGGTCCTGCTGGAGCGTGCTCGCATTGAGCAGGAGTCTCAGGTGGAGATCGCCGAAGCCCTGGTGGAGTTCCCTTCGAATCTTCCAACCCGACGCGAGTCGGCATACGCCGCTTGGGTGTCGGTCAGCGTTGGCTGCAACAACACCTGCACCTTCTGCATCGTGCCCTCGCTGCGCGGCACCGAGAAGGATCGACGTCCCGGCGAGATCCTGGCTGAAGTGCAGACCATGGTTGATCAGGGTGTCATCGAAATCACCCTGCTAGGGCAGAACGTCAATGCCTATGGCGTGGAGTTCGGTGATCAACTCGCCTTTGGCAAGTTGTTGCGGTCATGCGGATCGATTGAAGGCCTTGAGCGCGTGCGCTTCACCTCTCCGCACCCTCGCGACTTCACCGACGACGTCATAGAGGCCATGGCCACAACGCCAAATGTGATGCCGCAACTGCACATGCCATTGCAGTCCGGATCCAATGAGATCTTGAAGTCGATGCGCCGCTCGTACCGTCAAGAGAAGTACCTGGGCATCATTGAAAAGGTGCGCGCGGCAATGCCCAATGCGGCAATCAGCACCGACATCATCATTGGCTTCCCCGGGGAGACAGAAGAGGACTTCGAGCAGACCCTGAAGGTGGTTGAGCAGGCTCGCTTTGCCAACGCCTTCACCTTCCTGTATTCGCAGCGGGCTGGCACGCCGGCAGCCACGATGCCCAACCAGATCTCCCGCGAAGTCATGCAAGAGCGCTACCAGCGATTGGTGGCCTTGCAGAACGAAATCTCCTGGCAGGAGAACAAGAAGCAGCTGGGTCGTGAGGTCGAAGTGCTCGTTGCGCTGGGCGAAGGCCGCAAGGATGCCGACACCCTTCGAATCTCGGGGCGCTCTGCTGACAACCGCCTCGTGCATGTGGGGCTTGATCCGCATCTGCCTGTTCCGCGCGCTGGCGACATGGTCACTGCAGTTGTCACTCATGCGGCCACCCATCACTTGATTGCCGATCGCCTGATCGCTGTGCGACGCACCGCTGCAGGCGATGCAGGTGAGCTGCCGATCACCACTCCGGGCGTGTCCCTCGGGATGCCAACTCTTCGAGTGGGCAGCGCGTGATCGTTGGGGCTGCCTTCATCCCATCGGCCCCACTGCTGCTTGCCGATGTCGACGTCGAAGGACTGCTCGATGATGTGCGGGCCGCGTCAATCGAGCTGTTGTCTGAATTTCTCCCGGATGCTCAACAGATCATCGCCATTGGCTCCGGCGATGAGACGCACTGGTTCGACGATGGTGGCATTGGCACGAGCAGAGGCCTTGGTGGCTGCGCGGACTACGCAATCGGCACGGGCACCACAACCCTGCCGCTCCCGCTCACCGTTGCAGCTTTCGTATTGGATGCTGCTGGAGCCGACCAGCCACTGCTCGCACTGAGCGTGGGCAAGCAGGCATCGAGCCTGGATCGCGGACTCATGGCGAAAGAAGTCGAAGAGCGTGCGGCGGATCTATCGACAGTGCTGCTCGTCGTCGGTGATGGCTCAGCCACGCGCACCGAGAAGGC
>JAUSQD010000162.1 GCA_030652695.1 Actinomycetota bacterium
GTTCCAGCCCATGTGCGGCAACACCGGTGCCGTGAGCGATTCGACCACTCCTGGCCATTCCCCGAGCCCCTCAGTTTGGATCCCGTGCTCCACGCCACGGTCAAAGAGCACCTGCATGCCCACGCAAATGCCCAGCACCGGGCGTCCGCCCGCCAAGCGACGTCCGACGAGCACATCGCCGCGAGCCGCGCGAATGCCTTCCATACACGCCGCGTAGGCGCCCACTCCCGGCACGACCAATCCATCGGCTTGCATCGCTGCGTCGAAATCAGCGCTGACGGTGACATCCGCGCCAACCTTCTCCAGCGCCCGATGAGCAGAGCGCAGATTGCCGGAGCCGTAATCAAGAATGTGAACTGAGGGCGAAGTCACGATGCGGTGAGAGTCCCCTTCGTGGACGGCACACCAACGACTCGCGGGTCGGCCGTGACAGCGTCGCGAAGTGCGCGCGCAACAGCCTTGAACTGCGCCTCGACAATGTGGTGGGCATTTCGACCTGACAGCACTCGCACATGCAAGGTGATCTGCGCGGTGGCCACCAATGACTCCCAGATGTGACGGGTCAGCGAAGTGTCATAGCTGCCGATGAGCTCAACGATCTCCGGCTCCTCGTGCACGAGGTACGGACGACCAGACAGATCAACGACTGCCTGCACCAGGCACTCATCGAGTGGCACAGCAGCATCACCGAAACGACGCAATCCGGCGCGATCCCCCAGCGCCTCATTGATTGCCTGACCCAGTGCGAGCGCTGTGTCTTCGACTGTGTGGTGTGCATCAATGTGCAGATCACCAACTGTGTGAACCGTGAGATCAAGCAGACCGTGCTTGGAGAGCTGAGACAGCATGTGGTCATAGAAGGGCACGCCCGTGTCGATGGAATGCACTCCTGTGCCATCAAGATTGAGTTCTACAAGAACCGAGCTTTCCTTGGTCTTGCGTTCCACACGTGCGGTCCTGCTCATCGGGCCGCCTCCTGTTCGGTTCCTGTTGCCTGCACTAACGCCTGCCTGAACCTATCGTTCTCTTCTTCAGTGCCGATACTGACGCGCAACCAGCCAGCCGGACCTGTCTGCCTGATCAGCACTCCTTGGTCAAGCAGGGACTGCCAGACCAGATCGCGATCCGCAAAGATGCCAAACAGAATGAAGTTCGCGTCACTCTTTGCCACGCGATAGCCCTGGTGGGAAAGCCACTCGGCGAGAGCGTCTCGTTCCGAGCGCAGGGTTGCGACCTGTGCCTGCAGCGTCTCGGAGAACTGCAAGGCGGTGATTGCCACGATCTGCGTGACCGCAGAGAGGTGGTACGGAAGGCGCACGATGCGCAAGGCATCGACAATCGACTGGCTGGCCGCGGCGTACCCGAGTCTGGCCCCGGCCAATCCGAATGCCTTGCTCATGGTTCTGCTGACGACCAGATTCGGATAACTGGCCAAGAGCTCCAAGGCACTTGGCGTGCCTGCTGTGCGAAATTCGGCATAGGCCTCATCGACAATCGCCACCGAGCCAACAGCCAATGCGGCATCGAGCAGCTGCACCAAATCGGCAGTTGGCAGCATCGTGCCCGTTGGATTGTTCGGTGAAGTCAGCAAGACCAGCGAGGGACGAAGATCCTTGAGCTGTCGAATCGCAACCGCAATGTTGATGGAGAAATCTGACTCGCGTGCGAAGGTGACATATCGAGTGAAGGTGTCGCGTGCGTATTCGGGATACATCGAATAGGTCGGATCAAAGCTGATGGCTGTGCGTCCGGGTCCGCCGAAGGCCAGGAACAGCTGGTGCATGACCTCGTTTGAGCCATTGGCTGCCCAGACTTGCTCAGGGGCGAGCTCGACTCCCGATTCCTTCTTCAGGTACTCCGCCAGATGGCTGCGCAGTTCAAGGGCTTCTCGGTCGGGGTAGCGGTGCAAATCAGGAGCGATCGCCGCAACGGCACGGCCCATCGCCACAGCAATGTCATCCGGCAGCGCGAAAGGGTTCTCGTTGACGTTCAACCGCACGGGAACATCGAGTTGCGGCGCACCATAAGGAGCCGAGCCCACGAGATCCTCGCGAACTGGCGGAGTGAATTCACTCACGAGGGCTCAAGGTCGCTGAAGCGGGCATGAATGGCTGCGCCATGGCTGGGCAGATCTTCGGCGTGCGACAGCGCCACGACGTGAGGAGCGACTTCGCGCAATGCCGATTCGTCGTACTCGATGACGTGGATGCCGCGCAGGAATGACTGCACTGAAAGCCCTGAAGAGTGCCGGGCTGCGCCTGCAGTCGGCAAGACATGATTGGAGCCCGCGGCGTAGTCGCCAAGGGTCACGGGAGCCCAGGGTCCGACAAAGATGGCGCCAGCATTGGTCACGCGCATGGCCCACTCACGCGCGTCAACTGTCTGGATCTCCAGGTGCTCCGCCGCATATTCATTGACCAGCGCCAATCCGGCTTCAAGATCATCAACCAGAACAACAGCACTCTGCTGACCTGCGAGGGCTTCGGTAATGCGCTCTTGGTGCTTTGCCAGCGGAACCTGTCGGGCGATTTCTCGCTCCACCGCCTCAGCAAGAGTCACCGAAGGGGTGACCAGCACAGCGGCGGCAAGGACATCGTGCTCGGCCTGACTGATGAGATCAGCAGCAAGGTGCACCGGGTCAGCGCTGTCGTCGGCCAGAATTGCGACTTCTGTTGGACCGGCTTCGGAGTCGATCCCGATCACGCCCTGCAGTGCGCGCTTGGCGGCTGTCACGTAGATATTGCCGGGACCAGTGACGAGATCAACTGGCGCGCATCGCTGCCCATCTGGCAGGTCCACACCGTAGGCGAGCATCGCAACAGCTTGAGCGCCTCCAACTGCGTACACCTCCTGAATGCCCAGCAAGGAGCACGCCGCCAGAACTGTGGGGTGCGGCCAGCCGCCGTGATCGAGTTGAGGAGGCGACACCACGGCTAGTGACTGCACACCGGCAACCTGCGCTGGGACGACATTCATCACCACGCTGCTCGGGTAGACCGCACGGCCCCCAGGCACATAAAGGCCAACCCGAGCCACCGGCAGCCAGCGCTCGGTAACGGTGCCACCGGGAGTGACGACTGTGCTGATGTCTGTTCGACGCTGGTCGTTGTGCACAATGCGAGCTCGACGGATGGCTTCAAGCAATGCGGCGCGCACTGCAGGTTCAAGGCCGGCCTCGGCTTCAGCAAGCTTCTCAATCGGCACGCGCAGAGATTGGGGTGCGACGCCATCAAGCTTCAAAGTCCAGGCAGCAACTGCACTGGCACCTTGCTCGCGCACGTCATTGAGAATCGGGCGAATGCGTTCGGTTGCATCAGCAACGTCCATCGCGGCACGGGGCAAAGTTGTGCGAGGGTCAACAGATTTGCCTCGAAGATCAATGCGCCGGATCACGAGCAGAGTTTACGGCAAAAGCGCTATGCGTTCCTGAGGCCACTCAGCCAGTCGCCAAAGGCGAGCACAGTGACCACACCTGCGGCGGCGATTGGCCACACCAGCGCGACCGCGGGCATGTGCAGCACGAGCGGCCCTTCGATGACTTGATTCAGGGTGCCCGCAAGCCCCTGGATCTCGACCCCGCCAAGGCTGTGCCCCACCCACCACATCGCCAGCGATCCGACGGCTCCGCTGAGCACTGCCGCCACCAGCACTGAGACCAGGTGTTCGCGGCGCATGGTGGCCAGGCCAATCGTGACCAGGATGCCGGCCAGCAGTGCGAGAAAGGCAAAGGTCACGTCGGAGGCCAGGAATCCAGAGGGCTGGAAGTCGACCAGCTGCCCAGATTCAACGCCGACCTCAACGCGCGGAGCCAGCCGCCACCAGATCACACCAAGAGCCGCGCCGACCACCAGGCCGAAGATGAGTCCGGCCACAATGACAGCCGAGGCCTTGCGCGTGGTCGACATCAGCTCAAGCAGTTCGGGCCAAGCAAGGCCTTCAGGTCGCCGTACAGCGCCGGACTGGGCGTCACACGCAGCTTGTCATCAAGTCGAAGCACGGTGGTGCGGGCGCCACCGGTGAGATGCAGATGCACCTCAGTTGTGCCCGGATGAACCGCAAGGATTTCCTTGAGTCGATCAACGAGCGGCGGAATACAACGATTGGCCTGCATCGTCAGACGCACCGGCCCCGCCTCAGCCTCACTGAAATCAGGAGCTGTGATCTCCATCGCGACCACGCGCACGCCATCGTCATCGCTGCGATCCACTCGCGCTCGAACGATGATGACGGCATCTTCAATCAGCAAAGTGCTGACCTGGTTGTAGGACTGCGGGAAGACCATGACCTCGACCGAGCCCTCCAGATCCTCCAGGCTCACGATTGCCCAAGAGGAGCCCTGCTTGGTCGTCTTGCGCTGAACTGACGTCACGAGGCCACCGATGGTCGCCATGATTCCATCAGCGCGCTCATCAGTGTGAAGTGAAGCGATGGTGCGATCAGTGAGCTGCGCAAGCAGTCGCTCGGCTCCGTGCAGGGGATGATCGCTGACATACAGCCCGAGCATGTCTCGCTCATTGGCCAGCAATACCCGCTTCTCCCATTCACCGATGGAGATGTCAGGAGGAGTGACCAGCGAGTGGTCGTGGCTGGCGTCAAGACCGCCGAACAGATCGAACTGTCCCACGGCTTCAGCCCTCTTGATGTCCACAGCCGAGTCGACGACCTGCTCGTGCACTGAGAACAGGCCCTTGCGGGTGTGGCCCAGCGAGTCGAAGGCACCGGCTTTGATCAGCGACTCAACCACTCGCTTGTTGCAGACTGTTGATTCGACCTGCGCGATGAAGTCATGGAAATCGGCGAAGCGCCCCACCTTGCGCCGGGTGGCGATGATCGAATCGACGACATTGGCGCCGACATTGCGAACGGCCGAAAGCCCGAAGCGAATGTCGGTGCCGCGCGGAGTGAAGTCAAAGTCGGAGTCGTTGACATCGGGAGGAAAGACCTTGATGCCCATTCGTCGACATTCATTCAGGTAGATCGCCGAGCGATCCTTGTCGTCTTTCACGCTGGTGAGCAGTGCCGCCATGTACTCGGAGGGAAAGTTCGCCTTGAGGTAGGCGGTCCAAAAGGAGACGAGCCCGTAGCCAGCTGAGTGCGCCTTGTTGAAGGCGTAGTCAGAGAAGGGCACGAGGATGTCCCACAGAGTTTCGATTGAGCGATCTCCGAAGCCATTGGCCTGCATGCCCTCGCGGAAGGGCACCAGCTCCTTGTCGAGGATCTCCTTCTTCTTCTTGCCCATCGCACGCCGCAGCAGGTCGGCGCTGCCAAGTGAGTAGCCCGCGAGCTTCTGCGCGATCGCCATCACCTGCTCCTGGTACACAATCAAGCCGTAGGTGTCACCCAGAATCTCTTCAAGAGCCTCGGCAAGTTCTGGATGGATCGGCGTGACCGGCTTGCGACCGTTCTTGCGATCCGCGTAGTCGTTGTGCGCATTGGCCCCCATCGGGCCCGGGCGATACAAGGCGATGACGGCAGAGATGTCTTCGAAGTTGTCGGGCTGCATTGAGCGCAGCAATGCGCGCATCGGCCCGCCGTCGAGCTGAAAGACGCCGAGCGTGTCTCCGCGCGACAGCAACTCATAGGTCGGGTCGTCTTCAAGGCCAAGGGTCTCCAGCACCACCGTTTCACCGCGATTGGCCAGGATGTTGGCCAGGCAGTCATCAAGCACAGTGAGATTGCGCAGACCAAGGAAGTCCATCTTGAGCAATCCGAGAGTCTCGCAAGCTCCCATGTCGAACTGCGTGATGACCGAGCCGTCCTGCTCACGTCGCCAGATCGGCAGCACATCGAGCAAAGGCTCGCGACAGAGAATCACGCCGGCTGCGTGCACGCCGGGTTGGCGCTTCAAGCCTTCAAGGCCCTTTGCGGTTTCGACCACTCGACTGGCGTCAGCATCGGCTTCAACCAGCGCACGGAATTCCGCGCCTTCTGAGTAGCGCTCATGCTTGGGGTCAAACATGCCTTCAAGTGAGATGTCTCGACCCATGACAGCCGGCGGCAGAGCCTTGGTGATGCGATCGCCCAGGGCATAGGGAAAGCCCAGAACTCGGGCGCTGTCCTTGATTGCAGCCTTGGCCTTGATTGAGCCGTAGGTGATGATCTGCGCGACGTGCTCTTCGCCGTAGCGATTGGTGGCGTAGCGGATCATGTCCGAGCGACGACGATCATCGAAGTCGATATCGATGTCGGGCATGCTGATGCGCTCGGGATTCAGGAAGCGCTCGAACAGCAATCCGTGCTTGATGGGATCAAGGTCGGTGATGCCAAGTGCATAGGAGATCATCGAGCCGGCAGCTGATCCCCGACCTGGACCCACGCGGATGCCATTGTCCTTTGCATACTGCACAAGGTCCGCGACCACCAGGAAGTAGCCAGGAAAGCCCATTTGCATGATGACGCCGACTTCATACTCGGCTTGAGTTCGCACGTTGTCGGGAATGCTCTCGGGGTAGCGCTTGTGCAGGCCGCGCTCAACTTCCTTGACCAGCCATGACTCCTCAGACTCACCAGCTGGCACTGGGAACTGCGGCATCAGGTTGGCGCCCTCGTTGAACTCAACCTCGCAACGCTCGGCGATGAGCAAGGTGTTCTCAAGAGCTTCGGGTAGCTCGCTCCAGACTGAGCGCATCTCTGCGGCTGACTTCAAGTAGAAGTCGCGGGCATCGAAGCGGAAGCGCTTGGGATCATCCATCGTGGTACGCGTGCCGATGCACAGCAGCACATCGTGGGTGTCCGCATCACTTGCCCGCACATAGTGAAGGTCATTCGTTGCCACAAGCGGGAGATCAAGGGCACGCGCGATGCTCATCAGATCAGTGCGGAACTTGGTCTCAATCTGCAGCCCGTGATCCATGACCTCGCAGAAGTAATTGCCAGCTCCGAGAATGTCGCGGTAGTCAGCAGCTGCTGCCAGGGCCTTGTCGTACTGGCCAGCCTGCAGCCATCGATTGACCTCTCCGCTGGGGCAGCCGGTGGTGCCGATCAGACCCTTGCCGTAACGCTGCAGAAGATCCCGGTCAAAGCGTGGCTTGTGGTAGTAGCCCTCAAGGCTGGCAAGGGAGGAAAGACGGAACAGATTGTGCATGCCGGCAGTGGTCTCAGACCACAAGGTCATGTGGGTGTAGCTCTGCTTCCCGCGACCAGCGGTGGGATCTTCAGGTGTGCCCTCATCGAAGCCACCGCCGAAATCGAACTGGCGACGCTCGAAGCGACCCTGGGGAGCGTAATAGCCCTCAAGCCCAATGATCGCCTTGATGCCGTGCTTCTTGGCCTTGCTGTAGAACTCATAGGCGCCGTAAAGGTTGCCGTGATCGGTCATCGCGATGGCAGGCATGCCCAGTTTGACGGCTTCGCCCAACAGATCATCCAGCCGCGCGGCGCCGTCGAGCATGGAGTATTCAGTGTGGACGTGGAGGTGGACGAACTGATCCTCCGAAGTCATTGACCCACTCTAACTTCGACTCAGGCGCTCTCTCGGAGACGCGCCAAGGCGGTGGCCAGATCGGCCGGGTAGACACTTGTCACCACGACTCGGTCGCCTGAAGAGGGGTGTGCAAAGCCCAAGGAGACCGCGTGCAACCACTGCCGCTCCAGGCCAAGCCGCTTGGACAAGGTGGGATCCGCACCGTAGGTGAGGTCGCCCACGCAGGGGTGGCGCATCGCCGACATGTGGACGCGAATCTGGTGAGTGCGCCCTGTCTCCAAATGGACCTCAACCAATGATGCATGCGCAAAGGCTTCCAGAGTTTCGTAGTGCGTGATGCTCGGCTTTCCGCCTGCAACGACGGCGAAGCGATAGTCGTGGTGTGGATGCCGATCGATCGGGGCATCGATGGTTCCACGAAAGGGATCCAACTGACCTTGCACCACGGCGTGATAGATCTTTTCAACAGTGCGCTCTTTGAATTGGCGCTTCAGGCTTGTGTATGCGCGTTCGCTCTTTGCCACCACCATGACTCCAGAGGTGCCCACGTCAAGACGATGCACAATGCCTGCGCGCTCGGCCGCCCCAGAAGTGGAGACTCGATACCCGGCAGCGGCGAGGCCGCCGATCACGGTGGGGCCAGTCCAGCCTGGGCTTGGGTGCGCTGCAATGCCAACCGGCTTGTCCACGACCACGCAATCGTCATCGTCGTAGAGCACTCGCATGCCAGGCACTGCTTGTGGCACCTGGTCAACAGTCGACTTGGGCTCAAGCGCATCGGGATCCACCTGGAGCATCGAGCCAATCAGCAGTCGATCGCTCTTGATCAGTGGCTTGCCGTCCTGCAGCACCAGCCCGGCATCGATCAGCGCTGCCGCCTTGGTCCGCGACAGGCCAAGCATCCGAGTCAACGCGACATCGACCCGCTCCCCTTGGAGTCCGTCTGGCACCGGCAGCAGGCGCTCAGTCATGCGCTCACCTTGGCTGCACCTCGATAGTCGACGCCCTTCAATGCCAGCACCACCATCAACACGGCCGAGAGGGTCAGGCTCATGTCAGCAACATTGAAGACAGGGAAATTTGGCAGTTGAATGAAATCCACGACATAGCCCTGCCCGAAACCTGGCTCACGAGTCAGCCGGTCGATCAGGTTGCCCAGCGCTCCGCCCAGGAGTCCGCCAAGGGCGATCGCCCACAGGACACTGCCGAGTTCACGCGCTGATCGGATGATCACGATCACCACGACAAGTGCCACGATGGAGAAAATCCAGGTGAAGCCATTGCCCATGCTGAACGCGGCTCCAGTGTTCTGGGTGTACGTCAGTCTCAGCAGTGAGCCGATGATCTCGATCGGGCCCTCGCCACCGGGGAACAGTCGTGGACGCAGGTGCGCAACAGCCCAAGCCTTGGTGAGTTGATCGACAATGACCACGCCGAGAGCGACACAGATGAGCGTGATGATTGGCCGAGTATTGCGCCGGGAGCTCACTTGAGCACTCTAGTGACTAGAGCGAAAGCCTCTCGTCTGCCTGCTTGCAGACCAAGCACAAGGTGGCGCGCGGAAAAGCCTGCAAGCGGTACTTGCCGATCGGCTTGCCGCACGACTCGCAAGCGCCATAGGTGCCAGTATCGAGCCGGGCAATGGCATGAGTCACCTGCACCAGCATGTCGCGAGCATTGTTCGCCAAGGACATCTCATGTTCGCGCTCAAAGGTCTTGCTGCCAGCGTCGGCTTGATCATCGCCAGCGCCCTCACCCGAGTCGCGAATGAGGTCGGCCAGCCCCGCTTCGGCATTGTCCAGTTCATCCTCAAGGCGCTTCACATCAAGAATCAGTGCAGCTCGCACCGCCTTCAACTCCACTGCCGTCCATGGGGACTCGTCCTCGCGCACCATCGGCTTGCCCGACGGGGCCAACTGTCGCTTGACCGGCTTCTTGGCTGGGACGGCCTTCTTGACGGGCGCCACCGGTGCTGGCGCCACAACTGCGGGAGCAGCCACCGCCTTGGCCACGACAGCCTTCTTTGCGGGAGCGGCCTTCTTGACTGGGGCTGCCTTTTTGGCCACCGCCTTGACTGGAGCAGCCTTCTTCGCCGGAGCCACCTTCTTGGCCACCGCCTTGACCGGGGCAGCCTTCTTGGCCACCGGCGTGGTCTTCTTGACGGGAGCAGCCTTCTTCGCCGGTGCCACCTTCTTGGCCGGCACAGCCTTCTTGGCCACCACTGCCTTCTTCACTGGAACGGCCTTTTTCGCAACGGCCTTGGCAGGGGCTTTCTTGGCCACGGCAGCCTTCTTCGCCGGCGGCTTCACCGGTGATTTCTTCGCAACCATGGTGCTCCCTATTTTGGTGATTTCGGCGGAGCCTAGAACATGCATGCAACCGCTCACGGCTGCCGCGCCGGACGACGGGTATCCTGCCCTTCGCCTTCCATCGCTAGGAGCTCCATGTATCGCGCTGTGCCCGCGCAGATCGACTTGCCCGCGATGGAGCACGAGATTCTCAGTCTGTGGCAGCTCCAGTCCACCTTTGAACGGTCTCTGGAGCAAAGCAAGGCACGCCCAAGCTGGGTCTTCTATGAAGGCCCACCCACGGCCAATGGGACCCCTGGCACCCACCATGTGGAGGCCAGGGCCTTCAAGGACATTTTCCCTCGCTACCGGACGATGAAGGGCTACCACGTCCCCCGTCAGGCTGGCTGGGACTGCCATGGACTCCCAGTGGAGCTGGCCGTGGAAAAGGAGCTTGGCTTCACTGGCAAGCAGGACATTGAGGCCTTTGGCGTCGCTGAGTTCAATGATCGATGCCGCGAATCAGTGCTGCGCCATGTCGGTGAGTTCACTGAGATGACCCGGCGCATGGGTTACTGGGTCGACATGGACAGTGCCTACTGGACCATGGATTCGTCCTATGTGCAGAGCGTCTGGTGGTCACTGAAGCAGATCTTCGACAAAGGCTTACTGGTGCAGGATCACCGAGTAGCGCCCTACTGCCCCCGCTGTGGCACTGGCCTTTCGGATCATGAACTCGCGCAGGGCTACGAGACGGTCGTTGACCCCTCGGTCTATGTGCGCTTTCCCATCACTGACCCCGCCTTTGTGGCCAAGTACCCAAACGCAGCACTGCTGGTCTGGACGACCACGCCATGGACCCTGGTCTCCAACACTGCAGTGGCCGTCAAGCCAAGCGCGCAGTACGTCGTTGCCCAAATTGCCGATGGCGAAGTGCTCGTGGTTGCTGCAGAACTTGCGGCTTCGCTGTTCGGTGAGGATTTCGTCGTGCTTGGCGAAATGCCTGGCACCGAGTTGGAGCACATCGCCTACGAGCGACCATTTGATCTCATTGAGATTCCTGACGCGCACTATGTGATCCTGGCTGACTACGTCACCACTGACGATGGCACTGGTCTGGTGCATCAGGCTCCGGCCTTTGGCGCGGACGACCTCACCAGCTGCCGGGCGTACGGGCTCCCCGTGGTGAATCCGGTGCGTCCAGACGGTCACTTCAACGATGAGGTTCCACTTGTTGGTGGAGTCTTCTTCAAGAAGGCCGACGAGGCTCTGGTTGCACTGCTGCAGAAGAACGGCAAGTTGTTCAAGCACGTGCAGTACGAGCACTCCTATCCACATTGCTGGAGATGCCACACCCCATTGATCTATTACGCACAGCCTTCCTGGTACATCCGCACGACTGCGATCAAGGACTCCCTGATCGCACAGAATGAGGCCACCAACTGGTTCCCGAACACCATCAAGCACGGACGCTTTGGCGACTGGCTGGAGAACAACGTCGACTGGGCGCTTTCGCGCAATCGCTACTGGGGCACCCCCCTGCCGATCTGGCGATGCGAGAACGAGCACCTTGTCGCGGTTGGCTCCCTTGCCGAGCTCAGCGAACTGTCTGGTCGTGATGTCTCATCCAGTGATCCACACCGACCCTTCGTTGACGACATCACCTTGCCGTGTCCCACCTGCTCTGCAACGGCAACTCGCGTGCCCGAGGTCATCGACTGCTGGTATGACTCAGGCGCCATGCCATTTGCTGCAGTGGGCTACCCGCAGAGTGCGATTGACTTCCAGGCTCAGTACCCCGCGGACTTCATCTGCGAGGCGATTGATCAAACGCGAGGCTGGTTCTACACGCTGATGGCCATCGGCACTTTGGTGTTCGAGGAGTCCTCCTACAAGAACGTGGTCTGTCTGGGCCACATCCTTGACGAGGATGGACGCAAGATGAGCAAGCACCTTGGCAATGTGCTTGAGCCCATCGGACTGATGAATGATCACGGTGCTGACGCAGTGCGCTGGTTCATGCTCGCCAGTGGCTCGCCGTGGCAGGCTCGTCGCGTCGGACACGCCGCTATCGGTGATGTCGTGCGCAAGACCTTGCTCACCTATTGGAACACCGTGGCTTTCCAGTCGCTCTATGGTCGATTGGCCAATTGGGATCCTGCGGGCACGGCCCCTGCTCCAGCTGACCGACCGGTGATCGATCGCTGGCTGCTGTCCGAGGCGAATCGACTGGCGATCGAAGTTGATGCGGCACTGGATCAATTCGACACTCAGCGCGCCGGACGCCTGCTTGCGACCTTCGTTGACGATCTTTCGAACTGGTACGTCCGCCGATCACGTCGCCGCTTCTGGGATGGCGATCCTGCAGCACTTGCAACACTGCATGAGGCGCTGCGCATCACCACCTTGTGCATGGCTCCCTTCACCCCCTTCATCACCGAGCGGGTGTGGCAGGACTTGATGTCCAATGGCGAAGCAGGCGACTCCGTGCATCTGCAGTCCTGGCCGACGCCTGAGTCTGGGCTCGTGGACGACAAGTTGGCCAAGGAGATGGCCTTGGTGCGCCGAGTCGTTGAACTGGGTCGTGCGGCCCGAGCATCAAGCGCCGTGCGCACTCGCCAACCCTTGCGCAGAGCGCTGGTGTCGGCCTCGGGCTGGGGAGAACTATCACCCGAACTGATCGAGCAGGTATGTGAAGAGCTGAACATCCTCAGCACCGATGCCCTTGATTCAGAAGAGGCCGGACTCGTTGACATCTCCATGAAGGCCAACTTCCGTGCGCTTGGTCAGCGTTTCGGCAAGCAGACCCCGCTCGTTGCCAACGCCATTGCCGAGGCTGATGCCGCCGGCATTCAAGCCTCATTACGTACAACTGGCAGCGCCGTCGTCGACGCGGGCGAGCTCGGCACGGTTTCGATCACCGCAGATGAGGTCATCGTCACGGAGAGTCCGCGCGAGGGATGGGCCGTGGCAACTGAGGCTGGTGAGAGCATCGCCCTGGATCTGGTGATCACTGACGAGCTGCGCCGCGCTGGTCTTGCTCGCGAGGTGGTTCGCGCGATTCAGGAAGCGCGAAAGAACTCCGGCTTTGAGATCTCTGACCGCATCAGCATCTGGTGGACGAGTACCGATGCCGATGCTCAATTGATGTGGGCTGCACACGCGAACGAGATAGCTGGAGAAGTGCTGGCAACTTCGGTCAGCGAAGCGGCTGGCGGAGCGATTGCGGTATCAGTTCCAGAACTTGACCTGCAACTGGCGATCAGCCGCAACTAGCGAGACAGCACGCTGATCAAGATCTGCAGCACGATCAGCAGGACCAAGAACGAGAAGTCCAAAGCCACGCCACCCAGCCGCAAGGGGGGAATGAACCTGCGCAGGAAGCGAAGTGGCGGATCCGTCACTGAGTAGATGCCTTCGGCAATCACCAGGATCACGCCGCTTGGACGCCAGGATCTTGCAAAGATCTGCAGCAGATCAAGAATGATCCGCGCGAAGAAAATCAGTTGGTAGAAGAACAGAATTGTGGCAAGGATCTGCCCGACTTGACCCATCAGCTCTGGTTGAAGAAGCCGTCTTGTGCGATTTGCGCACGAGCGGCCTCACCGACATCGACATTTGCCGGCGAAAGCAAAAAGACCTTGTTTGTGATGCGCTCAATGGTGCCGTGCATTCCGAACACCAGACCAGCGGCGAAGTCAATGATGCGCTTGGCATCGGCATCATCAAGTTCGGTGAGATTCATGATGACCGGAACACCGGCTCTGTAGTCCTCGCCGATCCGACGCGCATCGTTGTAACTGTGCGGATGCACCGTCTCGATCCGGCTGAACTCAAGTGGCGCGATTGGTCGGCGGTCAGCCAGTGGCGCGGTGGTGGGGCGTCGATCAGGAGTTGCATCGCTGCGGAAGGTGCGCACTGCGCGCGTATCTGGGAGAGGCTTGACGCTTCGGCTCTGATAGCGATCATCGTCACGCTCGTCGTAGGCCGGACGGCGATCGCGGGTGCGCACATCACGCCGTGCGTCCTCGTACTCGTCCTCGAACTGATCATCATGATCATCGTCCTCGACGAGGCCGAGATACACGGCCATCTTGCGCATTGCGCCAGCCATGAGCCAGGGACCTCCTAGATCGCCTTAGAAGCGTGATCAACGTATGTGAAGTCTCAGGCTACTTCAGAGGCGGACGGTTCCCCAGTATCGCGCCCCCGATGCGCACCTGTGTCGCGCCACAGGCGATGGCTGCCTCAAGGTCGCCGCTCATGCCGGCGGAGAGCTCTGTGGCTTCAGGAAACAGTTCGAGGAGCTCTTTATGAGCCCGGTTCAGCGCACCGAATGCCACCAAGGGATCGGCGCCCAATGGGGCCACAGCCATGAGCCCACCCAGCTTCAAGGAGGCAAGACCCTGCACGTGTGTGGCCAATGGCAGCAACGCCGCCAAGCTCACTCCCCCACGACCTTCGCGCGGCTGCGGGTCCAGTGAGATTTGAATCAGGACTTCGATCGATCGATCGGCTGCCGTGGCAGCTGCCGACAGCGCACTTGCAAGTTCGACTCGATCGACAGATTCCACGACATCGGCCCACTCGACGATCTGCTTCACCTTCTTGCGCTGCACCTGGCCGATCATGTGCCAGCGCAGTGGTGCCGAGCATTGCAGGCGCTTGTCTCGCGCCTCTTGGTCGCGACTCTCGCCAACATCGGTGCAACCGAGTTGGGCCAGCAATGCCAGATCACTTGCCGGGAAGGTCTTGGTTACTGGCAGCAAGGTGACGCTTCCGCTTGTGCGTCCGGCACTGGCACATGAGTCAGCGATGCGCTGGTGCACCAAAGCGAGGTTCTCCTGCAACTCCTCGATACGCGGCCTCATAACGCGACGATCATGCCTTGACGGCCGGTACGTCCGTTGGCTCGATATGAGAACAGTTGCGGATCGGTCGCAGTGCACCGCTCAATCGCCCACGTGGCAACTGATTCCAATCGCAATTGGGCATGCACGCCTGCGCGCACGTCCACCCGCCATTGATCACCACGATCAATGGCGCATTCCTGCAGGACTTCTCTGCCCAGTTGCATTCGCAGATCGCTGATGCAGTCCAGACCTACCGGGTAGCAGTCAACACAAATGGCCGGACCGGTGACCGCCTTGATCCGCGTGGCGCCATGCTCACGCATCACATCGACAGCAGCAGGAACAACCCCAAGTCCCAGACCACGCCACCCGCAGTGCACAGCGGCGATGACTCCTGCGTCCGGATCGGCCAGCACGATCGGCACGCAGTCGGCCGCGAGGGCCATCAGTCCCAGTCCGACAACTGTGGTCACCACTGCATCAGTAGCCGCTGAGATTCCAGGTTCGGTCACGAATTGCACAAGGGCGCCGTGCTTGGCATCCAGGACATTGCACTGTTCGACACCCACGAGTCGACCTGCGAGCCTGCGATTCTCGTCCACGCGACTGCTGTCGTCTCCGACGGTGAACGACAGGTTCAGTTCAGCGAACTCCCCCGAGCTCACTCCTCCCAAACGACCAGTGGCCGCCCAGTTGACTGGACGGCCACCAGGTGTCGCCGGGCGAAAACGCCCGACGGCAACGGGATTCATAGGGATTTGGGGAAGTGCCCTACTTGAGGAAGTCGGGGATATCGAGATCATCGTCCGCGTCGTCGAACACAATCGTTCGAGCTGGTTGCACTGGCCGAGCGGCCGGTGAGGTCACTACTGGCACTTCACCGGTCGTGGTGGGTGCCGTTTCTGTCGAGCGACGAGAAGTGGCCGAGCGAGCTGGCGGCTCACCACCGTCGAAGCCAGCGGCGATGACCGTGACGCGAACCTCGTCGCCGAGGGTGTCATCAATGACTGCGCCAAAGATGATGTTGGCATCGGGATGCGCTGCGTCGCTGACCAGTCGGGCTGCTTCGTTGATTTCGAACAGTCCAAGATCGCTGCCGCCTGAGATCGACAGCAGCACGCCGTGTGCACCATCGATACCTGCTTCAAGCAGTGGGCTGGAGATTGCCTTCTCGGCAGCCTCGACGGCGCGATCTTCTCCGCGTGCCGAGCCGATGCCCATGAGTGCAGACCCAGCTGAGTGCATGACGCTCTTGACGTCAGCAAAGTCAAGGTTGATCAGACCCGGAGTGGTGATGAGATCAGTGATGCCAGAGACGCCTTGCAAAAGCACGTGATCTGCCTGGCGGAAGGCATCGATGACGCTGATGTTGCGATCCGAAAGCGACAGCAGTCGGTCATTGGGAATGACAATGAGGGTGTCGACCTCGGCACGCAGATTGTCGATTCCGACATCGGCCTGTGACTGACGACGACGACCTTCGAAGCCGAATGGGCGGGTGACCACACCGATGGTCAACGCGCCCAGTGATCGGGCAATCGCCGCGACGACAGGTGCGCCACCAGTGCCGGTACCACCGCCCTCGCCTGCGGTGACAAAGACCATGTCAGCGCCCTTGAGCACCTCTTCGATTTCTTCCTTGTGGTCTTCAGCTGCCTTCTTGCCGACATCGGGGTTGGCGCCGGCGCCGAGCCCACGAGTCAGCTCACGACCGATATCGAGCTTGACGTCTGCGTCGCTCATCAGGAGTGCCTGCGCATCGGTGTTGATGGCGATGAACTCCACGCCCTTGAGTCCGACCTCAATCATTCGATTGACTGCATTGACACCGCCGCCGCCGATTCCGACAACCTTGATGACCGCGAGATAGTTCTGTGGAGCCGCCACTGCGCTTCCCTTCATTTGTTGGCGGACCGACCTGTCCAGCCGACCCAGCCTGGCGCCAACTCTCAACCTCAAGTTGAGGATCAAACCTGAGAGTGGCTTCAAGCGGCGGGAAGGTAGTCGGTGTTACCCCTGTTGCGCAAGTGAGAGTCCCGAATTGCGCGAATTACCTTCGCAGTTTCTCCTTGAAGGTGGTGGGCAGCTCTGGCGCGGAGACGTCGTAGATCTTGGCCTTGCGCTTCAACAGTGCCCGGGTGACCTGGGCTTTCAGCTCAGCCTGCTCCACACTTCCCCATCGCACGATCTCGGAGGATTTCAAGGTCAGCTCAACATCGTCACGCGTCGTGGCCCTGAGCGCGACGATCTTTTGACGCAGATCGTCGGGCAAGCTGGTGAGCACCCCCATCGCTGCGACCAGCCCCAGATCCTCAGCCTGCACTGTGGGCAGTCCAGCTGGCACGTCGGCAACCGGAGTGAACGCGACCCCAGACGCATCCACCACGAAGCCATCGCCACGGGTTGCAATTGCTGTGCGCGGAGTGACGGCGATGACGACGTCATGTGGCCAACCGCGGCGCACATCGATGTGATCGATCCAGCTGATCGTCGACAAGTGTTGAGCAATGGCATCGGTATCAAGTTGAGCCAGCGGCACACCCAAGGGAACGCTTGCCGTGTTGTGCACTTCCTGTGCGGCAGCTCCCTGGACGCCCACCACAGTCACTGCATTGGCCGTAAGAAGGGAGGAGAACCAGATCATCCATCCGACGGCGATCAGTACCCCCGCGAAGAAGATCGCCAAGATGATGCGCAGACGTCGACGCGGAGCACGAGCGCGATGCTCGTCGAGTTCTACAACCGGTGGCGTCATGAGCGCAAGGCCAGAAGTTCGAGCACTTCAGCACCGAGCAGGCCGATATCACCTGCGCCCAAGGTCATGATGAGGTCGCCCGGACGTGAGCGGTCAACCAACTCGCCTGCGACGGCAGACCATGAAGGTTCGAAATGCACCTGCCCATCTGGAAGGGGCACATTCGATGCCATGGTCTGGCCACTGGCACCTGGGATTGGCGTCTCGCCGGGTGCATAGACCTCGAGCACGACCACTTCGTCGGCGAGTCCCAGCGCCGCACCGAATTCGGTCATGAAGTGTGCTGTGCGGTAGTAATGATGAGCCTGAAAGGCCACGATCAATCGTCCATCACCGACAACATCGCGAGCCGCTCGCAGCGTGGCATCAATTTCAGTCGGATGATGGGCGTAGTCATCAAAGACTCGGACTCCATGAGCCTCGCCCTTGAAGTCGAATCGTCGACGAGTGCCGCTGAATTCGGCCAGGCCCAAGATGAGCCCCTCCGCTGGAAAGCCAAGTCCGATGCCCGTCACCAAGGCCGCCAGTGAGTTCAGCGCATTGTGCATTCCGGGCACCTGCAGACTCACGGTGCCGATGCGCGAGCCTTCATGTTCAACTGAGTACTCCCAGCCTCGACCAACCAGCCGCGGCTGCACAAGTCGGAAATGCGCTTCTGGGTGCGAGCCATACGTGCGCACGTCAACACCTGCTTCAGCGGCATCTTGTGCCAGGCGTCGACCACCTTCATCATCGATGCAGATGGTGATGAATCCACCGTTGGCCTGAACATTTCGAGCAAACTCCAAGAAGCCCTGCTCGATCGCAGCCAGGTTTCCCCAGTGGTTGAGGTGGTCAGCTTCGACATTGGTGACGATTGCCGCAACAGCCGCCAATTGCAGAAAGGCGCCATCACTTTCATCGGCTTCCACTACGAAGATCTCGCCACTTCCGAGGTGGGCATTCGCGCCGGTTTCATTGAGCTCGCTGCCGATGGCAAAGGAAGGATCAGCACCGCAGTGCTGCAAGGCGACGGTGAGCATTGATGTGGTGGTGGTCTTTCCGTGGGTTCCCGATACGGCAACCCCACGGCTGCCTGACATCACCGCCACCAGGGCATCGGCCCTGGTGAGCTCTGGAATGCCGCGCTCCGCAGCTGCGCGGCGTTCTGGATTGGTCTCCGGGATCGCCGTGGAGAAGACCAAGGTGTCCACACCCTCAAGCCAGTCTGCGGAATGACCGATGTGCACGGTGACACCAATGGCTCGAAGTGAATCAATGCGACGGGATTCCTTGGCGTCACTGCCTGAGACATTGGCCCCCTGGGCAACCAGGATCCGCGCGATGCCTGACATTCCGGCCCCACCGATGCCGACGATGAACACATGCCCCATTTCGCTCACGGTGCATCCTCTCCCGAGCGTGCACGGCTGGCGCGGGCCACCCTCAAGACTGCGACCGCGAAGCGCTGTGCTGCATCGCGCACGCCAATGCGCTGTGCTGCAAGACTCATCCGCTCCAGGAGCTCGGGATCATGGATGTGCTGGGCGACCAACTCCACCAATCGATGTGCCGTGAGATCTGCATTGTCGATGAGCAGTCCCCCACCGTTCTGCACAACCGGCAGGGCATTGATTCGCTGCTCTCCGTTGCCAATGGGCAGCGGAACAAAAATCGTCGGCAAACCCACGGCGGACACCTCAGCAACGGTCATCGCACCCGCACGGGTGATGGCCAAATCTGCCGCTGCGTATGCCAGATCCATCCGGTCGATGTAGGACAGCGGCACATACCCTGCTTGCTCCGAAGGCGCCGCATTGTTCGGCCCGAAGCCATGCAGGACCTGGATGCCTGCGGCGAGCAGTTGCGGAAGGGCCAAGGCAAGCGACTCATTGATGTGCTGGGCCCCTTGAGAACCTCCAAAAACCAGAAGCACTGGCGCTGACGCGGAAAGTCCGAATCGCTCACGAGCCTCCTGCCGCGCTTCGGCTCGGTGCAGGTCCACGATGGACTGGCGAAGGGGCAAACTCATCGGCTCGCCCGCGAGGCTGCCGCGAACCGAGACATAGACCTCAGTTGCGTGCCTTGCGCCAACACGATTGGCCAGGCCGGCCTTGGCATTGGCTTCATGAATGATCAGGTCGCAGCCGATTTTCTTGGCTGCGCGGTACGTTGGCAAGGCTGCGTAGCCGCCAAAACCCACGACCACATCGGGGTTGAACTCCTGCAGGAGTGTGACCGCCTTTTTGGTGGCTGCCGATACCTTTGGGCCCACAGTGAGCAGATCCTTGGAGACCTTGCGAGGCATGACGACTGCGGGCACTGTCTTGAGTTCGTAGCCACGCGAAGGCACGAGTGAGGTCTCCAGTCCGTGATCCCCGCCCACCACTGCGATAACGACTTCAGGATCCTGCTGCATCAGCGCGTCTGCCAGATTCAGCGCCGGCTCTATATGGCCAGCCGTTCCACCTGCTGCGAGCACAACATGAATCGCCCGACTCATCGCCTGGCCAGCGAGCGAGCAGTTGCTCGGCGTCGCAGGGTCTGTCTGGCTCCAGGCTCATTGCGGGCAAAGGCCAAGAGCATGCCAATCGCAGCCAGAGTGGGGATCAGTGATGAACCACCGTAGGAGACGAATGGCAGGGGAACTCCGGTGATGGGCAGAAGCCCAAGCACTGCACCAATATTGACGATCGCCTGCACCACGATCCATGAGCCCACGCCAGCTGACGCCAGCCGCACAAAGGGATCTGCCGTAGTGCGAGTCAGCCGGAAAACCGCGAATGCCAGTACGCCAAACAGAATCAGCACGCTCAGCGTGCCAATCAAGCCCAGCTCTTCGCCAATGACGGAGAAGATGAAATCCGTGTGTGCTTCAGGAAGCGCTCCCCACTTCTCACGGCTGGCTCCCAGGCCCACCCCGAGCACTCCGCCCGTGCCCAAGGCGTAGTGACCTTGAGTCAGCTGCCAGCCGACGCCAAGAGGATCACTGTCAGGGTTCAACCACGAAGTGAAGCGCTCCATTCGATAGGGAGCTGCCAGAGTCAGGATCCACACGCCCAGAATGCCGAAGCCTGCAAAACCCGCGAAGAATCGCCAGGGAGCGCCAGCGGCGAAGAGCATGCCGCATGTGATGGCGGCCAGCATCAAGGTGTTGCCGAAGTCACCCTCAAGCAGAACCAAGACCATGAAGATCGAGGCAATCGGCAGCAGCGGAAGCAGGAGCTGGCGCAGATTGCCGTGGTACTGACCGCGGCGCGCCAGCTGATCTGCTCCCCAGACGACCAGTGCAAACTTTGCAAACTCTGAAGGCTGGATGCGGAACGGCCCAAACAGATCAATCCAGTTGCGCTGTCCAGCGACCGACACACCGATGACCAGCACCAACACGAGCATCACGCAGGCCACAACGAAAATCCAACGCGCTGTCCCTCGCCAGAACTGAACAGACACCCGAGCAGTGAAGTACAGCCCGATCAGTCCGATCACGCCGAACAAGGCCTGGCGCTGAGCCAGGGTGTATGAACTGCCGAAGATTCGATAGCTCTCGATGCTGGATGCTGAAAGCACCATCACCAGGCCAAGAAGCAGCAGGAGAACCGACGAGCCGCCGATCAGGTAGTACGTGCTGAGTGGATGGCTCAACAGGTACTTCACACGACTCTGGCGAGCTGGGCGCCTGACTTCGGTATCGGTCATGAGGAAGCCTCGCTCAAGGACCGGACAGCCTCAGCGAAGAGATCACCGCGCTGCCCGTAATCGCGAAACATGTCCCACGACGCGCATCCAGGGGCAAGCAATACGGTGTCCCCCTCCTGAGCGAATGCGCGCGCAGTGGCAACGACTTCGACCATGACCTCAGTCTCGGTGCGATCAAGGACTTTCACTGGCACTTGCGGCGCGTGTCGCCTCAATGCTTGGGCAATGAGCTCGCGATCAACCCCGATCAACACCACTCCACGCAGGCGCGATACCGATTCAGCGACAAGCTCGTCGAAATTCTGACCCTTGGCCATACCGCCGGCAATCCACACAATTGATTGGTACGCGCGAAGTGAAGTACTTGCTGCGTGCGTATTGGTTGCCTTGGAATCATCGATATACGTGACGCCATCAACGGTTGCGACCGTTGAGATTCGGTGCCCGGCCGGCTGGAAACTCTGCAGTCCTGCCCGCACCGCACTTGCCGATACGCCAAAGGATCGAGCCAACGCCGCAGCCGCCAGTGCATTGGCAATGTTGTGCGGCGCATGGGGTTGCACATCCGATGTCACGGCCAACTCCTGCGCCGCATCGCGCCGATTGTCGATAAACGCACGATCAACCATCAAATCTTCAACGACCCCGAGCATCGACACATCGGGAATGCCAAGGGTGAATCCGATTGCGCGACATCCCTCCTCCACCTCAGCTTCTTGGACCATGCGCAAAGTCAGCGGATCGTCGGCGTTGAACACAGCCGCAACCTGAGTGCGCTCATAGATGCGTGCCTTGGCGGCGATGTAGGCATCCAGGCTTCCGAAGTGATCGATGTGATCATCTGCAACATTGAGACACACCGCAGCGTGCGGACTGATGGAACTGATGAATGGCAGTTGCGGGGCACCGACCTCGACAGCAATCACGTCGAGTTCGTCGTGCATGACCACATCAATGAGCGAATTCCCGATGTTTCCCGCCGACACTGTGCGCAGGCCAGCTGCCGTCAGCATCGATTCGAGCATCAGTGTCGTCGTGGTCTTGCCGTTTGTGCCGGTTACGACCAGCCAAGGCGCAGCGCCGACTGCAGCGCGCAGTCGCCACGCAAGTTCCAGTTCTCCCCACACCGGGATGTCCCGGGCTACTGCCTCCTGAATCAGCTCATCACTTGGCCGCAATCCGGGAGAGACCACGAGCACATCTGTCGGCGGAAGTCCCTCGGAATGTCCCAACAGCACTGTGACGCCAATGACTTCCAGCACGTCAGCGCTCTTGCGCTGCGCTTTGCCGTCAGCCGCATCGAGCACTGTCACCTGCGCGCCCAGCTGCGCAAGGGCATCGGCGGCAGCGAAACCAGCGACGCCAATGCCGGCGACTGTCACGCGAACGGCAGACCAGTCCGAACCGCGCTGCATTGCCTGGATCACGAGCGAACCCACTCGGCATAGAACAGACCGATGCCGGCTCCGATGCACAGCCCGTGAATGATCCAGAATCGCACCACAATCTGAATCTCCGGCCAGCCGAGCATCTCGAAGTGGTGATGCAAGGGTGCCATCCGCAGTACCCGGCGGCCAGTCAGCTTGAAGGATCCGACTTGGGCAATCACTGAAAGAGAGGTGATCAGGAACAGCCCTGCCAGAAGAGGCAACAGCAGTTCCGTGCGACTGAGGATCGCCAGAGCGGCGATCGCGCCACCAAGAGCCAGCGAACCGGTGTCGCCCATAAAGATCCGTGCAGGAGAGGTGTTCCACCAGAGGAAGCCGAAGCTTGCGCCAGCCAACGCAGCTGCGATGACCGCCAGATCAAGCGGACTCACTGTTGAGTAGCAGGTTGCTGCGACCGAGTCGCTGAACGCGCAGTTCTGTCCGTACTGCCAGACCGAGATGATGACGTAGGCAATGAACGTCATGATGGACGCGCCGATGGCCAGGCCATCAAGACCATCGGTGAGATTCACACCATTGGTGGTCGCCGTGACCAGGAACCACACCCACAGCATGAACAGGCCGATCGGCAACACAATGGCGGTGTCTCGCACAAAGGAAATGGCCATCGACGCAGGTGCGCCACCATCGTCAGTGAACTGAAGAGACAGCCACGCGAAACTCACGGCCACCACCGCTTGCCCGATCAACTTGGTGCGAGCGCGTAACCCAGTGCTGCGCTGCTTGAAGATCTTCAGATAGTCATCAGCGACACCCACCAGGCCAAGGCCGACCATCAGAAACATCACCAGCATTGCCGAAGGGGTGATCGGGCGCCAGGTGAGCAGGTGAGTCAGGAAGTACCCGGCGAGAACCCCGACGATGATCGCCACTCCGCCCATGGATGGAGTGCCCCGCTTACCCTCGTGATCGGGGTACAGCTCGCCCTCGGATGACACGCGAATCGCCTGTGAGTACCCGTGCTTGGCCAGGAAGCGGATGAGCAAGGGAGTTCCGATGAGCGTGACCACTGTGGCGATGGTCATCGAGATCACGACCAGTCTCATTGCGGTTCCCGCTCTCCAAGTGCCGTTGCAAGCCTCTCGAGTCCAACTCCGCGCGAGGCCTTGATCAGCACGATATCGGTGGGCTGCACCTGCGCCTGCAGCAGCGCGATCGCCGCTTCCACATCAGGCACCCAATCAGACTGGCCCTGCCACTGACTCTGCAGGCGCGCGTGTTCCTGCGTGATCTGCGTCGCCTGGCCAATGCACAGCAGGCGAGAGATCTGGGCTCCGGCAGCTAGTTGGCCCAATTTCGCGTGCTCGGCTGTTGACTGCGCGCCAAGTTCGAGCATCTCGCCCAAGACCGCCCACTTGCGACGATCAGTGCCCATGTCGGCCAAGGTCTGCAGGGCAGCGGCCATGGATTCAGGGTTTGCATTGTAGGCGTCATTGATAATCGTCACGTTTGAGGAGTTCACCGAAACCTCCATGCGCCAACGGCTTTTCACCGAAGCTGCCGACAGCCGTTCGGCGATGTGGGCAAGGGGCATTCCGACCTCGCGCGCGACCGCTGCAACAGCAAGCGCATTGGCCACGAAATGTGCACCGTGCACTTGCAGATTGACTCGTGCCTGTGCATCTGCCATGACCAGGCTGAACGAGGCTCTGGCCTGTCCATCGAGTTCCACTGCTCGAGCGCGCACATCGCACTGCTCCGACTGACCAAAGGTGACGACTTTGGCGGCCGATCGCTCGGCCTGCGCTCGGACAAGATTCTCATCACCGTTGATGATCGCGACGCCGTGTGCTGGCAGCGAGGCAATGAGCTCACCCTTGGCCTTGGCAACTTCGGCTCGACTGCCAAGCAAGCCCAGATGTGCCGAGCCAACATTGAGCAGGACTCCAATTTCAGGGGAGGCGATCTGACACAACAGCTCAATGTGTCCGATCCCGCGCATGCCCATCTCAAGAATGAGAAAGCGCGTTGACTCGTCAGCTCGCAAAATAGTGAGCGGAACCCCAACTTCTGTGTTGAAGGATCCAGTCGGCGCAACCGTGGCACCGAGCCCCTCCAGAACCACGGCAAGCAAGTCCTTCGTGGATGTCTTGCCACTGGAGGCTGTGATCGCAATGACCGTGCACGCGGTCAACTGTTGACGGACATGGTGCGCAAGCTGTCCAAGCGCGACCACGCTGTCTTCAACGACGATGCACGGCTGTTGGATTTCGCGTTCGGCAAGCACCACCACCGCACCCGCTGACATTGCTGCTTGACCAAATTCATGCCCGTCCACCCGCTCGCCTGGGATCGCCACGTACATCGATCCTTTGGACACTTCACGCGAATCAACGACCACATCGGTCACGATCACAGTGGGGTCTGCCCCAAGGATTCGGCCGCCAAGGATGACAGCGATTTCACCAATGCTCAGGGCGATCATGGCTGCTCAACTGTGGTCGCACGGGTGGACAGCGCCCGCGCCAATTCAATTCGATCGTCAAATGGCAGCAGTTCACCGGCGATCTCCTGGCCTTGCTCGTGACCCTTGCCCAGCACCAGCACGACGTCGCCGGGCACAGCCAATTCCACGGCGTGCTGAATTGCCGTCCTACGATCGCCCACCTCGAGCACGACCGCTCCATTGGCAGACGACAAGCCACTTGCCCCTTCCAGGATTGCTGCTCGGATGACGGCTGGGTCCTCCGAACGGGGATTGTCGTCGGTCACGATCACGTGATCGGCCAGGCGCGCCGCCATCGCACCCATCAGTGGGCGCTTGCCTGGATCTCTATCTCCGCCGGCCCCCACCACAACGATGATGCGTCGCGAAGTCAGCTCGCGCACGGCAGTGATCACTCTGCCGATGGCGTCTGGAGTATGCGCGTAGTCAACAAAGCCTGCGATTGTTGATCTGCCATCACTTGACTGGACCGTCTCAAGTCTGCCGGACACATGCACATCGACAAGTGCTGCTGCCGCAATCGAAGCCGGCACGCCGACGTGATCGAGCAAGGCAATGGCAAGCACAGCATTGGCCCGGTTGAATGCTCCAGGCATCGCCAGATTCAACGGCACGCTCTCACCCGCTGGCGTCTGGACGATCCAACTGCCTTCGGCATTCCTCGATACCGTCCAGTCAGCTTCCCTGCCGGATGTCGCAACTGTGGCGAAGGGGATCTGCGTGCTCTCGGCGAGTTGCTGCCCCCACTGGTCATCAATGCAGATCACAGCAAATTCTGCATGCTCCGCCGTGAACAGCAGGCTCTTGGCTTCGAAATAGGCCTGCATCGTGCCGTGGTAGTCCAGATGATCCTGACTCAGATTGGTGAATCCCACAGCTGCATAGCGAAGTCCACTCACCCGGTGCTCCACCATCGCGTGACTGGATACCTCCATCGCAACACTGTGGATCCCCTGCTCACGCATTGCTCCCAAGAGCGAATGAACGGTCGTCGATTCAGGAGTCGTCCGAACGGAGTCGATGAACTCAGCGCCGATGCGTACGCCGGTGGTCCCGATAAACCCTGTGGTGAGTCCGATCGCCTGAAGTCCGGCTTCGACCATGGTCGCCACGGTTGTCTTGCCATTGGTGCCAGTGACACCAATGAGCTGCACCTGCGCATCGACGTTTCCATACAGCAGTTGCGCGACTCGACCCAGCCACAGTCGCGCCTGATCAACCACCAGCACCGGGGTTTCAGCGGAGAACTCCGCTGAGGAATTCCACAGGATCCAACCTGCATCATCAGTGAGGATGGCGACTGCGCCATTGTCCAGAGCCTCAGCGGCGTGGATGATTCCGTGTTCACGATGACCGTCAAGGGCGGCAAAGAGGTCGCCTTGCCGGATGAGCCGTGAGTCAAGCTCAACTCCGCCCACGGCTACTGACGCCGAACCATGCACGTGCGTGGGTACAGGAATTACCTGCTGAAGTGACCCAAGCGCCAGGGGTCGCGTTTGGGGTCGAAGTCCAGAGTGCATGTGCTCATCCTGCAGTCAGCAGTAGTCGTGGCGCGGTCTTGCCTGTCGGCGGAATGTGGCGCACCTGCAGGGCGTAGCTCATCACTCGACGGAACACTGGGGCTGCTAGCTCGCCGCCGTACCGGCCATTGCGCGGGTTGACCAAGCTGACTGAGACGACCAGTTGCGGATTGTCAGCCGGCGCCATGCCGATGAATGAGGCAATGACTTCGCCGTTGTAGCAACCACAGTTCGGATCGATCACTTGCGCCGTACCGGTCTTGCCTCCGACGCGATAACCCGGGATTGCTGCAAGCGGTGCAGTTCCACCCTCAGCGACAACCCCTTCGAGCATGGCCCGAATCGTCTTCGCTGTTGATGCCTTCACTACCTGCGTGGTTTTGGGCGCCGCGGCAGGCGTCACGCTGCCGTCAGGGCCAACGACCGCTTGCACCAACTGAGGGGCAACGCGCAGGCCATCGTTGGCGATCGTGGCGAAGACGCTCGCGGCTTGAACAGAGTTCACGCTCAAACCCTGCCCGAAGGCGATGGTGGGAAAGGAGGTCGGGGACCAGTCTCGATACGCAGGCACTGATCCCGCGCTCTCGCCAGGGAAGTTGATGCCTGTGGGTTCGCCTATGCCAAAGGCCTTCAAGTACTGATGCAGCTTGCGTCCGCCAATACGCTCTGCAGCGATGATGGTTCCGATATTGCTCGACTTCGCCAAGATCCCAGCCAGAGTCAAGTACCAGGTTCCGTGGGGCACATTGTCGTGAAAGAGCTTGTCTCCGCGCTTCAACTGCCCTGGGACCGTGAATGCTGATCCGACATTCGCAGCACCCTGATCAACGATGGCCGCCATCGTCATGACCTTGCTCGTCGATCCGGGCTCATAGATATCTGAAAGAGCCCGGTTGCCACGCACTGCGTCGTCGGCTGCAGCTGCGGAGTTGGCATCAAAAGTCGGTGCTGTCGCCATCGCGAGAATGTGCCCGCTGCGTGGGTCCATCACCACCACAGTTCCGCTATCTGCTCGTGCGGCCTTGACCTGCTTGACGATCTGGTTCTGCGCGATCAGTTGAATGTCCCGGTCCAGGGTCAGTTGAATATCAGAGCCTTGAGTCGCCTCGCTGCCGGAAATATCGCTTGTGGTGATGACGCGTCCGCCCGCACCGCGCTCGTAGGTCATGGTGCCCGCTTTGCCAGCGAGCAGGTCCTGCATGCCGTATTCAAGCCCGCCAAGACCCTTGCCGTCGGCGCCAACGAAGCCCACAACATTTGCAGCCAAGCTGTCGCCTGGGTAGATCCGACGCGATGTCTGCTCACTGAAGATGCCCGGCAGCCGCAGTGCTTCGATCTCCTTCCAGATCTTCGGTGACAGTCCCTTGGCGATGTACATGTATCGCTTGGTCCCCGTGAGTCGGTTGGCAAGCACACTTGGCTCCACCCCAAGGATTGGGCCAAGCGCCTCGCCAACAGCGACCGGGTCGGTGACAAGAGTCTGATCGGCAGTCACGTCACGGGCTTCAACGGTCACCGCCAGGGGTGCGCCCTTGGTGTCAAGGATGCTGCCGCGAGTGGCTGGGAGTTCAGTCGTGCGAAGACGTTGATTCAGTGCCTCCGAAGCAAGGTCAGGACCCTTCACCACCTGAATGTCGATCAGGCGCACGGCGAAGACTGAGAAGGCCATGCTGGCGATGATCAACAGCGCCATGCCTCGTCGACCTGGGTGATCCTTGGCTGCGCGAGCTTTGTCGGGCGGCGTGTTCGGTGGCGTAGAGGCGCGCGAGGGACGCGGTGGCGCCAGTTGTGTCATCTGGCTTACCGCACCGGTACTGCCGTGAGGTCCGCGTCGCTGGACCCGACACTGCCGACACGAATAGGCACTTCTCGCCAAAGCGAATCTTCACTGGCCTTTGCGGCAGCGCCCTTGGCGGCCGAGGCGGCATCGACTTGAGCGGGGTCATAGTTGGGGCCCGGGACTGCGGGCTCACCGAGGTCAGCACTGGTGATGGCGTCGTCATCTGCAGCAATCGCCGCCGGCGTCACCGGTGTCCCCGGGGCAGGCTTTGGCTTGCCCAGCACCTTGCCGTCAGGAATGCTCAGGAACACAGGGGTGCGACTGGCGACCATGCCCAGCTCTCGAGCCTTGCTCGCCAACGCCTCTGGGGCTGCTGCAGCAGAGACTTCCTCGCTGAGCACGGCCTCCTGTGCTGTCAGGGTGCCCAACTCCTGCTGCAGCGCGCTCACCGCAAACGAACCCTGCGCGAGCTGGGTGTTGATCATCAGCATCGCTCCGAGCCCGCCAATCAGCAGGGCTCCCACCATGAGTGCGAAGGTTCCGCGGCTTGCCTTGACCGGACGAAGGGGCGACACCAGTTTGAGATTGGGTCGATCCTCGTTCTCCACGCGCGCATGAGCACCTCGGGTGGCGTATTCAGTTGCTTCGGCCGCAAGTGCAGTCGCACCGGCTACAGCGCCATGGATGACTTTTCCAGCGACTTCCCGCGGGGAGCGCGCGCTCATGCCGCCACCCGCTCTGCTGCACGAACGCGCACTGAAGCCGACCGTGAATTCTCTTCAAGCTCTTGGGCAGTCGGCGTCTCAGCACCGCGAGTGAGCAAGCGCAGTTTCGGCTGGTACTCAGCTGGCACAACCGGCAGTCCGTGAGGAACCTTCAATTCGGTCTGATCAACCAAGACCTGCTTCACGAAGCGATCTTCAAGTGATTGGTAGGACATCACCACGATGCGTCCACCAACAGCCAGCGCTTCAATGGCGGCCGGAATGGCTGTGCGAAGTGCGGCAAGCTCGCCGTTGACTTCAATGCGAAGTGCTTGGAAGGTGCGCTTGGCCGGATTGCCACCAGTGCGACGGGTCGCTGCCGGAATCGCCTCGCGGACCAGGTCCACCAGTCGAGCAGAGTTCTCGAAGGGCGCAGTCGCGCGGGCCGTCACAATGCGGTCCGCAATGCGCTTGGCGAATCGCTCCTCACCGAACTGGCTGATGATGCGTGCAAGCTCCTGCGCTGAGTAGGTATTGACCACATCTGCAGCGGTCAGCGCCTGCGATTGGTCCATCCGCATATCCAGCGGGGCATCCTGTGAGTAGGAGAAGCCGCGATCTCGTTCATCGAGTTGCATCGATGACACTCCGAGATCAAAGAGCACCCCCTGGATCTTGGACAGACCTGCTTCGGCAAGCACCTCAGGAAGCTGGTCGTACACCGCGTGCACAAAGCGCACGCGATCACCGAACTGTGCAAGCCGGCGCCTCGAGTGATCCAGGGCATCCAGATCGCGGTCCAGACCAATGACGTGCAGTTCGGGAAACTGGGTCAAGGCAAACTCAGCGTGACCGCCCAGGCCCAAGGTGGCATCAACCAGGATCGACCCGGGATCAAGGATCGCTGGAGCCAGCAGCGCCAGCACCCGCTCGCGCATCACCGGGACATGGACACTCATGAGCTGAACTCCGCCACGATGGCCGAGATCGCAGTCAGCGTCACTGCCGTCAAGCTGCCAGCCACGATCAACGCACCAAGAGCGCGAGCACCATGACGAACGGCTTGGTCATTGACCGAGTCGTTGATGGCGTTCGTTGGCGTTGTCATGGCTTCCTTTCTCAGCTGGGCTGAGTTCGCGGGTAAAGGAGTGTTCACGAGATCAGGTCCCCGCCCGCTTCGGCTGTTGCCTGGCACCGGGGAAGTACGCCAGGAGCTGGCCGAGCAGCGGGAGGAGGCCTCACCGCGTGAATTAGAGAATTCCCGGCACGACCTCCTCGCTGATATCCGAGTAGGCGTCCTCTTGGCTTGTGAGGTAGCTCTCCCAGGCAAGGGCATCCCAGATCTCCACCGTGGTGCCATTGCCGACCACCACGACCTCACGATCAAGGCCGGCGTACTCACGAAGAGCTGCCGGCACCGTGACTCGACCCTGCTTGTCTGGCACGTCATCGAAAGCACCCGAAAAGAGCACGCGCAGGTAGGCGCGAACCTTGGCATCGGAGCGGGAGGCCTCATTGAGACGATCCGCATGAGCGGCGAATTCAGCAGCGGGCCAGACCACGATCGAGCGATCCTGGCCCTTGGCCATCACCAGTCCGTCGGCAAGTCCCTCACGGAACTTGGCTGGGAGCACGAGCCGCGCTTTGTCATCAAGGCGGGGCGCATGGGTGCCAAGAAACATGACCCACCTCCCCCTCTTCTCATGAGTCACACCTGCCCCATGAGTCCCACTGGTCTACCCAGCACCTCCAAGTGGCGCCACTGTACTCCACTTTCCTCCACCGTCAACCATCTGAGGCTGGTGTTTCGGGCATATCCCCCACTGCCCTCCCTCGAGGGCCAGAACAGGACAGCAGAAGGATCATCAGTGCTGCAAGGGAGAGTTCGCGCGGGTCACAAGCGTGACTGTGGGCCGGTCAGTGACCGGTCAGACTTGCGAGGGTGGAGCTACTCGTCGCCCTGACGCTTGCGCCAGCGACCTTCAACTCGGTCCATGAATGAGGTCTTGGTCGAGGGGGTCTTCGCCTTGGGTGCTGGCTGCTCACCCTCCGCTGTTTCAGCGCCTGCACGTGGGCGAAGGAAGGCGGTGTACACCAGCACAGCGCCGATCAGCATCACGGCGAATCCCAGGATTCCAAGGGGAGTGGCCTGCATCGCCATGCTCGTCACAAGGCAGCCGATCCCGGCAAAAACGATCAATACCCCAAGGGCTGCACGGCCTCGAGATGCACGTGCCATGGAGCTGGAACGCAGGCTGGTAGCGAATTTGGGATCCTCTGCATAGAGCGCTCGCTCCATCTGCTCGAGTAGTCGTTGCTCATGCTCCGATAGCGGCATTACACGACTCCCTTCCCTCGCTTGTCACCTAAGAATAGGTGCTCCCCACAGAAATCGAAACCCAGGCCAGTGCGCAGTTCACGAGTCTGACCCAACCCGACCTCAGGAGCAGGGTACGTCGAGCCTAATTGCGATGACTGCGCCCCCGAGACGAATGGCAGAAAATCTGTCATTGCGTCTCCTTGGGGGTTGGCGGCGCCACCGCAGAGGATTCCTCCAGAGCCCATTCGCGATGCTCGCGGTTGGCCCAGGTGAGCGGGACTTCGCCGGTGCGCATCCCAGCACGGGCAGTGGCGTCATTGAAGGCCATGTAGATGTGACCCAACACCACGACGAAGACTGCGATCGCCAACCAGTCATGGACGAACGTGGCTCCAGTGCGCACCAGATCGGTGAACATGCTGCTGAAGAACATGATCAAGCCCGTGACGAACATGACGATGATCGAGCCCAGAGTGAAGGCGGCGTTGAGCTTCTGTCCAGCATTGAACTTGCCCACAGGAATCGCACCGAGTCTGCGCGAGCGACTGCGCAGCCA
>JAUSQD010000166.1 GCA_030652695.1 Actinomycetota bacterium
ACCTTCGCAAGGAGTTGGCCTACAGTTTGGAATCCTGTCGACCAGAGTTGGCGCAGGCCTATTGCCTGAACGTCCGGCTGCTGCATTGGAGGCGCGTGTGATCGATCAAGCCACCACTGCCGGAGGTCTGCGCGGACTGCCGCAAATGATGCGCTTCATGTCGAATTGTCCAGATCCGCAGTCAACCGTCGATGCACTACTGCATGGGCCGTTCGCGCATCTCAATGCCATTGCCTGCCACATCTATCGCTATGAAGAGCCCAATCGGCTTGTGCTCTATGCGGGGCGTGGACTTGAAGAGACCGTGATGGCCAGGTGCCAGACGGCCCCGCTAGAACTTCGCACTCCCCTGTCGGATGCCTTTTTCAGCCTGGAGATCGAGCTCTTGTCGTTCGGCGAGATGCTCGAGCAGTACGAAGCCATCCGCATCGCGGACGAACCCCTTTGGCGCGAGTACATCGAGCATCACGGAAACCAAATGCTTCTGTGCGCACCCATCGTGATGAACGGGGTCGCAGTCGGCGGGTACAGCGTGTTTCTTCCCGAGGACTACGCCTTGACCAGCATCGACTTCTCCGTGTTCAGCGGCATAGGTGCACTGCTTGGACTCTGGATGACACACGGAAGCCAAGCTCCTGCACTGCACCGCATGAACTTTCAATTCGTTGATGAACGATCCGTTGAACTGACCGAACGACAACTGTGCATTCTGAAGTTCATTGAAGAGGGCCGTTCCGTTGGCTGGATCACTCGCACTCTGGGCTATTCGCCATCGACCATTCGGCAAGAGCTGCAACGAGTGATGAAGAACCTTCGGGTCACCGACCGCGCTGCGGCAGTGAGCAAAGCACGGGAACTCGGGCTTCTGCGCGACGAGCTCCTGCAACGCGCTTAGCTGCTTGCGCCTCTTCGAGCCCGCGAGGCGAAGGCATCGACTGCTCGCAGCACTTCAGGAGATCGCCAGGCTCGGTCTCGTCGACCGGTCGACGACTCAATGAGCACGCCAGCGTCAACCAGTGGCTGCATCGCACGGTAGACATTGGTCATTGGCACTTCGAGTTGTGCACTGACGACAGCTGCATTGATCACCGGCTGACGAATCACCAGGTCGGCAATCGACCAAGCACGCGAATCGCTTCGCACTCGCACGCGTTCCTGCCAGTCTGCACGAATCGATCTCAACTCCTTGACCAAAGTGGTTCCATTCGCGATTGCCCGGAAAGATGCATCGGTGAAGCGCTCAACAATCGTCTCAGGGATTCCTGCGCGATAGTCGGATAGGGCACTGAAGTAGAGATCGGTATCTGAGAGCAGCCCTGCCGATATTGGCACCGTCACATTGCGCGTGAGTTCCTTATGGCGGAGCATTGATTGCACCAGGGCGCGACCGGTTCGACCATTGCCATCAACAAAGGGGTGAATGGTTTCAAACTGAGCGTGAGCAAGAGCCACATGGACGAGTACAGGGATGTCGTCGCGCTCGATGAAGGCAATCAGATCGCTCAAAGCCCCCTCAAGGCGATCGTGATGTGGTGGCACAAAGTCGGCGCCATGCGGTCCGACAAAGCTCTTGCCGACCCAGACCTGCTGATCGCGAAACATGCCAGCGATTTCGGGATCAACATCCGCCATGAGTGCTTGATGCATCGCCAAGATCGCTTCCGCTGAAATGGCATCTGACAGCTCTAAGGCTGCAGACATCGCCGCAACGTTCGCGACGATGTGAGCAGCGTTGCCACTCTTGCGGGTACCGAGCTCTGCTTCAGCAATTGCCCGAGCTGATGCCGTCAGGTTCTCGATGCGCGAACTGGCTGCTGATTCTGTTCGCAGCAGTACTGATGCGAAGGGGGCGATCTCACCGCCCATCTCGGCATCAAATCGCGATATCGCGGCTGACGCATCGTCGGCGGCGGCAAGAACTGCGGAAGGCAAGCCCAACGGCTGTTCTGCGATGGAGGCGGGGATGCTGGCAAGGTATGAGCCCTGATGTCGCTTGATCTCGGCGCGGGAAGCAGTGCCAGGTTCAATCGTGGAGCGCCATGGGAGTTCTTCCAAGGTGACGCTCGGCCACGACTGCGCAGTGCGTGCAACCATGCTCACCTCCCGCTGATTCGATGCTCGCCCTGATTCTTATTATCAGATAATACACTAAATGATAATACGAATCAGTCGTGCTATCACTTCGCTGGGCGGATCAACATCTCCTGAGCCATGCTCGCCACGAGTGTGCCGTCGTGTCCGTAGAAGCGTCCTCGGTACCAGCCGCGACCATCGGCCAAAGACTCGCCCTGGTGATCCATCAGCACCCAGTCGTCCAGCCTAGGTGCTCGGTGCAGCCAGATCGCGTGGTCCAGGCTGGTGTGGAAGTCCTCGTCCTTGAGATCGAAGATCTGCGGGATGCCGCTGTGCAGGTCTGAGAGATAGATCAGTGCGCAGGCATTGAGTCGCTTGTCGTCACCCAGCGCTGGTTCTGGTCTGGCCCACAGTCGTGGCGCGTAGAGGTAGTCACCATCCTGCTCGGGGATGCGGATCTCGAAGCCGGCGATATGAGCACCGTCGGGTCTCGTGCAATTTTCGGGCTCTGCTGTGTTGGGCATGGTTGGTATCTGTGTTTCCTGCCCGCCCTCAGGAGCATGAAAGGAGATGCTGACTCGCGCGATGAGTCGCTCGCCTTGATGCGCGAGCACCTGCCGCGTTGAGAATGCTCGGCTGTCGCGTTCTCTGTGCACGGTGAATTCCACTGGCTTCAGCGGATCACCGGCATTGAGGAAGAACACATGCATGGCATTGGCATCCAGATGCTCGCCAACGGTGGTGAAGGCAGCTGCCAGTGCCTGGCCAGCCATCTGTCCGCCATTGAGTGAACGGACGCTCGGTGCGACGTAGTCCGCGGCGAACTCATCCTCGCCGGTCTGATGAACAGCAAGAATCCGCTTGAGGTCTGGAGTTTCTGCCATGTGTGAGCGCCGTGCCTAGTAAGGCAGGTTGAGGTTGAACTTGTAGTCGGCGAACTTCGGGGCCGCCTCCTTGAGTTCTTCCACCGTCCAAAGGCCTTCCTTCTCGATCTTGTCCACGATCGCCCATGGCTGGAAGAGGTAGACCGCGCCGCCCTGCACGAAGTAGGTCCGACCCTTGCTCGGGCAGTCGGCCGTGGCAAGCCAGGCGACGAAGGGCGCGATGTTCTCTGGGCCCCGAGGGTCCCACTCGGTCACGTCGACCGTCTTCAGTCGCTCTTCTTCAGCTTCCGCTGCGCCTGGAACGCTCATCGTGAGTCGTGTTCTGGCTGATGGAGCGATCGCATTGACGGTGACGCCATAGCGCTCGAGTTCCATCTGGGCGATGTGAGTAAAGGAGCCAAGGCCACTCTTTGCCGCGCCGTAGTTGGTCTGGCCCACATTGCCGAACAGCCCTGAGGTCGAGCTGGTGTTGACGATGTTCGCCGGCGTGATGCCACGCTCCTTGCTGGTGGTGCGCCAGTACTGGGCAGCAGCACGTGTGGGTGCGAAGTGACCACGCAGAGTCACGCGCATGATGTCGTCCCAATCCGCATCGCTCATGTTCACCAGCATGCGGTCACGCAGGATGCCAGCGTTGTTGACCAGGATGTTGAGATCACCGAACTCAGAGACCGCCTGATCGATCATGGCCTGCGCACCCTCGGTGCTGGAGACATCGTCGGTGTTGGCAACAGCCTGGCCACCGGCAGCGATGATCTCGTTGGCCACCTGCTGGGCTGGGCCTACGTCACTGCCCGAGCCATCGTTGGCAGCGCCGAGGTCATTGACGACCACACTTGCGCCTTCCTTGGCGAACAGCAGCGCATGCTCGCGCCCGACTCCACGACCGGCTCCAGTAATGATGGCAACGCGTCCGTCTAATGCACCCATGCTGAAACTCCTTCGTGGTGGTCGTGCGTACTCGTGTTCGTGCTTGTGTGCTTTGCGCTGGTGGCTGTGGTGCTGCTAGCTCTGGTGCTAGTTGGTCTTGACGTCCTTGAAGGGCATGTCGCGATCAACCTGCGGCTCCTTTGGCAGGCCAAGTGAGCGCTCGCCGAGAATGTTGCGCATGATTTCTGGAGTGCCACCGGCGATGGCGCCACCCGGTGAGCCGAGCAGGATGCCGGCCGCACGTGCTGCCGTATCGTCGTCGTGTGTCCAGGCCTGGGCCGCTTCAGCGAGCAGGGTCATCGACAT
>JAUSQD010000167.1 GCA_030652695.1 Actinomycetota bacterium
CGAACTAGCCTTCACCAACAACGTCGTTCAGGCAGCCGCCTGAACGACACAACCAGTGTCAATCAGACCGACAGCAATCCCTACCTTGTAATCGCCGTCCTATCAGAGTATTCACCGAAATCGAGCAAGCAGCCCCTCAAGGACTTCAGAACGGTGACGAACTTCATCGACACCCTCTACGCGGCGGAGCGACTCGTTCTGCCATTAAAGGGGATTCTGATCATTGGCTACTAGACGTGGGTAACACTTATTCAATCAATCGATGCTCCGCAACTGCGCGCGCGACTCGAGCGCAGGCATCCTCAAGCCCCTCGTGTTCCCAGACAACAATCGCCAACCAGCCTGCATCATCCAGTACACGAAGGGTCTCCGCATCACGTCTGAGGTTGGTTTCGCGCTTAAGGCGCCAGTACTCCGCATTGGTACTAGGTGGCTTGTAGTGAACGCTGCATCCGTGCCAGAAGCAGCCGTGTACGAAGACGGCGACCTTCGCCTTCGGGAAGACGATGTCTGCCCGACGATTAATGTCGGCGATGGGTCTCGCGTCGACTCGATACCTCAGTCCCAGTGCGTGGAGTCTGGATCGCAGTCGTATCTCCGGTTTGGTATTCGCGCGGGTGTTTCCCTGCATTGTTCGACGGATCGCTTCGCTTGATGCCCAAGACATGCCGCGATTAGCCTCACAGACCAATTGCAACTTGCGCGACAATTTCCGCGATCTTGTGAGCGAGTAGCGGCGGCACGGCATTGCCCACTTGCGCATACTGGCTTGTCCGGTTACCCATGAACAGATAGTTGTCTGGAAAAGTCTGCAGGCGAGCGGCCTCCCGGACGGTTAGCGAACGCATCTGATCGGGATCCGGGTGAATGTAGTAGTTGCCATCCTTCGCGATGTGGGAGACCACTGTCGTGGAGGGACTATCCCAGAGCTGAACGCGGAAGCGGTCCTCGAATGGCCTGTTCTCAGCGCTTGCGTTTGCATGCAGGGGCAGTAGTTCATTGGGAAAGTCCCTGAGCGTCGGCGAGACCCCATGCCGTAGGCCGTAGTTGGCCGCAAACCAGTACCGGATTAGGTCCTCTGACATGTGGCCGCGCGTAGCGTGTTGCGCAATGCCTTCTGCCGCGGGATCTTCCAGCCAACGCGCGAGCGGTGACGCGGATGCAGATGGCGTCGGATACGCCAGCCATTCGCCTCCGCGAGACAGGCGGGTTCGCTGCCGGCCCGACCCGTTTCGCGGGAACGCCTGGGCGGCGGCGTTTCGAATTGAAAGCCAGGCCTCGAGGTCATCCGGAGACTTCGACAGCCCTGACCTGAGGGCAGGCAGATCACCGATTGCATCCCTCACCGTGGTTCGCTCGGATAGGGCCACCTGCGGAACTGTCCTGACTTGAAGATCCTCTCGTAGCCCCAGAAGTAGGACCCGATGACGCCTCTGCGGGACGCCGTAGTCCTCCGCACGAACGACGAAGTCATCCGGACGCAGTGTTCCGGCCGAACCGATTTGGGTGAACGAGTGAATCGAGTACCGCACCCCGCCTGAGGGAGCAGACAGATCATCGATGATGCGCTCGAACATCCCTAGACCGGAATGCTTCGATGAAAGCAAACCCTTGACATTCTCCATAACAAAAATTGGCGGACGAAATGTCGCCAAGATATTGAGGTACTCCCTATAGAGGAAATGCTTCTTATCGCCTTCAAAGGTGACATCACGGGTGCGCCTCGATCTGCCAGCCAGTGAGTAGGCCTGGCAAGGTGGACCCCCGACTAGTGCCCAAACCGCATTCTCATCCACCTTCGCGAGCTTTAGGGCATCACGCATCAAGCGGTTAGAGAGCCTCCGTGTCTCAGGACCCAACTCCAAATGGTGAACCTCTGCCCGGCTGGCCGCTAGGGCTTCGCGGAAGCTCGGGTCTCCATCAACTTCGGCAAGCGTGACCTCACCACGCAGCAGTCGGTAGTACGTGTCCAGGCCAGATCCGGCTCGCTGCGCGCGACGGAAGGCACCCCTGACTGTGAGGGTCTGGCACGCAGATGCATCCATCTCGAAGGAGGCGATGTTTTGGAATGTCGGCTCGACTCCGTCACCCTTGAAACTTGAAAACCCCTCGTTGAGTCCTCCCGGACCGGCGAAGAGGTCAACGACCGGGATTGCCATGAGGCCCTAGGTCAGCAATTACGGCTTGAGGCATCGCACCAGGCTACCAGGTCACTCGAACGGCGCGCTGGTTGGTTGGCAAAGGCACAACCTCGGCAGGGTTTATGACTCCCACAGATAGACCGAGCAGTCTGCACTCATCAGAAGCCAGCACAGGCGCAGACTGCTTCAAGCCAGTTTGGGATCTTGAATACAGCTCTGAGACTCCTAGCGCGGCTAACGCAGGACTAAGTCGCAATAGCTTCAAGGCATTGGGCAGTTACCCGATCTAGCAGTTCATCCAGCGCCTCATCAGATAGGACATCGAACTGGATGTGCGACTTGACCGCTCGAGTACGGCGTGCCAGTTGCCTCATTAACTCGGAGCGGGGGACCTGCAGGCCGTTCGCCTCCGCTCTCCACAGGGCGGATTGGAGAGCGCGTGCGGTGCGACGGTTGCCACCGAGGGATGGCCTCTCCATGATCTGCACAGATTCGTCTTCTCCCAAAGCCTCGCAACCTGCCGGTGCGGATTCGAGATTTGGACCTAGCGCCCATGCCCTCCACCAAGTCCGGCGAAGCACATTGCGAGGACGCCCGATGAGTCGCTCTTCCGCTTGGGCGGGGAATCGCCAAGGTCCGATTTCGGGGACCATGACCAGCGTAAGGAACGACCAGACACCCTCCTCAGCGGCGTCAGCGGGAACAATGCCCATGAGCTCGTACAGAAGCGATCCGCAGGGGCGATCGAAGTTCTGGATAGCGCCACCTAATGGTTTCGGGTAGCCGGCGGCCACAGCGGCGGCGCGAACCGCGGATTGCACTTCTCTGAGTTTGGAGATGTCTGCAGGATGTCCACCTGTGGCGGACGGCTCAGCATCCGGATGCTGAAGCGCAGCAAGGGCCTCTAGCTCTGCGAGGTCTAGATCGCTGCGTTCAGCTATTAGTCGTCTGGCGGCGCCTCGGGGCAATCGTGGATACAGAAGGGTTCCAAGTGTCATTTGAGCAGCCTTGAGAAGTGCTGCAAGCGAACCTCAATACGCCCTGGATCGTGCTCGAGCCAGCGGCGCAGGACGATTGTGCTCTCGGTAGGCCAAATCCTCGAAAGCAGGTTGCGAAGGACTGCAGCCACTGACGTGCCATCGGGATCCATGTCCATTTGACACACGTCATCGCTGGCGATGGCCACCTGCACCATCTGCCTTGTGATATCCCAGTTGAGCGTACGGAGCAGTTGCTCGGTTCCATCGTCGCGCACTCCGCCAAGCATTCGGACCACTGAAGGGTGGGCAGAGTTGAGGGTAAGTCGCGTTGCAGACATGAATCTGGCATCAGGGTCTGAGAGGTCGATCTTCAGCTGCCATCCAGCATTGGGGTCAAGCCCTGCAGTCATGAAATCCATGGTGTCAGTCGGGAACTGTGTGCCTGAGCCCTCCAAATCCGTCCATGTACTTCGTCGCCAGATGATGCTTCCAGGACGCTGGGGAGCCAGGTGACTCTGCGGCTTCGGCTCAGTGACCACGAGCAAGGTCTCAAGTGTTAGTCGTCCGCCGAGTTCGGCACCGTCGAGTCGAATCTGAACAGCAAGGTCGAATGCGTCATTCATCGGAAGGTCTAGCCGAGCGGCGACTCGCTCCACGTTGGTGTGATTGGAGCGAGCCATAACGACAACAGCGAGACCGCTTGTCCGTTCAAGCTGGCACGCGTCAGTGACAGCTTGACGATCCACGGACACCGGGGCAGCGAGCTCGAGCGTTGTCTGGTAGTCCCAGTGCGGAACTTCCTTGGCCAGTGCAACATCCCCACCCGCGGTGGTAAGAAGCCAATCCCCATGGCTAATTGCTTCGTGTGGTGGTGTGAGGAAGGGAACCACAGGGAGCTTCACCTGATGGCCTCTGCTTCTATGTCGAAGAGGACGGTGGTCTCAGGGCCTCTCCGCGCGATCAGCTCAAGTTCCACCTGCTCGCGGATGTGGATATCCAAAGTGCCGGTTCGACCGCTTACCTCATATCGTTCATCAGCTATTCGAACTGAGACGATGGCCAAGTTGGGATCAAGATCAGCGTCGGCCGAGTTCCCGTCCAAGGCAGCTGCGACGCTAAACATCAGCTTGGTCCCAGCCGACTTGGGAACAGGAGTGATGCGCACGCACGCGAGGGTCCCTGCATCCCCATCCAGATCGATGGGAGTCGACTGGGTGAACTCAATCTTGGGTCGTGCAGCGCCAGAAGTAGGTGGTGAAGTCTCCCTGGGTATCCTGCCTTTGCCGCGTCCCTCGACTGGGCCAACGAGGTGGGCGAGCTCATCGGCGACAAGGGCCGTACTCGCGATCTCCGCATGTACCGGCAGCTTGCGAGGTGCCCAACGCTGCTCCAGCGCAGACTTGATCTCGCGCAACGCGACATTGACGATTGTCCGTCCCGCGCTCTTGGGCAAGAGCTCAGGACTCCAAGAGTCGTGCGTTGGAGGTTCGGCAGCCGCAAAGAAGGCGTCTTGGTCATCTTCTGCTCGGAAGACCCCGGCCCACTCCGTGCCTCCCTCCGGCGGCGGCGGTCCCTCGAGATAGTCCACGACAAGTTCTGGAGTCCGCAGTAGCGCGACGTGGTGGCTGGCACCAGAGATCGCGGCAGCCGACCTTGGAGCCTCGCTATTTTCAGGGTCTGACCCGTCGTCAATCTGTGCACGCTCCCGATGAATGAGGGGAACCGTCGCCAACAAGCCGATAGCCACGTTCGGGCGTCGGCTGCTGATGGTGTCGAGCCGAAGCCCGGGGACCCCTGGTGCAAGCGCACCGCCATCCAGGATCGACTGAAACGCCTGAGCGAAGCCATGCAGGGGTGGCCGATCTTCCGGTTTTGGTATGGCGACGTTCTCGCCATTCCAGCTTACGTAAATATCCATGCCTTGCTTGCTCCCATGGCGCATCAACTTGGGCCACAGATTCCAGGTCACCGACTCGGCAATGAACCGCATCGACTGCTCAGGTGTTCGCTCTGCCAAATCGGGCGCAACTACAAGAATGTTGGTGCCCGTCTCACTGCCATGGAACTCTGGCATGCCGATCTGTTCTGCGATCCGATCCGCGTCTCGACCTGTGATTGGTAGTGGGGCCCCGCCGGCGTCCTCGCCCCACCAGTGTCGGCCTGTGAACAGCTTGCCCTTCCGCGTGAACTTCTGTCCCAGCGCGCATGCAATCAAACGGGCTTGAGGACGGCCCTTGTAGATCGTGTGAGTGTGGATGACGACGGCGTTGGCAGTCGACACGACGTATGAGATGGTCTTGCCGAATCCGTACGTGCCTCCGGTGTGCCCGTGGGTGTTCGCTTCGCCAACATTCAGAACGAAATCGACCCAGTCATAGGTGTCATCAGCATCGCTTTGGTCTGCCTGCATTGGACCACTGAGACCCTTGGTGTTCCGGTCGGTGATGTAGAACCCGAGTAGGTCAGGCGATGCCATTGCCTTGTCCAGATTGGTCCCACGGGCCTCCTTCGCCTTTACAAAGACTTTGTCACGTAAGGCTTCCCGTTCGTGATCTGTCAGCTGCCAGCCTTGAATCGTGAATTCAACCGGTTGTTTGTTGTGCAGGCGCGCGTCCCAGCTGTTCTGCGCCGTCTCTCTGACCAAGACAGTGAGCGGGTCCAATCTGGGCCTGCCAAGAAGCTTGTAGAAACCCTCAGCCGCGAGGCCGCCTGAAGGCGGCTTGGGCTCAGGTATCCAGTCCACGTGAAGCCTCTTCTGCAAAATCATTCAGCGCCTGCTGGGACTGGACGGCCGTCATCGGATGCGGCGGTTCGTTTGTCAGATCGATCGCGTATGCCAGGCGAAGAGTACCAACCGGCACGTCGCCATCGCTGAACGATGAACGCAGGATTCGAGGAAAGGCCTCGGCAGTGACGTCGTAGAACCTCGTCTCTACCAGCCGGTAGGTGCGGCGCCGGTACGCGTCGACTTCATCGATGTTCACGCCGACCGCACGCAATTTCCGCGCAAGCTCGGTCCTGTCTGCCCCTGCGGCAATGACACGGGCCATGAGCATTCTCAAGTCGAACCCACTTGGGTCGCGTTCGAGTCGCATGTGACGCAGGACCAGTGTTGCGCCGACCGGGGGTTGGAGTTGGTCGACGCTCGAAATCGAGACGATTCTCCCCTCCCTGACGAGAGTCGCCTTGACCTCAATGGCGTGCGAGGGCGTTCGTAGATCGTGCACATGATTCAGCGGGCCGACCCAGAAGTCGAGGTCTCCCGATGCTCCACGGGTAAGAACATCTTCGACGGCAATCAGTTCGCCGACAAGCCCCACCAACTCCTCCTCGCCGAGGAGGTCAGGCGCCAAGGCCTCTGAGAAAAGATCTCGCCAACGTTCAAATGCGTCTGCGGCCTCACGCGCCGGAGATGGAACGTGCTCGACCGATTCGGCTAGCTCCCTGCAGAACTGGGTGAACACGCGATGCAATTCGGGAACCAAGCAGACAATGGTCAAATACTGCTGACCCTCGTGCGCAAGTCGTAGGACATTGATGGCTCCGACCTCTGGAGTTTGTCTTTGCCGCCTCTCCTGCCAGGAGCGGAATCAGCAGGTGCCGATTACCCTCAGCATCGATCCCGCCCAAGAGCGGCCCCGCGGCGATGGTGTAGCCGATAGGCGTTACGGCCACTCCTGTCGAAGGCCGATCAGTCGACAGAACTGTCCAAACGCCTTCGAGATCCTGCCTATCCATGGTCAAGGTCCACCTCGTCTTGCCAGCCGTCGAGGTCTTCGTACTCGCCGTCAACCTCTGCCTCACCGTCGGCGGCCAGGAAGCCCACGCCTGACAGGTCGACTTGGATATCGGTGGGCTGGGTGGGTTCAGTCCCAGATTTTGCTGAGGGAAAGCAAAATGCCACACCAATCAAGTCTCCGTGAGAATCCAGGGCAACTCGGCCGCGGGCTCCGGCTTTGGGCTGTGAGTTCTTGTCAATCGGGTAGATCACGAGGAGTCCTCGTCCGTCCGCGTCGCGCAAATCCTGGAGCTCTCGATCGGTGGTTGAAGGACGCACGGCTGCTGCCGGGATCAGATCGGCTACTCGATCAGGCTTTGACATCAATGTGCCGATGACAGCGCGGGTCGGTCCGCTAGATCGCTTCAGCTTGGATCTGGTGATCAGCGCGCTGGGCAATTCGAGTCCCAGCGGGATCGTCCGAGTTGGATTCCGAACACCGATGACAGCAACATTCCAACTCTCAAGCACACCGGCCGCCCTTTGCCCTTCGATGTACTTCGCAATTAGCTTCGAGTTGATCTCGCTGTCCTCGTGGAAGCGATAGCTCTCAACGAACGCATTTATGAGCTGCACGGGTACGTCGTGAAGGACGACTCTGCCAACCTGCTGATCTTCGACAATGTCCAGCGCCTTGACCGACTCGATCAGCGAGCGCACGGCCGATTGGTTCTCATCTATGACCTCCTCGTCGCGATCGTCGAAATACGTGGTCTGAGGTCGTTGCGCGCTATAAGACGGGTCACCCTTGACAGCGAAGTACATCTTGGCCTTGGCCGTAGCCTGCATCCGCGGGTGAAGGGCGATCCGAACGGGCAAGTTCAGTGGCGACGCGCCATCCACTGTCTGATATCGCTCGATCTCGGTCCGGATCGAATCTTCGACATCAGCGAGGAATTCGAACTCGTCAGCCAGTTGCTTCGTCGTCCAGATTCTTGGGAGGTCTCCGTATCCTGGTCGGTAGCCGAACCATCGCCCCATCTGCAGAAGAGTGTCGTATGTGCCAGAGCTGCGCAGGAAGTAGGACGAGACCAAGCCCTCCAACGTCAGGCCCCGCGAGAGCGTGTTCCCGCCCACAGCTATGACAGTTGCCGGCTCATCGTCGTAAATCAGGCGATCGACCGATTGACCGTTATCCGCAAGCACCTTCAGGCCATCGATAGTGGCGGCCAAGGCTGGGCTGATCTCATCGAACAACAGCGCCGCCACCTCGTGCCTACTTGCGGGCTCCCGTTCACACTCCGATTCCCACAAGAGTCGGAGAACTTCGAACCTGCCTTGGGCGACGTCTTCGCCGAGCTTCTTCACATAGGCACGTATAGGTGCGATGTAGCTGAGCTGCGGTTCGACCCGAACCGTTGTGTGGATCAGCATGCTCGAATGCTTCGCGATGCCAGAACGCACCCTACGCGCAGAGGTCGCAAGGATGAACCAGGCGATTGCCTCCGCAAGACAGGGCGTGATCTCCGGTCCCTCATCCCGAACGCGTGCCAATGAGTGACGCTCAGCCTCGTCGTCTGGAACGACGCGGAACATGTCATGGGGCTCATCCTGCGCCTCGGCTTCGTCTTCGGACACGGCTTGCCCGAACAGCTCTCTTGCTCCGAAGTAAGTAGAAGGCTTTGGGAGCGAGTAGATGAATGTGCGTGGATAGATGTCCTTCGCATCGGCGGGGTTCACCAGGACATTGGCAAATGGTGTCGCTGTGTAGCCGACATACGCGACTCTGGGTAATGCAAGCAGCTCAGAGATCCGCTCGTTGATTCTCGTCCGGTCCAGCTCCGGATTCTTCGCAGCATTGGGGCTTGCTTGGTCAGCCTCGTCATCGATGATCAGAATGGGCGACGAGTCCAAGCCTCCGTGTTTTTGCGCATCCTTGAGCCAGTCCCGCAAGAGCGTAAGTCGCGACACGTTCTTCTTGACGACAGCGATCAGGCGAAGCTCAGGAGACGCAAGCAACGGGAGTGCCTTGATGGGCTTGCCGAAGTCCCGCTGCTCGTCAGTGAGACCAACCCATCTGGCCGGATGGCGATCGATGAGATCGTGGTCGATACGTAGCTGCGTCTGCCTGCGAAGTGAGTTGTGCACGCCAGACAACACAATGAAAAGACGGTAGCCCGCATCTGCTGCCTTGGCGATTGAGGCAGTGAAATTGGCTGTCTTGCCGGACTGAACGAATCCCACAACCAAACCGCGTGTTTGGATCTTGGGGCTGTGGGGATCGGCTAAGAGGCTGACGATGTCCGTGGAGGCTTCATCGAGGCTAGGCACGGCAGCGGCCCAAGAAAGATCCGAGAGAAGTGAATTCTCGAGATCGGGCCAGAAGACATCCGTTGAGCTCGGACCGGAGTACCAAGCCTGTCCCTCGTCCTCGGGGTCGAACAGCGCCTTACCGCCGGCAAATGTTCGACGCTCCTCTGCGATCACGTGACGGAAGTCGACCACGCGACCAACAAGCTGCTCGTCGCCGGCAAGCATGACGTTGAGCGTGAGAGCAGCCTCGACCTCAGACCTGCCTTGTCGTATCAACATCTCGAGTTGGGCAAGAATCACACGCTCGCGTTCGCTGAGCTCCATTTCGACTCTCCCCCGTACGCTTCGATGTTGACTTTGCGAACGCTAGCGGACCGATCCGACATCTAGGCCAGAAGTGGACGCATGCCGCCACATGCTTTCTGGTTCGAGGTGAGTCTGGTTGAAACAATTGCCCAAGCAGATGCGCAACATCTTGCCGGGCGAATTCACTGAAACCGTCGGTGCTGCTCAGCGCAAAGGCTAAGCACGAGCGGGCGTGCTGATGAGCGTGAGATTCAGGCACGCTGTTGCGAGACGCTATGCGGATTCGTGAGGGAATTGGCGGGCGTATCGGACACCCGATCCGATTGAGTGGCAGCATGCGTCAAGACACATTCGCGCATCCAACTCCAAGTAGCGGCTTTCTCAAGGCATGTCTCGTAAACACAAATGAATGCAGGGGTTGTCAGGCGTGGTCAATTAAGATGGACGAACTTCTCATGAAGTATTCGAACTCCTCGATTTCGCCAGCCATTCGTGATCGCTTTCGAGCATTCTGTCCGCGACCTCCCTCAGATGAGATGCCGAAGCAATTAGCTCGTCCCCGATGGCTTTGACATCTCGGATCGGTGCCATGTCTAGATACTTTGTTATCACGTTGCTATTTGGATCGGCGGCCCTAATGAGGCGCAGCGCTGAATCGAACGCACGCGCCCAACGACTGTAAGCCTCCTGCAACACATCTCGCCCGACAGACGGAGATCCCGGCCGCCTCAGCATTCTTTCGGAGAGCAGAGTAATCCGCAGGGACACATTGCGAAGCTGTTGTTCTGCTTGACGCCAGCGCCTCATGTCGTCCTGAGCAGGAATTGAGCGCCCAGCGCTTAGTGCCGCGGCTTCCTGACCTTTCTCGAGAGTCGTCACTGCCCCTCGCCATTCCATCGCCACTTCAAGTAGTTGAAGGCTTGAAAGATCCCCGAGCTCGTGAGCCCAGTCCACCCACCTATCTTGGTCAACTGCTAGGCGTGCATCCTTCCGATCTTGCTTTTGAACCCACCAAGCAAAGCCGCCCGCCGCCAAAGCACCCACAAGCGCACCGGCCAGAGTCGCAATCGCGATAGAGGTGAAGTCGATGAATTTGTCGATCCAATCAATTTCCAAGGGAGGTATGCGAATACTTATGTGGTGAATGTCCATGCGCCGCATTGTTTCTCGTCTACCAGGAAATGTCCTCTTCAAACGAATTCTCAAGTATGCATTCAGCGGAACCAGCAATATCCGGACCGCGGAGCCACATGGGACACCACGCGGATGTTGGCTCACCTGGCCCTAAGACAAGAATTGTCTCCATGAGCAACACGGCTCTGCTAGCGCAACACAGGCGTAAGGCGAAGTCAAGAATGCGTGCAATGAAACGCATGAGATTGAGACATGCTGGCGTCACACGACAATGACTTCGTGCTGCGAATAGCCGCCGTATCGGAGAACACATCCGATAGAGCCAGACACAAAGTGAAGGCGACTCAAGTTTGAGTCGCCTTCACTTTGCACTTGTCGGTTAGCTACAGCCGCTGGTGCTCCCACATCCTTCACACACGTAGCAGGAACCAGCAGTCCGCATCTTGATGCCGCAGGTCATGCACAGCGGTGCATCACTGGCGATGCCGGTGATCTCCTCGAGCAGTTCAGCACTTGAGTGCGCCTTGCTCGTTGCTGGCTTGGTGATCTGGATTGTTTGCGCTGCAGTCGCTGCTGCTTCTGCTGCGATCTCCACGCTGTCCTCTTCGATGATGTCGTCAAGGTCAGCTGCAGGCGCAGGTGCTCCGTAGCTTGCATTGACCGTGGCGGTGCGCTCATCAGCGGTGAAGATGCTGAGTGCTTCGCGCTGCTCGAATGGCAGGTAGTCCAGCGCAAGCCTGCGGAAGATGTAGTCCATGATCGATTGGCTGATGCGGATGTCCGGGTCATCGGTCATGCCTGCGGGCTCAAAGCGCATGTTGACGAACTTGCTCACGAAGGCATCCAGCGGCACGCCGTACTGCAGGGCGATACTGATCGCGATCGAGAAGGCATCCATCACACCGGCCAGGGTTGAACCCTGCTTGCCGAGCTTGAGGAAGACCTCACCGAGGTGACCGTCTTCGTAGCTGCCTGCCGTCATGTAGCCCTCGGCACCGGCAACGCTGAAGCTGGTGGTGCGACTTGGGCGTGACTTCGGCAGGCGCTTGCGGGTGGGCTTGCTGGTCAGTTCGGCAATGGCCTCTGCGGTCAGCTCGATGATCTCGTCGACCTTCTTGGCCTTGGCATCGCTGAGTGGCTGGCCGACCTTGCAGTTGTCGCGGTAGATCGCCAGCGCCTTGATACCCAGCTTCCAGCCCTGGAAGTAGATGTCCTCTACTTCTTCGATGCTTGCGCTCTCGGGCATGTTGACGGTCTTGGAGATTGCACCGGAGATGAAGGGCTGCACTGCGGCCATCATGCGCACGTGACCCAGAGGCGTGATGCTGCGAACTCCCATGGCGGTGTCGAAGATTGCGTAGTCAGCCGTCTTCAGGCCTGGGGCATCGATGACGTGACCGTTCTCGCCGATGTATTCAACGATGGCTTCGATGGTCTCGTCGGCGTATCCGAGCTTCTTGAGCGCACGCGGGATCGTCTGGTTGACGATCTGCATCGAGCCGCCGCCGACGAGCTTCTTGAACTTGACCAGTGAGAAGTCTGGCTCGATGCCGGTGGTGTCGCAGTCCATCATGAAGCCGATGGTGCCGGTGGGGGCAAGCACTGAGGCCTGCGCGTTGCGCCAGCCGTTGACCTCGCCGATCTTCAAGCAGTCAGCCCAGGCCTGGTTGGCCAGCTTGGCAACATCGCCATCAAGGCTGGTGATGTTGCGAACGGTGTCATTGGCTGCGGCGTGCTTGCGCATGACCTTCTTGTGACCGTCGACATTGCGTGCGTAGCCGTCGTACGGGCCAACGATGCCGGCCAGTTCGGCGCTGCGCTTGTAGGCGGTGCCGGTCATAAGGCTGGTGATGGCTGCGGCGAATGCGCGGCCACCATCTGAGTCGTAGGGCAGGCCGGTTGCCATCAGCAGTGCGCCGAGGTTGGCGTAGCCGATGCCCAACTGGCGGTAGCGCTTGGTGGTGTCAGCGATGGGGTCGGTCGGGAAATCGGCGAAGCAGATCGAGATATCCATCGCAGTGATGATGAACTCCACAGCCTTGGCGAACTTCACGCCGTCGAAGGTGTCGTCGTCCTTCAAGAAGGTAAGCAGGTTCAGGCTCGCCAGGTTGCAGGAGGAGTTGTCCAGGCTCATGTATTCCGAGCAGGGGTTGGACGCATTGATGCGGCCGGTCTCGGGGTTGGTGTGCCAGTCGTTGATGGTGTCGTCGTACTGAATGCCTGGATCAGCGCAGGCCCAAGCGGCCTCGCTCATCTTGCGGAACAGATCCTTGGCGTTGACAGTGTCGATGACTTCACCGGAGGTGCGTGAGGTCAGACCGAAATCCTCGTTGTTCTCAACTGCACGCATGAACAGATCACTGACGCGCACGGAGTTGTTGGCGTTCTGGTACTGCACGCTGACGATGTCCTTGCCACCAAGGTCCATGTCGTAGCCGGCATCGCGAAGCACGCGGATCTTGTCCTCTTCGCGCACCTTGGTCTCGATGAACTCCTCGATGTCTGGGTGATCAACATCGAGCACCACCATCTTGGCTGCGCGACGCGTTGCACCACCGGACTTGATGGTGCCGGCGGATGCGTCAGCACCGCGCATGAAGCTGACCGGGCCTGAGGCGGTGCCACCGGAAGACTTCAGCAGTTCTTTGGCTGAACGGATGCGGCTGAGGTTCAAGCCGGCGCCGGAGCCGCCCTTGAAGATCATGCCTTCTTCGCGGTACCAGTTCAGGATCGAATCCATGGTGTCGTCGACGCTGAGGATGAAGCAGGCGCTGACCTGCTGCGGACTGGTGGTGCCCACGTTGAACCACACGGGTGAGTTGAAGCTGAACACCTGGTGCAGCAGCATGTGGGTGAGCTCGAGCTCGAAGATCTCGGCATCGGCGTCGGTGCGGAAGTAGCCGTTCTCCTTGCCGGCCTTGGTGTAGGTCAGCACGACCCGGTCGATCAGCTGCTTCAGGCTCCACTCGCGCTGCTCAGTTCCCACAGCTCCGCGGAAGTACTTGGTGGTGACGATGGTGGAGGCGTTGACGCTCCATGAGTCAGGAAACTCAACCCCGCGCTGCTCGAAGACGGCTTCGCCCGTCTTCCAGTTGGTCTGCACGACGTCGCGTCCCTCCCAGTTCACACCGTCATATGGATGCAGCCCTGGAGTCGTATAGAGACGCTCCATCACCAGACCAGGCTGATTCAAGGTGTTGTGAACAAAGCCGTCTGTTGCTGCGAGGTTCGTGGTGACCGACATGGGTGGTGCCTTTCGATAAATGCGGATAAGGACTGGGAAGCCTTTGGTGGGGATTACTGCTTGGTGCTGGTGGTGCTGGGCTCCTGGCCGACTGGTTCGCCTTCTGCACGCAGCAGGGCGATCTCGGCTTCGAAGTCCTCAAGGGTGTCGAAGGATCGATAGACGGAGGCAAAGCGCAGGTAGGCCACTTCATCGAGCTCGCGAAGTGGTCCGAGGATGGCAAGGCCAACTTCTTGCGCTGGGACTTCAGACGCCCCAGCTGCACGCAGTGTGTCTTCGACCCGGTGTGCCAAACGAGCAAGATCGTCATCGCTGACCGGTCGGCCTTGGCAGGCCTTGCGAACACCGTTGACCACTTTTTCGCGGCTGAAGGATTCAAGGGCTCCCGAGCGCTTGGCGATCAGGAGGAGAGCGGTTTCTGCGGTGGTGAACCGGCGGCCGCACTTGGCGCATTCGCGTCGGCGGCGGATGGCCAGGCCATCTTCTGCCGCACGGGAGTCCACGACCCGCGAGTCGTCCTCTTTGCAGAATGGACAACGCATGTGGTGCACCCCCGATCTTGGTCTTGCTCGATCTTGCCTTCTGACCTTGCTGTCGTCACTTGCGTTTCGTTCTTTCACTTTCGTCACATCTGTAACGCCAGTGCGGCCGTCTTGGGGATTTCCTTGGGAAATCTTGTAGACAACCTGTTGATGAAGTGCCACAACCTGTGGAGGAATCACACCGTTGTGACCACTACATCTAGGGGTACGACGTTAGACCCATCGCAAGCCGATTGCAAGCGACGCGTGCGCGGCGCGCCGAGGACATTCTCTTCAATTTTCGTGTCATTCCCCAGGCACGAGGCAATGAGAAACGACATGCACAGCGTGGCCATGGGGTATGACATCGAGCGACGGGTGCCTCATAGTCGAGATATGCCAACAGCTTTCACGTGCGCCACTGCCTCACGAGCATTGACTGCATCACTTTCTGATGCACAATATGCTCATGGCTTCTCGCATCCAAGGACGCATCGTGCGTCGACCTTCACTGCCACTCACTGAAAACGATGTCCGCGACATTGAGGCCCTGCAGGATTCCGAAGAGCTGCGCCAGGCTCTCCAGGAGTTGAGTCCTGACCAAATGCGCTCCGGCAACGTCAGCGAATCGGCGCTTCTGCACGCGATCTGGACAACTGGGATGTCGGCCATTCGTGAACGAGCCGAAGTTGTGGGCTATCAGGCACTTGCCGCGTCCATGACTGCTGCCGAGATCGCAGAGAATCGTGCATCAGCGCGTCGAAGGT
>JAUSQD010000173.1 GCA_030652695.1 Actinomycetota bacterium
ACCTTCAGGCCCTTGATGAACAGGTCAGCACTGAGGTAGCCCACTGGGCCAGCCGGTGCGTAGGGGTTCAAGCCGGCTGCCTTCATGGCGTTGGCAAAGGTCTTGACTGCGCGCACGTTCACGCCGATCGGCACTGGGCCATACGTTGCACCCAATGCGCCTTCAAGGGCACCGTTTGCCGTCTTGAGCACGGCTGGGTCAGTCAGACCAGCGACGACAAATGACTTCAACTGCACACCCTGCTGCTTGAGAGCCTGGGCGATTGAGATGCCGCCATCGATGAAGCCGGAGTAGTTGACAGCGTCAGCACCGGAGTTCTTGATGCGCAGAGCCTCCGAGGTTGCATCGTGCGCGCCCATCGGTGAGTCAGCGATGCGCAGGACTGTCGTGACGCCAGGGACGTAGGGCACGATGTTTGCCAGTCCATTCTGCGACGCGGTTGCACCAGCACTGGCGTGATTGATGATTGCAAGCTTGGTCGCACCCATCTGCTTCATCTTCTCCACGATGCCGGTGGAGGCGATGGCCGGATTGGATCCCGTCGTGATGCCGGTGATGCCAAATGCATTGTTGTCCGTGCCAAAGGCTGGGTTGTTGAATCCAACGATCGGGATGTTTGCGCTCTTCAGCGTCGGGAACATCGACACGGTGCTGGTGGCAGTGGTCAGACCGAAGACGTTCTCGCCGATTGCCTTCTGCACAACGGAAACCTGATTGCTGGGGTTGGTGGCATCGTCATAGATGTTCAGCTTGATCTTGCGACCGTTGACACCACCCTTGGCGTTCTCCTGGTCAAAGCGCAGCTGCGCACCTTCGGATGCACCAATGAAGGTGGTAGCCGCCGCGCCCGTCTTTGAGCCAACCCAACCGACGGAGATGCCTGTTGGTGTGACGCCGGGGGCCGCAGGACATGAGGCATTGCTGGCGGCCTTGGTAGGCGTCGGTGTTGGCGCTGCGATCGCACTGCCGGCGGTGAGGCCAAGCAGCAGGGATGCGCTGGCGCCAACAACAAGGGTTGCCTTGCCGCGCATATTTCGATTTGAAAGCACAAGATCCTCCAACGAGTGGCATCACCGCGGTTTGCGGTGACGGAGATCTGCACTATGGAATGTCGATGGATTGCGAGATAGGGCTTGTGTTTGATCGTTGTACTTTTGTTACCTAGTACATTTCAAACTAGACAAATGCCTTATATTGCAGGCACTTTTCCTGCTTTTTTGCAAACAAGTGGCGGGCACCTTCCGGTTGCCCGCCACTTGTCATGCACAGATGTGACTAGCTGCCGAACACCACCTTGCCGGTTGTGGTGTCGATGTACTTGCCGCCACAGGTTGGCTTGGCGTCAGGCACCATCTCCAGACCCTTTGCCACGGTGTACCAGCCACAGGTGATGGGATCGCCGTTCGGGAAGAGCCCATTGGGAACAAAGGAGACCTTGGCAGGGATCAAGCCGCCACCGTCGTAGTTGTTGACCTTGCGCAGGTTGTTGATGAAGGACGCGCGCGTCGGGCACTTGCCAGCCACCTTCAGGCCCTTGATGAACAGGTCAGCACTGAGGTAGCCCACTGGGCCAGCCGGTGCGTAGGGGTTCAAGCCGGCTGCCTTCATGGCGTTGGCAAAGGTCTTGAC
>JAUSQD010000184.1 GCA_030652695.1 Actinomycetota bacterium
GCCTTAGCTCCGGGCACTTCTGCTTACTGCAAATTCGCTACTCAGGTGGTGCGAGGGAAGTTGTACACGCGACGTGCGTTGCCCTCAGCGATGAGACGGCACTCGTCATCTGGCACATTGGCAAGGGACTCTTCGAGCATCTTGCGGGTGTGTGGCCAGTTGCTGTCAGAGTGCGGGTAATCCGACTCGAACATGATGTTCTCGATGCCGATGAGGTGGCGCGAGTGGATGCCAGCATCGTCGTAGATGAACGGTGCGAACATGTTCTTCTTGAACAACTGTGACGGCGGAATCTCACGGTTGATGTCGTTGTACCAACGGTGACGGTCCCACACATAGTCGATGCGCTCGAGCATGTAGGGAACCCAGCCGATGCCGCCCTCGGAGAGCACGAACTTCACGTCTGGGTAGTTGTGGAACACCGGTGAGCACAGCAGCTCTGCGGTGGCATTGGCCGAGTTCAGCGCGAACAGCGAGATGCCTACCACGAAGTTGGTGGTCACACCTTCGGTGGAAACACCTGGGGGGAAACCGCCGGAGCCGAAGTGGATCGAGATCGGCATATCGCGATCCTGAGCCGCCTGCAGCATCGGGTTGAAGTAGTCGCTGTGCCAGGAAGGCATGCCCATGCGGTGTGGAAGCTCAACGAAGGTGAAGCTCTTGCCACCCTTGTCGGCCGTGCGGTGGATCTCCTTGACCGTGAGGTCCATGTCCCACCACGGCACGATCATCAATGGGATCTGACGATCAGGGTAGGGAGCACACCACTCATCGAGGATGAAGTCGTTGTACGCCTGCACGCAGGCCAGCGCGAGTTCCTTGTCCTTTGCCATGGCAAAGGTGGTGCCAGCGAAGCCAGGCATGTTCGGGAAGTTCAACTGTGCGTGAACGCCTTCGATGTCCATGTCCTTGATGCGCTCTTCAATGTCATGGCAGCCATCGCGCATGTCGTCGTAGGAGCGTGGATCCATCGCGATGTCTTCCTTGGCGCGGCCAGCGACAGCGTTCAGCGCGAAGTTGCCCGCCTTCTCGCCCTCAAAGCGCCAGTAGTCGCCATTGACGGCATCACGGATGAGGTTGGGGCCTGCTTCCTTGAACTTTGCAGGCAGCCGGTCTTGCCACACATTGGGGTGCTCGATGACGTGATCGTCAACGCTCACAATTTGTACGTCCTTAGGAAGCATTCGTCCTCCTCATCCCGAAGGATGGTTTCTTTGGTAGGGGCAGATACAGATATCAACGATCTCTGGCTCATCAACGATCTGTTAACTCAATACCGTAATACTTGCGATATCAGCCGACAAGGGATATTTCGAAGTTTTTTTCGTGAGGCAGAAGCAGTCTGAAAAATGCTGGTCAATTGTCTACCGAAAGCATTACGGTGAGCCCTCGTTGATCAGGCTTACAAAGGAGTGTTCATGAGCGGTCCCATGGAAGGGGTGCGCGTTCTCGAGATCGCGCAGTTCACTTTCGTCCCTGCAGCCGGCGCCGTCCTATCGGACTGGGGTGCAGATGTCATCAAGGTCGAGCATGCCGTGACCGGCGATGCCCAGCGCGGGCTCGTGCGCGTGATGGGGCTGGACGCCCTCGTCCCCGGCTCAACCTTCTACCCGATCATGGAGGGCCCCAACCGCGGCAAGCGCAGCATCGGGCTGGATCTGTACAAGCCTGAGGCACAGGAGATCCTGCGCGAATTGGTCGAACAGGCCGATGTGTTCCTCACCAACATGCTCCCCAGCGCCCGCATCAAAATGGGCATCGATGTGGATCAGATCAAGGCCATCAACCCCAAGATCATCTACGTCCGCGGAACCGCCTTCGGCAACAAGGGCCCGGAGCGCTAAAAGGGTGGCTAGGACTCCACCGGCTTCTGGGCACGCAGCGGCGCCGCTCGGGCCACCACCTGGGCAGATGCGACCGAATTGACCGCTATGCCTACGGGTGCCTACGGCGACAATGCCGGCGGCATGACCATTGCCGGCGGTGTTGCAGCAGCGTTGTACAAGCGAGCCACCACGGGTGAATCGCCAGTGGTCGATGTGTCGCTGCTGGGCGTCGGCGCGTGGTCAACCTCATTCGGCTCAAACCTGGCCATGCTCGTAGGTGGGGCACCACCACCACCATCGATGCCGGTTGCCGGCACCCCAGGCAACCCGCTCACCGGCGCCTACCGCACCGGCGACGGCAAATTCATCATGCTCACGATGCTGCAGCCCGGCGCCTACTGGCCAGGATTCTGCGATGTCTTCGACAAGCCCGAGTGGAAGACCGATGAGCGCTTCCTGACGGCCGAGTCCATTGTGATGAACGGCTACGAGGGACGCCAGCTGGTCGCCGAACTCTTCTTGTCCAAGACCCGCGCCGAACTGACTGAGATTCTCAACAAGCAGTCCGGCCAATGGGCAATCGTGGCTGACTTCTGGGATATCGCTCAGGATGAGTCACTGCGCGCCAATGGCCTGGTCTCCAAGGTCGTGGACGCTGAGGGTGTGGAGCGCGAGCTCATTTCGGTGCCAGTGCTCTTCGACGAGGAGAACCCCAGCCTCACCCGTGCCCCGCAGTTCGCAGAGCACACCGACGAGATCCTCTCCGAGCTCGGTTTCGACATCGAGAAGCAGCTCGAGCTGAAGATCGCCGGCGCTGTCACCTGATCGAGAGTTCAACGCTGGCATCAAGCCAAGGAACGCGGCAGGGACGATGTCCCTGCCGCGTTCGCATGTGACGGGCTGCAACGTGGCACCTCATGCCATCGGCAGAAATTCGATTCGGGCTAAAGAGTTCGACAATTCGACTACGCTCAGGCAATCTCCGATTGTGCACATCTGAAAGGAACACCCATGTCTTTAGCGCTGACTGAGGAGCACCGCGCCCTTGCGGATGTCGCTCGCTCATTGATGGCCGACCACGATGCTCTGGGGGCCGCACGCGCGACCTTGGATGCTGACGCAGAGGTGCTGCCGCCCTTCTGGTCTGCACTGCAGGAGAACGGGCTCTTTGGCATCCATCTCCCAGAAAGTGTCGGCGGCCAGGGCTACGGCTTGGAAGAACTCGCCATCGTTGTGGAGGAACTCGGTCGCGCAGTTGCGCCTGGCGCGTTTCTGCCCACGGTCGTCACCTCCGCAACCATCGCCACTGCTGGAACTGATGTTCAGCACAAGGCCCTGCTTCCTGGCTTCGCAGACGGCACGTCCACAGCAGGCATTGGTGTGCACACCAAGCTGACGCTCACTGGCGGCAAAGTCAGTGGTACCGCAGCATCAGTGACCTCGGCTGTTCTCGCAACGCATCTCGCCTTGGTCGTCGGTGACGACCTCATCGTCATCCCAGCGAATGCTCCAGGCGTCACCGTCACCGCCAACAAGAGCATCGACTCCACTCGCCGCAACGCACGAGTTGAACTCTCCGATGTTGAGGTTGCAAGTGAGAACTTGATCGTTGGCGGCGGCGCAATCGCATTGCGCATCGGCCGGGTTCTGGCATCAGCAGAAGCTGCTGGCGGAGCACGCGTCACGACAGAGACTGCAGTTGCCTACGCCAAGATTCGCGAGCAGTTCGGTCGCACGATCTCCACCTTCCAGGCCATCAAGCACCATTGCGCAAACATGATCATCCAGACCGAGATGGCTACCGCCCTTGCCTGGGATGCAGCGCGCACTGGCACTGATCCTGAACATGGACCCATGGCTGCAGCATCTGCTGCAGCGCTGTCACTGCCGGCATATGAATTCAATGCCCGCAAGAACATCCAGATCCATGGCGGCATCGGCTTCACCTGGGAGCACGACGCACATCTGTACTTCAAGCGCGCCGCCGCATTGGCCGTGCTGTTCGGCAGTGCTGATGATGCAGCTGAGGAACTCACCAAGCTCAGCGCCGGTGGACACCACCGCGTGTACGCACTTGAGTTGCCACCCGAGGCAGAGTCCTTTCGCGCTGAAGCGCGGGCAGCAATAGCCGCGTACTCCGCTGCTGCGGAAGAGGATCGTCGCCGCGTCCTGTTGGAGACCGGTTACCTGGTGCCGCACTGGGGCAAGCCCTGGGGTCGCGAGGCCAAGGCCATCGAGCAACTGGTGATCGAGGAAGAGTTCGCCGACATCACGATCCCGAACATGGGCATCACGGGCTGGGTCGGCTTGACCCTGTCGCAACTGGCCACCGAAGAGCAGGTCGAGCGCTGGCTGCGCCCGGCCCTGCTTGGCGAAACTGTGTGGTGCCAGTTGTTCTCAGAGCCGGGTGCCGGTTCGGACGCCGCAGCCGTGTCAACCAAGGGCGTCAAGGTCGATGGCGGCTGGATCG
>JAUSQD010000185.1 GCA_030652695.1 Actinomycetota bacterium
AACGTGGGCGATGATGGCGACGTTACGAAGATCTTCTCTGCTCTGCACCCCGAGACCTTACGGGTAGGAAGCGCCGGGCGACGAATCCACGGAGCCAGCCCTCAACGAATGGCTACTTGCTCCGCTGTAGCTGTTCCAGGATTGGAAGAGTCGCAGGGCCCATCCCATGAAGTTTGGCGATATCGCCCAGATCCCACTTTCTCAGCTGCTCCACGGTCGTGATGCCGGCGGTGGCCAGTGCTCGACGTGCGGGCCCGGCGATGCCATAGCTGACCCACGAATCTCCCGGCTCAGGGAAGACCAGCGAAAGCTTGACCGCGATCAGCTGCTTCACAAGCTTCTTGGGGACGGGCTTGTTCAGCGGAAAATGCAGCGCCCCGGGGGTGCCTTCGTACCTGGCAGCCTCAGCCACCTGCTCAATGACGGCCCCACTGTGGGGGTAATAGGAGACGAACGTCTTGTATCCCGCCATTCCCGCGATGACCTTGCCCTTGATTCGAAAAGCGGGCATCGAATAGGACATTCCCTGCTCTGACTCGGGCAGATACTGCAGGATCACGTCACGCAGGGCATTCAGTTTCTTCTGCTGTGGCTCGTCGAACTTGGCAATGTAGGCATCGACCTCTGCTGTTGACATCCCACTCCTACTCAGCGAACTTCACGAGCATCTCAGCGAAATAGGCATCACTGATGCGGACGAACTCTTCAAGACTGAGTCGAATTGAATCGCCGACGGCCAGACCGAGCACAGATTTGGCGGGGTTCAAGTTGATGGTCGAGTCCTTCATCAGGACTGCGTCGTTTTCTACGATCGATCGACACAGCACTCTCACCTCATTCAGGGGATTGCCATCCTTCTTCTCCAGGGTGCGCGTGCGATGAGTGAAGAAGGCATCCATCGCCAGCAGCAGATTGTTGAAGTACACCGGCTCGATCGCTTCCAGCGCCGATGCCGAGGACTGACCTGATGCCGCTGCCAGCTTGCGATAGGCCTGCACATCGGAGCCGATGCGCGTTCTGCAGTGTGCGATGAACTCCTGCGAGTACGAGTTGCGCGCAAGCATGCGACCTCCTACAGCCCGTGATCCTGGCGATACACCGCAACCACAGCATTGGCATGACCATGGCCCATGCCGAACTCGCTCTTCAGCCAGTTCACCTGATCCATGTGCTTCTTGTCCTGCACCGAATCCAGTTGAGTCATCCAGTAATCCATCGGCTTTCCATACTTCGCCTCAATGGAAGGGAAGTAGGACTTGGGGCCCTGCACTTTTTCGGTCACAGTGGTATTCAAGCCGATACACCAAGTGACACTCAGGATTTCCGCTGAGTAAAAACGGGACAAAATGCTCGGTAGAATCTGCCGATAGCGTCCGATCCCCCACTGAACCTGCAGGGAGATGAAGATGGAGTTCTTCGCAGGCTCACGCTGGCGACTGTTTCCCAATGTCGACACCGGGGCAAGTTCGCCCAGTTTGAATGCCGAACGCAAAGAGACCCACCTCAGTACTGCAACCCGCGAATACCCCACGACTTTGGGCTGGGCCGGAGGCGTACTCCTGCTCATGACCGTGCTTACCTTCATCGGCGAGCCAAGCCACGGTTTTCACACGCACTACTTCAGAACGCATGTGACCGACCTGTGTGTCGCGCTGCTGCTTTTCGTCTCTGCCTGGCTGCTCAGCACCGAACGCGTGCCCCGATCGCGCCGATCGTGGATCTTCACCTTCAACGCATTGGTGCTGGTCATCACCTTGCTTTGGCAGGTCAGCGTTGAGGGAACTGCACTGAACTACACCTATGCAATGTTTGTCATCGTTGCCTTCGGTGCAACCGTGCTGTCGACTGTGCCATTTCTGTGCGGTGCTGGGCTGATGATTGCCGCTGCGAGTGTGACTGCCTGGCAAGGCCCAGTCGGTCACACCTTCGACTGGATTCTGGTAGCGATCACTGCGGCAGGGATAGGCGCGATCCTGCTGCGCATTCGATTGCAGAGCATCATCGCCCTGGCAGACGCCACTGCATTAGCCAAGGACCTGGCCAATCAAGATCAACTCACTGGTGTGCTCAATCGTCATGGTCTCCTGGAACACGTGCCCGCACTATGGGACAAGGCTCGCGGATCCGACGACTGTGTCTTTGTGGCCTTCATCGACATTCGCGGACTCAAGAAGGCCAACGACAAGTTCGGACACGACTACGGCGATGGGCTCATCCTGTCGGCAGCACAAGCCATCAAGGGCTCGATAAGACCAAGCGATCTGCTTTCGCGCTGGGGTGGCGATGAATTTCTCGTCGTCGGTCTGGGCAATCTGCATGATGCCGAACAGTTGACATCCGGCTTGCGAAGCTCAGAAGGACAGGAAGTACTCAACAGCGAGATGGGCGGCCTCAGCATCGGCATCGCAGCCGGGAACCCTCAGCGCGACTCGCTCAGCGATCTCACTAGCAGGGCTGATGAAGACATGTACCGCAGGCGCACTGCAGATCGGCCGAGTCAATAGGTCGGCGGCACCCATTGCGGATCACGTCCGATGTATCCCAGCAAGCGATCCTGCATTGAGGCGTCCGATGGCACTTCGATCTCCGGGCCATAGACCTCAATGCCCTTGCCTAAAGCATCTGGAGTCCGATACATCTGCATCACCGACGGTGGGATCGCACTGACAACTGACCACAGCCATGCGACATCCTCAGGATCCAACTGGCATTCAAAGCCCGCAGCTCGGGCGAGATCCCAAGTGTGAATGGGCAGATCATCACTGACCACTTCCTTGATGTGCTCTTCCACTGTCAGCAGCTGCGTAGGAGTGACGAGCGTTGCTGTGGCGAAATCCTCGTCGTCAAGGAAGGCTTCGATCTCGGCCCGCACCGATTGAAAAGCGAGGAGGGGATCGTCCGTTGGCTGCATTGTGCGCTGCGGTTCACCCCATGTGCTGCGAATCATGTGTTCGTGGATGTGCACCACATGGATAACGATGCCCTTGGCATTCCAACGCCTGCACGGAGACGGCTGGAACCACTGTGGCCCCTCGACTTCGATGATCGTCCGCTCAAATGCATCGGCGCGACGGCGGTAGTCATCAGCGATCTGGCTCATGAGCAAATCATTCCGCAAATGCAGGAATCTGTGAAAGCCCGACACTTCACCGAAGCTTCATGATTCTGAACACAGGCCGATAACTGCGGCGCTCCATGGCCGCCTATTCGGGCACTCCTTGCTCCACTGCCTGCGGTGTGCGCAAGGCTGAGGCATGGTCGCGCGCTCGATAGTGTTGTTCGTCCTTGCGGCGATCACCGAAATTGGTGGTGCCTGGCTGATCTGGCAGGGGGCCCGCGAAGGCAAGGGCCTGATCTGGATTGGTCTTGGCGTGATTTCTCTGGGCATCTACGGCTTCATGGCTTCGCTGCAGCCAGATCCAAATTTCGGACGGGTGCTCGCTGCCTACGGCGGTGTCTTCATTGCCGGCTCCCTTGCCTGGGCGATGATCTTTGATCGCTTCACCCCTGATCGTTATGACTTGATTGGCGCTGCTCTTTGCCTCGTTGGCGTCGGCGTGATCATGTACGGCCCTCGCTAGGGAGCAAGCGGCTATTCGACGCGAATTCCAGCTGCGTTCCAAGCGACCAACGCTGCCGTTCGTGTCGCCGCCTTCACGAACATGTAGTCGGTGTCATACGTGGAAACCGAGAACACACTGATCGCTGCCACTGCCAACGGAGTTGTGAGCGAGGCCAGGATTCCGGTCAGGGCAAAGTCCAAGTTGCCCACCACCCGAAAGCCAGTCCAAGGACCCACCGCAGGCACTTCATCACCAATGCTCAACTCCGGGGCAACAAGTGAGACCTCGCCTGGCGAAGCGCTGAGATTCCAAAAAGCCGATTGCCCGATGGCGACCAAGGAGTCGAATGGCACTGCTGCGAGCGAAGCGAACTTGTAGATGTGGAACTCACCAGGAAGTTCGAGCAGTTCAGTCATGTGCTGCAAATGGCTGTACCAGATCCCACAGGGTGCCGTATCGATCGGCGAACACAATCACCTTGCCGTACTCCTCCAACCGAGGTTCTCCGACAAAGGCGACCCCGCGGCCTTGCATGCGACTGAACTCCGCGTCGAAGTCAGCGACGTGAAGAAAGAACTGCACCCGACCAGCCCCTTGCTTGCCGACCATCGAGCGTTGCTCGTCGTTGGAGGCCTGAGCCAAGAGCAGGCAGGTGCCACTGTCAGCTGTCGGGGCCACTCGCACCCAGCGCTTGGTCGGGCTCAACGTCGAATCCTCAATCAGCACAAAGCCGAGATCGTCGACATAGTGGGCAATGGCCGTGTCGTAGTCATCGACGAGCACGGTGACGGCGTGGAGATTCATGCGAGTGTTGATGGACGAACCATAATCGCGATTCGCTTGGAGTGTGTGCGTCAGGAGTTTCGCATGCATCCAATTGCGGGTGAATTCGACCGTTCAACTTGAGCGGCCCAATTGGGCAAGCACCTGCTCGGCATGCGTGAGAGTTGCATAAAAGAGTTCCTCGTCGACAGCTGAGGGTGGATCCAGGAGGTAGGGCTTTGGGATCTGCACCGTCTGCCCGTCGGTCAACAGCCAAATCTCCACACCGCGCGGCACCGAGTCGAAACTCTCTTGCCGATGCAGTGTTGCGCCGTGCTGGGTCAGCCCAGATCGAAGGTTTGCAACACGCGTTTGCCGATCCGGCTCACTTGGAGCTTCGGACATCTGACACCCCTCGATCGAAGACAGCAGGCACTAAGAGCGAAGTCCACCCTATGACGGATCGGTAGAACATTTCGCCCTCAACGAACGTGCCCCGCCAAGGCCCAATCTCCGCGGTGAACATGCAGTTGTCAGCATATGCTGACATCATGAACGTGATGACAAGTGAAGGTGATGGGGTGTTTGGCGAGCTCTCGGCAATAGCTGAGGCCAAGCGAGAAATCGCCCGCCGCGAGGACGTTGCAGTGCGCCGGGCCAGACACATCGGGTTGTCATGGTCAGAAATCGGCACACTTCTCGGCGTCACGCGGCAGACGATGCACCGCAAGTACCGAAAGGTCGGTTGAGCATCCACCTTCTTCTTTGCCCGAGATCAGTGGTCGGAAGAATCAGCTCGTTCGTTCGCAATCCTCTGCAATGCCTCAGAAGCAGATGCCAGCACTTCGTTCACGCTCATCGCCTCCGCCTCTTGGGTGAAAGTCCGCAGTTGCTCCGCGTCCAGAGCACCAGTGTTCGCATGACGAATGCGCCTTGGCTCCACGATGGCCTCGTCGATGACAGTGGCTGCGTCCGGGGCCCGGTCAGCATGCGTGGTGAGCAGGATCGCTTCGCGCACCTGTCCCTCTGCCAGCAGCAACGCAGCAGCGTTTCGCGCAGTCGTCCACAGTTGCGGTGCCTGACCGGTGTCGCTCCAGATCTTCAACAGATCCGCGAACGCTCCCGCGGCCGTGGCACGATCACCGACCTCAGTGCGCACCGAGACGAGTGCGACGGCGGCCACGCCCGAGACAAAAGTCGCCCCCACCGAGTGCGCCTCCGTCACTGCCCGCTCGTAGATGGCCTGCGCCGCTCCTGGGTTCTCGCGGGCAATCAGCTCACCTGACACATACAAGGCGAAGGCGTGGTTGCCTTGGCAGCCTGATTCATCTGCAAGGGCCACCGCACGCTTGAGAAGTTCCCGAGCTTCTTCAAGTTGACCGCCGTAACCCGAAGCCAGTGCAGCGCTGGCGAGGTAGGCCGACTGAACAGCTCCTTCCTCGCGCGCTGCCAGCAGCCAGCCTCGCACGGCGTTGGGGAAGTCACCTCGGTAGAGCGCGACAGCCGCCAGCGCCGATTCGCATCTGGCCTGTTGGGCGGGCGAGCCACCCAGAGCCAAGCCGCGCTTTGCCAGTTCCACCGCGCGGTCGTAGTCCCCAGTGAGACGGGCTGCTTCTGCAGCAGCACCGAGGATCTCCGGTCCCCGCACGTGGGAGTCAATCGAAGGTCGCTCAGCGAGCTCCAGGCACCACACCCACAGTTCTCGGAGGTCCCTCCAGATCGACGGTCGATCCAGCGCCAGAGTGATCTCCACGAGCGTGTCCACATCGCCTCGGTCTCGCGCCCGGTCGCGAGCGGCGCGCAGGTTTGGCAGTTCCGCCCGCAGTCGTCGGTCAGCGAATGCCTCGACCTCGCCGTACAGTGCGGCCCCAATCTGGCCGGCGATCTCGACCATGCGCTCCACGAAACGGAGCTCGACGTTGACTTCGCTTCGTGCCTGGAGCTCTTCGAGCAAGAACGAGCGAACTGTGAAAAGGAGCCGGTATCGAGAACGATCGCGGTCAAGGTCGAGCAACGAGGCGTCCAGGAGACGGTGCAGGAGGCGAAGCACATCCTGCCCTGGTGCCACATCGCTGACGAGCAGCTCGAGAGTGTCAAAGTCGACTCCGCCAGGAAAGGGCGCAGCAGCAAGCAGCAGCTCTTGATCGGCCTTGTCCAGCATGTCGAAGGACCAGCGGATCGTGGCACGAAGCGTGGCTTGGCGCGCGTCGTCGGAGGATCCGTCCGAGGAAACCATGTCCAGCTCCAGACGGTCCCGAAGAGAGGCGAGAGGCATGGCGACGGCGTGACTGGCCGCGATTTCGATAGCGAGCGGGAGCCCGTCGAGGCGCCGCAAGATCTCCACCAGAAGATTCATGTCGCCGTCAAGGAGGTCAAAGGATCGGTCACGCCGTTGCGCGTGCTCGACAAAGGCGCGCACGGAGGGTTGACGGTCGAGGGCGGTCATTTCCGGTACCTCGTCTGGAACGGGCAGCGGCTGCAAGCGGACCACGTACTCGCCACGAGAGTGCAGGACGATGCGCGAGGTCGAAAGGATCCGAACACCGGGCACTCGGGCAACGACGGCATCTACCAACGCGCGGCATGCCCGGACAACATGCTCGCAGTTGTCGAGCACCAGAAGGAGATGCGCATCGCCGAGCGCCAGCGCGACATCGACTGCCGTCACATCCTCAGACGTGCGCAGGAGAAGAACTGAGGCCACTGCCTGAGCGACTCTGCTCGGGTCCTGGACTTCGGAGAGGTCCACGAGCACAGCCCCTACGTTCTCGCTTTCGGCGATCTCTGCGGCCACCTCGAGCGCGAGCCTGGTCTTGCCCACTCCGCCTGCGCCGGTCAGGGTCACCGCCTGATGTTCACCAAGCAGCCTTCGAAGCTCGTCGCGATCCCGCTCGCGTCCAACCAAGGGGCCCGTTGGACGCATGATTGCGGGAACGCGCGGACCTGCCACAGGTGAGTGCTGCCCTGCAGCGACCTCCTGCTCAAGGCTCGCAAGCGCAGGTCCAGCGTCAAGCCCGGTCTCCTCGGCAAGTCGACTGCGAAAGGCCGCAGCCGCTTCCATTGCCTCAACTGGGCGCCCATCAAGCGCGAGGGCACGTACCAACAGCAAGGCCGTCCGCTCCTGCAATGGACGCTCAAGGAACGCGATCTGGGCGCCGGCGACTGCATCCCGATCACCAAGCGCGAGTTGGGCCTCGGTGAGATCGTCACGAAGGCGGGAGCGAAGCTCGTCGAGGGACACTGCGGCCGCAGAGAGATCCGGGTGCGAGCGGAACTCCTCCAGAGCCGGACCACGCCACAGATCCAAGGCCTGCTGCGCAAGAACCCGAGCTTCTGCAGCTGCGCTGGTGCGCACGCGGTCGCCCCACGCACGTGCCTGCCGTACATCAACTTCATCGATCTCGAGGTCGAGCACGTACCCTGCCGAGCTGCTCGTCAGTCGGTTGCCAGCAGGGCCAAGGTGCTTGCGCAAGCGAGAGATGTGGTTGTAGAGCGCGCGCACCGCGTCCTCCGGCGGTTGCTCGGGCCACGTCAGATCGACAAGCCACTCGGTTGGAAGCACACGGCCAGATGACATGGCGAGTGCGGCCAGCAATGTGCGCCGACGCTGACCTGGGACATGGATCGCGAGGCCGTCGACGTGGAGTGTGACCACACCCAGGAGGTCCAGACGCACTGACGAGCCTGAACCATCAGCGCCCATCGACACCTCCTGAACGTTCTCCTTCACGAATCTCGTCCCAACCATGGCTGACAATAAGACGCGTCTGCCTTCTTCAGCGGGACGAGCCTTGGCTCGCGGGCGCTGCAAAGCTCTCGACGGCGACCCACGCCGCTAAGCGATCGAGTCCGACCGCGTCAATCAAGCCTTCAGTCTGGGAGCGATGTCGCACCAGTGCATCCACCTTGCGTTGCAATACAGCCTCACTCAGCTCGATCTGCAGTGCCAGATCTTCGGGCTTGCAGACACGAGGGCGACCCTCGTCAAAGACCCCGAAGTCGTCGTTCAATTCCGGGTCAACAGCCAGTTGGGCTTCAGTCACGACCACGTGCAGGATTCGGGGGGCCAGCGAGCTGCGCAGGACTGCTTCATCCACCCATCGGCTCACCGCGCGATGGTCGGGATGGCCGGTGTGCCCTTCAGGTCCGAAGGTGACAATTGTCTGAGGGCGCACTCGTTGGAGAATGTCGACCAGGCTCGCGATTGCGTTAGCTGGATCCACCGTGGCGCAAGCGCCATCGGGATAGTCAAGCCACACGTGCTCCCTGACTCCGAGAATCTCCATCGCATCTGTGCTCTCCTGGGCGCGCACCTTGGCGAGAGTCATGCGCGTTTGGACATCACTGAGCGGAGCGCCGGCCTCACCGCGCGTGGCAGTCACGCACACCACTCGAACCCCTTGATCGCTCAAGATGGAGCTCAGGCCCCCGCCGAGATAGGTCTCGTCATCTGGGTGCGCCCACACGGTCAGCGTTGTGCCCAACCAGGAGAGGTCGCTGTGATCGTGGTCGGCTGTCGTCATTTCAGTAGTCATGCCCGAATCGTGCTTTCGGCATCTGTCACGGACCTGTCACGGACTCATTGATCGTGTGCTGGACGTGACAACTCCGTGCGATGGCCGCACTGGAGCCTCAACTCATCGGCTGACCACAAGGGCCTGCCAATCAAAGGAGGAACCCATGTCCATTGACATCACATCACCAATCGACACCATCAAACCCGCATCCGGACCAGAAGTTGATCCCGCTCGAGTCGAGGAGTTCGTGGTCAAGGTCGCGACTGACCTCGGCACGGCACACAACAGCGTCCTTGCATACCTCGGCGATCGACTCGGCCTGTGGTCGGCACTCGCGTCACATCCGGGCAGCACCAGCGCACAGCTGGCCACTCGCACCGGGCTTGCCGAGCGCTACCTTCGCGAGTGGCTGGCCGCGCAGGCTGCTGCCGGTTACATCACCTACGAGCCCAGCACGGGCGCCTTCACATTGCCCTTCGAGCATGCCTTGGTCTTGGCAGACCCGGACAGCCCAGTCTTCATGGCCGCCGGCTTCGAGGTGGTCGCCGCGGTGTGGTCCACCGTGGACCATCTGGCTCACGGCTACGCAACCGGCGAAGGCATCGGCTGGCACGAACATGACTCCCGGCTGTTCACCGGGTTCGAGCGATTCTTCCGACCTGTCTACCGCGGGGCCCTCGTCTCGGAGTGGCTGACGTCGGTGCCGGGTCTGGTAGCCAAGCTCGAGGCCGGCATTCGCGTGCTGGACGTCGGCTGTGGGCTCGGCACTGCGACAACCCTCATGGCCCAGTCCTTCCCTGCATCCACGTTTGTGGGCGTGGACTACCACGATGAGTCAGTGCGGCGAGCTCGCATCGAAGCCAATGGCTCCGGAGTTGGCGACCGGGTTTCCTTTGCTGTCCACGACGCGACTTCATACGCCGGGGACTTTGATCTGATCTGCCTCTTTGACACCCTCCACGACCTTGGCGACCCGGTCGGGGCCCTTGCGTATGCCAGAGAGCACCTCGCCGAAGGTGGCTGGCTTGTCGCGGTGGAACCCAATGCCGGTGAGAGCCTCGAGGAGAATCTGCATCCTCTTGGTCTGACGTGGTACGCATCCGGTCACTCCCTTTGCGTGCCGAACTCGCTGGATCAAGGTGGTCAGGCACTGGGAGCCCAGGCGGGTCCGAAGCGCACGCTGCAGGCTTTTGCGGATGGCGGCTTCCCGAGCGCGCAGCTCATGACGCAGACCATGCTCAACATGGTCATCGCCGCGCAGAGCGAGACCACGCGCAGCTGAGTCGCGGAATCGCTGCGTCAGGAGTGAAGTCCAAGCCCTGGCCGGGTGCCGTAACTGGCATCCGGCCGGGTTCTTCACTTTCGGCATGACAGCCGCAGTTGGCACAGGGTAGATCAGCGGTGAGACGTAGAAGCGGAACTCGACCGTCGAGTGCCAACTAGGCATGCCATGAATACCGCTTCAATCTTTGTTCCGCTGATGACTCAATTGCGCAGCGAGATCAACGGACGCTTCAATCTCCTCCCTGCGGTTGGACACGCTCTCAACGTTGAAGCCGAAAGGCATTCCAAGTCTCAAACAGAACTGGGTGAGCTCTTCAGCCGTGGCAAGGCACTGCTCGTAAGAAGTTGTCAGAGTGTCCCCGGAATTAGCGATGTCATTTTGCATCCACTTCGGGATCACCACTCCAAGCCATTGAAGGAACTCAAGAGTCCGCAGAGATCCGCACACTGAAAGCGTGAAAACAAAAGGAACCGGAGCGATCGCGCGCTCTCGACATGTGTAGAAGTAGTCAGACACAAGATCCTTCGAAGCATTCACGTCATAGACCACCTGAGAAACGAAGAAGCTACAGCCGTTGACCTGCTTGGCATTAAGCCTGAGGTGCTCTTGGCCATTGCTTGCATGTCTCTCCGGAATTGCCACGCCGCCCAGAAGCAACTCAGGACGCGTCGATCGCCACACGCCCTGCGCCGACCGTAGGTCAGTCATGACAGATCGATTACGTGTCGGAGCTCCGACAAACACGCTGAGCACTCGTTGCGGATCTTGCTTCAAGAGCCAATCGCGTATTGATGCTTGCGGATACTTGCCAACAGATCGATAAACGATCACCGGCTTGTCCCACGCATCGAGATGGTGCGTGTAGAAGTCAGCTGGATCCATCGTTGGGAGGTACGGAAATGGACGTGCCCCAGAGTTTCGGTCACTTTCATCGTCAATGTCGTAGATCACCAGGCCATCGATGTCGATCGCTTCGAGGCGCTTGAGAGTTAAGTCAGCTATCCGCTGCACTTCCTCCAACGGCATCGCCTGTCTAGGTGGGGTCAAGCCGAAAAGTACGAAGCCACCCAGGCCACCGGCGATGCGCTCGCGCAAGTCCATGCATGTCTCCCATTTGGCTTTGACTACACGTTGAAGCGGAACTCCACCACATCGCCATCGGCCATCACGTATTCCTTGCCTTCCATCCGCACCTTGCCCTTGGCTTTTGCCTCAGCCATCGAACCGGTGGCGACGAGATCCTCGAACGAGACGATCTCGGCTTTGATGAATCCCTTTTGAAAATCGGTGTGGATGACACCGGCAGCTTCAGGTGCCGTCGCGCCCTTTGGGATTGTCCAAGCGCGAGATTCCTTGGGACCTGCCGTCAGATAGGTCTGCAGTCCGAGGGTTGCAAAGCCCACTCGCGCAAGCGCGTTGAGTCCCGACTCTTCCTGTCCAACTGAACTGAGCAGCTCTATCGCCTCGTCATCGTCGAGTTCACTGAGCTCGGCTTCCAACTTCGCATCGAGGAAAACAGCCTCCGCAGGAGCAACAAGTCGGCGCATGCGCTCCTTGAATTCCTCGTCGCCCAGTTCGTCTTCATCGACATTGATGACGTAGACGAACGGCTTGGCGGTCATCAAGAACAGTTCGCGCAGGGGTTCAACATCAATCTTTGACTGGAACAGCGTGCTGCCCTCATTGAGAATGACCATGGCTTCTTCAGCAGCTTGCACGATCACACTGCGCGATTTGTCAGTGCGCGCTTCCTTCTGCAAGCGCGGGATTGCCTTTTCCAGAGTCTGCATGTCGGCGAGGATCAGCTCGGTGTTGATTGTTGCCATGTCCTCTTCGGGCGAGACGCGCCCTTCAACATGCACGACGTCTTCATCGATGAAGGCGCGCAGTACCTGACAGATCGCGTCGGACTCACGGATGTTCGCCAGGAACTTGTTGCCAAGACCGGCACCTTCACTTGCACCCTTCACGATGCCTGCGATGTCCACGAAGGTGACGGTGGCGGGAAGGATCTTCTCGGAGCCGAAGATGCCCGCGAGCACTTCCAAGCGCGGGTCGGGCACACCCACCACACCGGTATTGGGCTCGATGGTCGCGAAAGGGTAGTTCGCGGCGAGCACATCGTTCTTGGTCAGGGCATTGAAGAGCGTTGACTTGCCGACATTGGGCAGTCCGACGATTCCGATGGTGAGGGCCACGGCGGGTCATCCTGTCAGACCAGTGAAATGTCAGATGGGCGTGCCATGGTCCGGCCATGGCGACAAGCGAACTTCCCCTCGTATCTGTCCTGTTCCTCTTGGCAATCGGTGTGTTCATAGGCGCTGCCATCACGGCGGCGCTGATGCGACAACGAGCTCAACACTTGCTTGGTCGGGAAGCTGGCGTCAATCACGCGCTCGCTCCGGTGACAGAGTCACTCCAGGCTCTGGCCGCCCAGGTCGAGCGACATGAGCGAATGAACGTCCAAGCGCAGACTGAGCTGCGCACCACCTTGACGACCACCTGGGAAAGCCAGGTTCAGGTCATGCAGCGCTCCAGTGACGATGTTCGGCGTGAAGCCTCCCGTCTTGCCGAGGTGCTCAGCCGTTCAGGAGCACGCGGACGCTGGGGGGAGATGCAATTGCGCCGTCTGGTGGAAGCCTCAGGTCTGTTGAATCGCGTCGATTTCGTGGAGCAGGCCAGTTTTGGCTCCATTGACGCGGTTGGACGACCCGACATGATTATTCAATTGGCTGGCGGCCGCTGCGTGGTCATCGATGCCAAGGTGCCGCTGGCTGCATTTCTCGAAGCAGAGCAAGCCACCGATGAGGCAACTGTGCAGTTGCGCTTGCAGCAACATGCCGACGCGCTCGTTCGGCACGTGGATGCCCTGAAGTCGCGTGACTATCAACGGCTGGTGCCGAGCACTGCTGAGTTCGTGGTCATGTTCTTGCCATCAGAGGCGCTGCTTGAGACTGCACTGCAGATGCGACCAGACCTGCTCGACTACGCCTTTGAGCGATCGGTGGTTCCGGCGACTCCCACCACCTTGTTCGCACTGCTGCGCACGGTGTCACTGACCTGGCGCCAGGAGAGTCTTGCTGAGCATGCAGAAGAGATCCGCGTGCTGGGGGTGGAGTTGCACCATCGGCTCGCCACCATGGCAGCGCACTTCGCACGCGTCGGTTCGTCCTTGGATGCCGCTGTTGGCAACTACAACAAGGCTGTGGGGTCCTTCGAATCACGTGTGCTGGTGACGGCTCGCCAGTTCGGCGATCTGGGCACCAGCGATACTCCCCTGGTCCCGCCCACGATGCTGCACACCACGACTCGGCCACTCAGTACACCTGAACTGAATATGGACGTCGGTTGAGTAGCGTACGAACCGTGACGGACAGCTCTGGGTTCAACGATCCATCCCAGGATGACGACTTCCGATCCCTGTTTCGACCTGCCGAGGCAGGCCCGGAGCCAACTCCAGAGCTCGAGCCAATCGCAGCTCCTGAACCTGCACGAGTGCCGACCAGCAGCAGCGGCACAGGCCGACTGTTTCGCAGCCGCGGCGCCACAGCCGAATCCGACACCCTGGTTGCCCTGAGCGCTGATGAGGCCGCACATCTGCGCACCATGAGCGTGAAGCCGGAAGCATCGGTCGTCGCGAACCCTGCTGCAGTTGCGCCCACACCGTCGCTTGCACCGATACTTGCGGCCCCGCCAGTCGAATTTTCAGAGGAGTTTGCCGACATGGCTCAGCGCCAGCGTCACGAACCGGGCCTGGCACCTGCTGCTGTCTACATCTTGGTCATCGGCGTCACGCTGATCGCCGGCCTGATCGATTCTCAACTCGGCGGTGCTGGCCTTGGCTGGATCACCGGCATCGCATTTCTCCTGAGCTCGATCTATTGCGCAGCTCGGGTGCGATTGAGCGAAGTCAGCGTCAGCGTGATTGCCCCACCCATTGCATTTGCCATCACGGCGATCACCGTCGGTCAGATCGGTCAGAGTCGGGCTGGCGGAGCTTTGCTGGCTTGGGTCAACAACAGCTTCTTTTCACTGGCCGACAACTGGTTCTGGGTCATCGGCACCACTGTGGTGTGCCTTGCCATTGCTGTGGTGCGATCACGCCGCTAGGCCTGAGCCACCTTCATATCGCGACGCAATTCTGGCGGAAGCGCGAACACCAGCTTTTCAACTGTGGTGGTCACTTCCTCCACGTCGGCATAGCCGCGTTCGGCCAACCAGGCCAACACATCTCGCACAAGAATCTCTGGCACTGAAGCGCCACTGGTCAGTCCCACGACCGTGGCATCGGCAAACCACTCAGGCTGAAGTTCATGAGCTCCATCAACGCGATACGAGGTATCTGCACCCGCCTCGATGGCAACCTCGACCAAGCGAACTGAGTTTGAAGAGTTTCCAGAACCTACGACAATCACCACATCGCAATCAGGCGAGATTGCCTTGACAGCCGCTTGGCGGTTCTGCGTGGCGTAGCAGATGT
>JAUSQD010000025.1 GCA_030652695.1 Actinomycetota bacterium
CCTCATTGTGAATGGCGCTGAGCAGGCGCTCATAGGCAATGAACAACAAGGCCATGCCTGGGGCCTCATAGATTCCCCGGCTCTTTGACTCGATGATCCGTTTCTCGATCTTGTCGGCCATGCCCAGTCCATGGCGACCGCCGATGGCATTGACCTCATTGACCAGGTCAACCGGGCTGGCATAAGACTTGCCATTGATCTTGACTGGGCGACCCTGTGCGAACTCGATATCCACCAGTTCCGGCTGAATCGTCACCGTCTCATCCCAGAACTTCACGCCCATGATCGGCTCGACTATCTCCATCGAGACGTTCAGGTGCTCAAGGTCCTTGGCCTCATGGGTGGCGCCCCAGATGTTGGCGTCCGTTGAGTAGGCCTTCTCCACACTCGACCGGTAGGGCAGCTTGCGCGACTGCATCCACTCGGACATCTCCCTGCGGCCGCCGAGTTCCTCAACGAAGTCAGCGTCCAGCCAGGGCTTGTAGATCCGCAGTGCGGGATTGGCAAGGAGCCCGTAGCGGTAGAAGCGCTCGATGTCATTGCCCTTGTAAGTCGAGCCATCGCCCCAGATGTCGACTCCGTCCTCATGCATGGCTCGCACCAGCAGGGTGCCGGTGACCGCGCGGCCAAGGGGGGTGGTGTTGAAGTACTGGCGACCGCCGGAGCGGATGTGGAAAGCGCCGCAGGCCAAAGCCGCCAGGCCCTCTTCGACCAGAGCAGCCCTGCAGTCAACGAGCCTGGCACCTTCGGCGCCGTAGACCATCGCACGGCTGGGGACGGTCTGGATCTCTGGCTCATCTGGCTGACCAAGGTCAGCGGTGTAGGTGAAGGGGATCGCACCCTTCTCGCGCATCCAGGCCACGGCAATCGAGGTATCCAGACCTCCGGAAAAGGCGATGCCGACACGCTCGCCGACGGGCAGGGAAGTCAGGACCTTGGACACGTGCCCAAACTTAGGGGGTGCGTGTGTGGCGGACGGCATTGGCTACGGGGCGAGAACTGTTAGCGTCCAGCTATGCCTGAACCAGAAGAAGAAGCACGCCGCGCACGATTCAAGTTCTGGCTCCGGCGCGCGGGAATTGCCTGCCTGATCATCTACCCGCTGCTGGTGGCCATCTGGTACTTCACCGGCGCTGGGGAGTTCTGGCCGATGTGGGCGATGTACGCCATGGGTGGACTCCTGCTGTTCTTGACCTGGGGCACCTTTGCCAAGCAGTCGATCATGCCCAAGAAGGACTAGCGCAGCTCGAAGCCATCTGGGGTAGCCACAAGAGATTTCGCCATTCCGCCTCCCGTGCGACGATTCGCGGCTTTAATTCGGTGAATCGTCTACCTACTGGGGAGTGCAATGCGTAAGGAATACAAGAAGACCGGTGACTTCGGCCTCGGCAGCATGATTCACACCATCCACATGAGCGATGACGTGAACAAGCTCAATGACTTCTACCGCAATGTGCTGGGCGGCTTTGCCTTCATGGGCATCGATGAGCTGAACTTCCTGCCAAATGAAGATCGATGGGCCTCACTGCTCATGGTCTCATCGGTCTGCATCGAGACGATGGCGCCGAATACTCCCGTCAATCCCAACTTCCCGGTCGGCAAGTTCTACTCGAAGTTCGGACAGCACCTGCACTCCGTTGGCTACGCGGTTGACGATCTGCCGGGCATCGCTGCCCGCATGATCGAGAAGGGCATCTACATCGGCGCCCCGGGTGGCGGCAAGATCGAGAAGCTCGAAGAGGGCACCATGTACTTCTACCCATCGCCACGCGACACCGCTGGCCTGATGGTCGAGCTCTGCGCCTTTGAGATGTCTGATCCGTCAAGCCAGGACACCTGGACAGAACTTGAGCGTCTGTTCGCTCAGCACCCAATGACCTATGACCGCTTCAACTACATCACCTTGGGTGTGCGCGATCTGGATGCCGCAATCAACACCTACGTCGACATCATGCAGGCGATCCCCGTCGCAGAGGGCATCGACGACGAGCAGGGCTTCAAGTACATGACCGTCCACATCGGTGACTCCCTGCTGCAGCTGGCACAGCCACTCGAGGCGGATTCAGATCTGGGCAAGCACGTGGAGAAGTACGGCAACTTCATCTACAGCCTGACCTGGAAGATCCGCGACATCGATTCGGCAGAGAAGTGGCTCAACAGCAAGGGTGTGCGCACCACGCGCCCACGCGCCAATCTGCTGGCCACCAACCCCGAAGACTCCCTTGATGCACCGCTGTTCTTCACCACAGAGGTGCTGCCAGGAGATCCTTTCGAGGCCTGAGTCATCTGGGCGGCGTGTCGCCGTCATTCGAACAGATGTTCGATGTAATTTACTCCCGATGGGTCCGCCCGATGGCATCCACAGCGACGAAAGTTTCGTGGTTGCCATCGGCGGAACTGTCACAGGGTCGCCCTAGGTTCAACCGAACCGACAGACACCAGATCAAGGGAGTACGACATGGCTAGCGCCAATGACCGCGAGAAGTCACTCGAGACTGCACTGGCTCAAATTGAGCGCCAGTTCGGCAAGGGCTCAGTTATGCGCCTTGGCGATGAGGGCCGTGCTCCCGTTGATGTGATCCCCACGGGTTCCATCGCCCTTGATCTTGCGCTGGGCATCGGGGGATACCCCCGTGGCCGCATCGTGGAGATCTACGGACCTGAGTCCTCGGGCAAGACCACGGTCGCCCTGCACGCCATTGCCAATGTGCAGGCCGCTGGCGGCATCGCAGCCTTCATTGACGCTGAGCATGCACTTGATCCTGAGTACGCCAAGAACCTTGGTGTGGATCTGGACAGCCTCTATGTCTCTCAGCCCGACACAGGTGAGCAAGCTCTTGAGATCACTGACACCCTCGTGCGCTCGGGTGCCATCGACCTGGTGGTCATCGACTCTGTCGCCGCGCTGGTGCCTCGCGCGGAAATCGAAGGAGAGATGGGCGACAGTCATGTCGGCCTGCAGGCTCGTCTGATGAGCCAGGCCCTGCGCAAGATGGCCGGCGCACTGAGCAACACCAACACCACGATCATCTTCATCAACCAGCTGCGCGAGAAGATCGGCGTGATGTTCGGTTCGCCAGAGACCACCACCGGCGGCAAGGCGCTGAAGTTCTATGCCTCGGTCCGCCTGGACATCCGCCGCATTGAAACCCTCAAGGGCGGCACTGAAGCAGTCGGCAACCGCACCCGTGTCAAGGTCGTGAAGAACAAGGTGGCTCCGCCCTTCAAGCAGGCCGAGTTCGACATCCTCTACGGCGAGGGCATCTCTCGCGAAGGCTCCCTCATCGACCTCGGCGTTGACCAGGGCATCGTGAAGAAGTCCGGTGCCTGGTACACCTACGAGGGTGATCAGCTGGGTCAGGGCAAGGAGAACGCCCGCACCTTCCTGCGCGACAATCCCGACCTGTGCAACGACATCGAGAAGCGCCTCAAGGAGCAGCTCGGGATCGGCGCTCAGGTCGACAAGCCTGCTGACATCACTCCAGCCCCCATCGATCTCTAGCCAGCAGATCAGTAGACAGCAGTGGCGCGATCTTCCAAGCGATCGGCAACCGAGCCCACCCCGGGTTCCCTTGCCGATCTGCAAGCTGAGGCCGATCCACGGGCGGTCGCCCGTTCGGTTGTGCTGCGCCGCCTGAGCTCAACAGCGCGCACGCGCAAGGATCTTCATGACGATCTGCTGAAGCGTGAGATCCCTGAAGCCATTGCTGATGAAGTCCTTGATCGGTTCACTGAACTTGGACTCATCAACGACAGCGACTACGCCGAGTTGTTTGTCGCCTCACGTCGTCGCTCACGAGGCACGGCACGTCCCGTCTTGCGCCAGGAGTTGCGCCGCAAGGGCGTTGGCGATGACGAGATCCATGCCGCGCTTGAGGACATCAGCGATGAAGACGAATTCGAGCGAGCCAGGGCGTTGGTGCTGTCCAGGCATCCGTCCCTTGCACGCTTTGATGCGGCAACCAAGCAGCGTCGCCTGATGAGCCTGTTGATGCGTCGCGGCTACTCAGGATCAGTTGCAGCATCGGTGGTGCGTGAAGTCGTGCAGTCAGAGGTGGATCTCACTGAGCTTGCGCTGGGGGACTAGCCAGAACTGTGCACAGACATGCAAAAGGCGCTGGACGGCAATGCCGACCAGCGCCTTTTGCTTGGTTCAGACCGTTGGCTGCGGAATCCAGCGCAGGTAGGGCTTCACCACCTCAACTGAATCGCCGTACTTGGCGATTGCATCCTCGGTGGAGACCGTCGGTGGCACGATGACCTTGCCGCCTGGAACCCAGTTCACTGGGGTGGCAACGGAAGCCTTGTCGGTGAGCTGCAGGGCGTCGATGACGCGCACGATCTCATCGAAGTTGCGTCCAACTGACTTGGGGTAGGTCAAGGTCAGGCGGACCTTGTTGTTGGTGTCGATGATGAAGACCGAACGCACCGTTGAGGTGTCACCCTCACCTGGGTGGATCATGTCGTAGGCAATCGAGACGGTCTTGTCAGGATCGGCAATGATCGGGAAGTTCAGTGGGTGTCCACTGACCTCGCCAATGTCGCCAGCCCAGCCCTTGTGTGACTCGATTGGGTCAACAGAGATGGCAATAGCCTTCACGTTGCGCTTGTCGAACTCGCCCTTGAGTGCTGCGGTTGCGCCAAGCTCGGTGGTGCAGACGGGGGTGAAGTCTGCTGGGTGGCTGAAGAGCACGGCCCAGGTTCCCGACTTCCAGTCATGGAAGGTCAAGGTGCCGTCGGTGGTATCAGCAGTGAAGTCAGGTGCGACATCGCCTAGTCGAAGTGTCATTCTTGGTGCTCCTTATTTGATGAGAAATATTGGTCAGTACAGCTACGGATTGAGAGTGGAAATTCCCGATCCACATTCAGCTACGACAGATGTCTCCTCCACATCGTTTCTGGCTTTAGCACCGTAAGCACTCTTGCACGTGCACTGACGGTTGCTGCGACTTCATCGAGCCAGATCTCTCAGTCGCTCTGGATGTTGGCAGGACACTAGTCGGTAGGGAAAGTGGTCAACAAATCGGGGGTGGCCAATTGCAAAGGATCTGCAGAAGTTGAACAGGGAAGCGCTCAGTCATGTGGATGGCTTGTCCCTTGATCACGTGGCATGC
>JAUSQD010000026.1 GCA_030652695.1 Actinomycetota bacterium
CTCTTGCCGGCGCCGTTGGGTCCGACGAGGCCAAATATGGAGCCTTCTGGCACTTCGAGGTCAACGTCTTGGAGGGCCGTGACAGATCCGTACGTCTTGGTCAGTTTGGCTGAGCGAATCATGATGACTTGCTGTGATCGCGGCCAAGGAGCAGATAGATGATCCCTCCGAGCGGGATCGACACGAGCGAGATCAGGATCCAGAGCCACTTGGGCAAGTACTTCACGTCATTTCGCGCGATGTCCACGATGCAGAAGACGACGAAGGCAATGAGGATGATGATGACGGGCACCCAGGCTGCCCAGTTGATGTCGCTCATGAATGCCACCTCTGCATTGAGATTGCCAATGGATGATCCACATTCTGACTCTAGAACCGTGGTGAATGCGGCATTTGTCGGTCGAACGGATTAACAGTGGAAATCGATGGAAGCCAATAGACCAATAGATGGCATTCGCACATGCTTCAATTCCGCATGATGAAAATCGGAGGAAGTGTCCGCAGGTCGTCAACCAGGATCGGACGCGTTGGTTTCGCGTCTGCGGCGCTAGTTGGCCTCTTGGTGGTGGCTGGTTGCTCGAGCACCACGTCCAGTGTCGAGAGCACTGAGTCCAGCGCCGCGAGTGCTGTTGACCTCATTGCCTACATCACCAATTCGCAAGACAACGGGAAGACCACTGGCATGGGCTCGGTAATCCCTATCGGCCTTTCCGACATGGTGACGGGCATGCCGATCGACACGGGTGAGGGCACTGGCCCCAACGACATCATCATCACCGCGGACGGCACAACGGCGTGGGTCACCAATGAGTACACCAACTCCGTGGCCAGCATCGACTTGGCCACGGGCGTTGTCGGACCATCTATCGCGGTCGGCGCCGAGCCGGTCGCCATTGCCTTCGTTCCCGGATCAAATGAGCAGTGGGCGTGGACGTCGAACTACGACGGCAAGTCCGTCACCACCATCAATCTGGCTACAGGTTCGGTTGGGACGACCATCAAGATGCCCAATGCTGGTCCGAACACGATCGCCTTCACGCCCGACGGCAAGTACTGCTATGTGGCCAACTGGGGAACATCCTCGAAGGCTGGTAGCACCGTTACTCCGATCCAGGTCACCGATGGTGGTGCCGGCGGCACGATCATGCCGAACATCAAGGTGGGCCTGAATCCCAACTGGATAGCCGTGACGCCTGATGGCGCAACCGCCTATGTGGCGAAAAAGGGCAGCAGTTCGATCACGCCTATTGATGTCGCGACGAACACTGCTGGCGCGGCGATCAACGTCCCTGGACCGCCCATCGAGTTGGAGATCTCACCTGACGGCGCTCTTGCCTATGTGGCGATCGCGGGAAGCGCGCCGGAGATTGACGCGGTTGTGCCGATGGATCTCACTGTCTCGCCTGCAACAGTTGGGGCGACGATCGCTATGGCCCCGAAATCGCAGCCGCATTGGATCGCCTTCACTCCTGACGGGCTGTTGGCGTACGTGGTCGGCAATGGCGACAGCACGCTGACACCGATCACGGTTGCCGGCAACACACCGGGCACTCCAGCTGTGCTGTCAACTGACCCTGATGCCGACATGCTGGCGATCGCCATAACTGCGAAGAAGTAGCGATCTGAAATGAGAGTGCGAGTTCAGCTCGCCTCATCTTCGGTACTCCGCTGACTGGTCGGTGACCGACCTGCCGTCCGCTTCTTCGGTTCGCGGTACGGTCTGTCGTGCCTAAACTTCAACGCTTCACTCTCAAGCAGCGTCTCCGCTATCGCTTCGACAACACGCTTTCGCGGGGCATGTGGGCGGTGCTGCTGTGGCTGGGGCTGATCGCCTCTGCGTTCTTTGTTCTGATCGCCTTGATTCTGACGGTCCTGCGCTTGGGGCCTGGCGATGAGAGCACCACGTTGTTCGAGGGCATCTGGTTTGCCCTGACCCGCTCCTTGGACCCTGGCACCTTCTCAGGTGATGAGGGGATCCGCTTCCGCCTGATCATGCTGGTGGTCACCTTCGCGGGCATCTTCCTCGCGGCCACGATCATCGGATTGGTCTCTTCCGCCATCGACAACCGGGTTGAGACTCTGCGGCGGGGACGCTCCTTGGTTGTTGAGACTGGCCACACGCTGATCATCGGCTTGTCAGACAAGCTGAACCCGATCGTTTCTGAGTTGGTTGAGGCCAATGCTTCGGAGCGAGGTCGCGCGATTGTCGTGTTGACGTCGTCGGACACTGTTGAGGTCACTGAGGACATCAAGGCCTCGGTCACCGACTTGAAGACATCGAAACTGGTGGTTCGATCAGGTGTGACGACGCGGATCTCTGATCTGCAGCAGGGCAATCCGTCTTCGGCTCGTTCGGTGATTGTGTTGCGTCCTGAGGATGGCACTGATGCTCAGGTGGTGAAGACTGTGCTGGCCTTGTCTCGGTGCGTGCCTGATTTCGCAGCGTTGACCGTCGTCGCAGAGCTAGAGGATGCCGATACGGCTGAAGCCTTGTCGTCTGCTGTGGGATCTTCCCTGATCACGGTGACGCCGCGCGACATCATCGCTCGCATTGGTGCTCAGGTTTCTCGAGCTTCGGGCTTGGGCGCGATCTACCAGGAGTTCTTGGATTTCGAGGGCGATGAGCTGTATTCGATCCCTGTTGAGGGAGCCTGGATCGGTCGCAACTTTGGCGAACTGCTGCTGGCTTCTTCGCGCGGCACGATCATCGGCATTCGCAATGCTACTGGCGTCGTCTCCTTGAATCCTCCCGCTTCCTTGGTGCTGGGCGCTGGGGACTTTGCGATTGGTATTGCTGAAGATGATTCGGTCTTCTCGCTGGACACCGCACCTGCGGATTGGTCGCAGAGTGAGGTTCGTGAGTTTGAGCCCTTGCCGAAGGCTGTGGAGCGCACTCTGTTGGTTGGGTGGAGCGAGTTGGCTCCACTGATTGCCTTGGAGATCGAGGCGCATGTTGCTGATCACTCTGAGCTGCATGTGTTGGTCGACCAGACCAAGGTGCCAGCTGAGTTCGTGCGATCGACGATGCTGCTGACGCAGCAGTCACTGATCATTCATGACGGAGATCCGATTGCCGGGTCGGTGATAGAGCGAGTGCTGGCTCAGGGTCCCTTTGATCACATCATGCTGTTGTCAGAGCGCGGGATGTTCGAGACGGGTGAAGCCGATGCTCGCACCCTGCTGGCATTGATGCATGTTCGTCGCTACTCAGCCCTTGCCGGTGGTGCTTCGCAGAACATCGTGGCCGAATTGATGGATCCCAATGATGTTGAGCTCGGCGGGGCCAGCGACAACAACGACTTCATTGTCAGCCAGCGGCTGATCGGCCTGCTGATGGCG
>JAUSQD010000033.1 GCA_030652695.1 Actinomycetota bacterium
CATGGCAAGCACAGCAAGGCCGAGTGCACCAGCGACGAGCAGCAGCACATCGGTCGGTCTTCGCTGAAGGACTGCATCAGTTGACGAGGAGAACACTCGAAACAGGACGAGCTCCAAAGCGCGTTTTGGCTTCGTCAAGACAGGTCACCTGTGCGCGACTCGCGCCATTGCGCGGCAAAGAGCCCCACGAGCATCGCGACGAAGGCCACGAGGTAGATCTGCCCAATCATCGCCTCGGCCGTGCAGAGCAAACGTCCAAGATCGGATTGAGCGGTGTAGTCGCCGTAGCCGATCGTGGTCAGAGAAGTGAGACTGAAGTACATGAAGACCTGAGTGGGTTCAGAGGCACCGAAGAAGGGCTCACCCTCCATGGTGTTGACCCAAAGAAACATGTAGAAGAACGCGACAGGCAGCAGGAGATACGCCGATATTGCTCCGAACATCGTGCCTCGTGAAATTCGGCGATGCTGGACGAGCCTGCGGACGATGACCAAGGGAGTGGTTGCTGCCAAGAGGGTGATGAGCAGTGGCGCGGCGACAGGGCCGTCAGGATCCAAGGTTGCTGCGGAGCGCAACAACGTAGCTGCAGCCAGGGCGAGCACACTGAACAGCACGATCACATCGACAGCAATCTGCCAGCACTTTGCCAACCCTGAGGCTCGCGCGGCAAGCAGCAATGTTGCGCCAACAAGTGTGGGGGCCGCGATAGAGATGAGCTCAGCACCCAAGTTGTCGACAGGCTGATAGAGGTCTACCAAAGAGAGCATGACTATCGACGCTGCTACAAGGACGAGCAGCGCGCCGAAGCGATCGAGCTGGCGAGACTTGTCGTCAAAGAGCACCACCCGCCGAGTCTTGACCTCCATGGCAGAAACGTAGTGCGTCGTTGAGCGTCAGCCCGGGATGATCAAAGGATCAAGGGCTTGATGCCTGCCATCGCCAGAGACGGGTCGCTCTTCCAGTCCACGCCCGCTACATCGATGTACAACTCGACCTCATTGCCATCGGGATCCAGCACATAAAGGCTGTGCGTCACCGTGTGATCACTTGCACCCACAATGGTGATGTTGTGTTCCTTCAAGGTGGCCAGTGCGGCCCGCAGTTCATCGTCAGAATCACCGACCTTGAGCCCAAAGTGATACATGCCCACGCGTCGACCAACTGGGATTGCAGCGGAGTCCTTGCCCACCTCGATCAGCAGCAGTTCGTGGTGCGTGCGATTGGAGGGAGCCGAGAATGCCGCGGCCGAGAACCGGATGCCTTCACGCTCGCCACCGAAGATCATGCGCCAGCCCAGGACCTCTCCATAGAAGTGAGCCGAGGCATCCAGGTCGCTCACGTAGAGCACCAGATGTCCGAGTTCCTTGACCTCCATGAGCGCTCCTCAAGTCATGTGCGAGCACGACTGTACGTGCGGGTTCAACCGTAGCAATGGCGGTATGGCAAGCGCCCAACAGATAAGTACGCCTAAGGCTTCCGCAGAATTGAGACCGCAAATTCCGCTGACGCGCTCCATGGCTGCAAATCCCAAGTCGCGAAGCGCTGCTCGAGCACAAAGCCAGCCAAGTTCACGTGACGATCAAAATCCGCAATCGCGTATCGATCAATCTGAAAGCCGATAACGGCGCGCCCTGCAGGTTTGAGGTGGGCATGCAAGCGCTCGAGGACCTGTACTTCAGTGCCAACTTCGACATACGAGAGCACATTGCCAGCGGAGACCACGATGTCGAAACCCTCGGCATAGCCGTGCGCTGGCAGATCGAAGTCCACAAGGTCCGCAACGACCCACTTGGGCCCGGGATAGTCCTCTCGAGCGGCGGCCACCAAGGTCGCGTCGATATCAACCCCGACGACAACGTGGCCGCGAGAAAATAGCGCTGCCGCGGTTCGACCCGATCCGCAACCTGCGTCCAGGATCCGAGCATGCCGACCCACCATGGCATCGATCAGTCGGGCCTCACCATCGAGGTCAACTCCACTGGCAGCCAAGTGGCGGAAGCGTTCGACATACCGCTGTGAATTGCTCTGAGGCGTTTCCGTGAACCATCGCGGCGATGACTTCATGTATGAAGCCTAGGCACGAGTTCTCCGCGGCCTAAATGAGATGCACAATGATGTGCCGGCGATGGCGCAATCCTTAGAACTTCCTGTGAATCTGCGCGAGTACTGACCCAATTCGGATTGATCTGAGCCACACCGGTAGGTCAAATAGTGCATACAGACCAACAACTATTTGAATTGCTTTCAGGTACGAACATGAAGACGCTTTCGAAATGCGCTTTATAAAGAGTTGATTACGAAAGCTGTTGCGTCCGTTTTGCTCACTTATGGTGAAGCGATGAACGCACCTATCGAAGTAGCTGAAGAGCCACGTGAGTCAACAGCACGAACAAGTGCACTGAGACAACGCGCTGTGCGCGCGATAGCAGGCGCTGCAGCAGTCGCAACGATGGCCACCGGTCTCGTCGCGATCGCACCAGCTGCGAATGCGGCGACTACCATCACATTCCAGCCCAGCGGTGGCACTGTCGGCTTCGGCATCCCTTTGAAGGCGGCCGTCTCTGACGGAGCCAACGACATTCCTCCAGGCCTGCTGTCCTACTTCTTGAACTCTGGCAATCTGATCGGTTCCACTTCCGTCACCAGTAAGGGAGTGTCCGACCCTGTGACGTGGACCCCAACTGCGGCGGGGTCGGCCGCGCTCTATTCGGTCTACCGCGCGACCGATGGCAGTGAGACCGTTACGTCCAATGCCGTGACCGTCAGCATCGCCAAAGCTGCAACCACGACAGTGGTCGAAGGGCCGACTATGGCCAAGACGTCATCCGTGCAGGACTACACCGCAACAGTGAAGACCTCAGGCAGTTACGTGCCAGCTGGCACGGTCACCTTTCAGACAGGTGATGGCACCCCAATCGAGACCAAGGCGCTTTCCAGCCAAGGCAAGGCCACCATCAGCATTCAAATGCCCAGCACTGCCCAGAACTTCAGCCTCAAAGCCAGCTACACGCCGGATTCCAACACTCTTGCCTCCACGAGCGCGGCAGCCTCGACTGCTGTCTCGACCACTGGGTCAAATGTCACGCTCAACGCTGCCACCACTGGAGTAGCCGGAACAGCCATTCCGATTTCGGTAGCCGTGAGCCCTGAGACTTCAACGGGAACGGTGACCTTCTACATCGGTTCCACCGTGATCGCAGTGCGTGCACTAGCTGGCGGCACGGCTTCTACTAGTTGGACGCCAGCTGGCTCGGGCACAGTCACACTCAAGGCCAATTACTCACGCACGGGCGCGAACGTTGACGGGACTGCCTCACAATCGATCGTCATTGGCCAACCAGCTCAGACTGATCGGATCACGCTGACGCCTTCTGGTTCCAGCAGCGCATGGGTGCCAGGAGCCGGCTACGTGTTGCGCAACGGAACATCGGTGACTCTGAGCCCGCGAACAGTCTCCGGACTTCCCGTCACTTTTGGCATCGCTGGTGCTTGCACCATCACCGGCACCACGATCACTGCCAGGGCTGGAGTCGGCACCTGTGCGTTCACGGCGACCACAGCCGGCAATGCCAACTACCGCCCGACTTCGCAGAGCAACACCATCGCCATGGCAGCAGGCATTCAGACGATTCAGCCCAAAGCGCCCGGTTTCAGCACCTTGGCCTACAAGCGCTGGTACCGACTTGCTGACCCAGGCCTGGTTACCAACACGGGTCAAGCCGTCTCCTGGGTAGTCACATCTGGTGCCTCACGCTGCCGGATCAAGTCGACTCCGCTGGGCGCAATGGTCTTCATCGTGCGCAAGCACGGTTCCTGCACCATTGCAGCGCGAGCAGCTGGCATTCCGCAGGCGTGGCTGAAGTTGAACAAGTACTACACCTACCGCGCCTGATCGATTTCCGAGGCTGATCGAAGTCCAGCTAGGCCTCGCAATAGTAGATTTTGCATCATTAGTTGCATGTGCGTTACCTTCTTGCCATGGATGAATTGCAGCCTTCTCTGGCGGAGGTGGTCGAGGAGTTTGTCGTCGGTCTTGCCTGTCTAGGCCAGCTCGAGGACATGCGGCGCATTGATGAGCTGGATCTGTCGGTCTCTCAAGCACGCATCCTCTTCCTGCTGGAAACCGCCAACGAGCCCTTGCCCATTCATGTGCTCGCCGAGCAAGCCAAGCTCTCGATGGCCGCCGCCGGTCGCAATATCGAACAGCTCGTGCAGGTCGGAATCGTCACTCGCGAGGAATCCGCAAGCGACCGCCGCGTCAAACTCATCTCAGCCACCAGCTACGGGCGCGAGATCATCGCCATGCATTTGAATTCGCGGCATGAGGCGGTCGAGGCCTTCGTGCAGCGCCTGCCAGCAGCGCAGCAATTGGCTCTTCATGCCGCAATCAGCGACGTGCTGCAGTCCGGTGCCCTCTCGACAGACCCAGCTCTTCCCACCGCAACCCTGATCGGAGCACATTCGTGAGCCAGACCGCAGCCATCGAGCCCGACTATCCGGAGGCTCTTGACTCCGCAGTGCTGAAGGTCGCAGGTGTGGTCGTGCTCGGCGCGATCATGTCGATTCTGGACATCACCGTCGTGAGTGTCGCGCTGCCGACTTTCGCCGAGGTGTTCAACACCACGCTGGCAACGGTGGCCTGGACGATGACGGCCTACACACTCGCGCTGGCCACCGTCATCCCGGCAACCGGATGGGCAGCTGATCGATTCGGGACCAAGCGCACCTACATCGTGGGTCTGATCCTGTTCACCTTCGGATCATTGTTGTGCGCCACGGCGAACTCCATCGAGATGCTCATTGCCTTCCGCGTCATCCAAGGCCTTGGTGGCGGAATCCTCCTGCCCAGGGGGCAGACGATCCTCACCCAAGCGGCCGGTCCCGAGCGACTGGGTCGACTAATGGCGGTCATGGGCATTCCGATGCTCCTTGGCCCGATCGCCGGCCCGATCCTCGGCGGTTGGCTGATCGAGATCGCCTCTTGGCACTGGATCTTCCTCATCAATGTGCCACTTGGCATCATCACGGTGATTCTCGCGCTGAGAGTCTTTCCCAAGGACAACCCGCAGCCATCAGAGAAATTCGACTTCGTCGGAATGCTCCTGCTATCACCAGGTTTGGCGCTGTTCCTTTTCGGCATCTCATCCATCGCAGAAACGGGCACAGCATCCTTTGGCCCACGCGTATGGGTGCCAGCGACAATCGGCCTGATCCTGATTGTCAGCTTCGTCTTCTACTCCTTCAAGCCGAAGCATCCACTGATTGACCTGCGCCTGTTCAAGAACCGCATCCTGACGATTTCCTCGATCGCACTTGTCATGTTCATCATCGCGTTCATGGGTGCGGGGCTGCTCTTCCCAAGCTACTTCCTGCAGGTGCGCGGCGAGACAACTCTTGCTGCAGGACTGCTCCTCGCGCCTCAAGGCATTGGCGCGATGATCACGATGCCGCTGTCGGGCATCCTCGCCGACAAGTTCCCGATCGGGCGAATCGTGCCGTTCGGACTGGCCTTGATCGCCATTGGCATGGGCGTCTTTACCCAAGTCACCAATGACACGTCCTACCTCGTACTGTGCAGCGCGCTCTTTGTAATGGGACTCGGCATGGGTCTGTCCATGATGCCGCTGATGACATCGGCATTGAAGACTCTGACCCACCATGAGACTGCGCGCGGCTCGACTCTGCTCAACATTCAGCAGCAGGTCGGCGGTTCGATCGGCACAGCTGTCATGTCGGTCATCCTCACCACGCTCCTGGCGGCGTCGGTTATCGTGCCGGGGGTCGTGAATCCCGGCACAGGTGAGCCGATGACCGAGAGCCAGGTGTCAATCGTCGCGGCGATGAACCCCGAAGCCCTTGCCGGCCAAGACATTCCGCCTGCTGTCACTGAAAGTGGCTCGGAGTTCACCGCGGACGCCTTCGGTTCCACCTTCATGGTGGCCTTTATCCTCGTCCTGCTGACATTCATCCCGGTGGCATTCCTTCCGCGGCGGCGGACACCAGAAGATGCGATCGGCGATGAGGACGCCGAGCGAGTGCCAATCATCCTGCACTGAGGTAAGCCCAAGAGACGACGAAGCCCGCCGGAGAAATCTCCGGCGGGCTTCGTCGTACTTGTGGAGGTGCCGGGAATCGAACCCGGGTCCGTGCAGGCTCCTTCTGTTCTTCTACGTGTGTAGCCGCGCTATCGCTGTCTTGACCCCGGTGCTTCGTGCGGCACTACTCCGGGCGGTCCAGTCACTGTTTGGCTTTCCTCCTGCACCCGTGACCGGTGCATTTGGTGAGTCCCCTAGCGACGTCAGCATCCGATTCGGGGACACATCGGGCTGACGGCAGATATTTACTTATGCCGCGAGGGCGTAAGCGTCTGCAGACTGCGTTTTATTGGCAGTTATATTTTTCAAGGATTCTTAACGAGATCACCTTGATTCTCGACACGCTTCTCCAGTCAAAACATCTGAACGTCGAAACCTGTCACCCCCATATTGAGTTGTGCAGGATCAATGAGCCGGAGCTCACATCCATGGTAGATCGGCCGCAGGCATTCTGGAAATCCCTGGGCCGATCTCCAGGTCGAAGCGACTAGTTCCAGGT
>JAUSQD010000039.1 GCA_030652695.1 Actinomycetota bacterium
ACCAACATCCCGCCGCACAATCTGCGAGAGATCGCGGCCGCGGCACAGTGGGTGCTCGCCAATCCCGATGCAAATACCGAGGAGCGCATGACCGCGCTGCTTGAGATCGTCAAGGGTCCCGACTTCCCCACCGGAGCACTCATTGTCGGGCGCAAGGGCATTGAAGATGCCTATCGCACGGGTCGAGGCTCCATCACCATGCGCGCGGTGGTCACGGTCGACGAAGACGCACGTGGTCGTCAGGTGCTCATCGTCACGCAGCTGCCCTACCAGGTGAATCCAGACAATCTTCTGCTGCGCGTGGCCGAGCTGGTAGGTGACGGAAAGCTCACGGGCATCTCCGACGTGCGCGATGACTCCAGTTCTCGCACGGGCATGCGCTTGGTCTTTGAACTCAAGCGCGATGCCGTTGCCCAGGTCGTGCTGAATCAGCTGTTCAAGCACACTCAGCTGCAGGACAACTTTGGCGCCAACATGCTGGCCTTGGTTGATGGTGTTCCGCGCACCCTCACCCTGGAAGCCTTCATTCGCTATTGGGTGACTCATCAGATCGAAGTCGTCCAGCGACGCACGCGCTACCGTCTGCGCAAGGCCGAGGAACGCGCGCATATTCTGCGCGGCTACCTCAAGGCTCTTGATGCTCTCGATGAAGTCATCGCCCTGATTCGCGCTTCGGCCACAGTTGAGGACGCGCGCACCGGCTTGATGGAACTGCTGGAGATCGATGAAGTTCAGGCAACGGCAATTCTTGACATGCAATTGCGCCGTCTGGCTGCCCTTGAACATCAGAAGATCGTTGATGAATACGAAGACCTGATGACAAAGATCGCTGATTACAACGACATTCTCAGCAACGAGCCTCGTCAGCGTTCGATCATCTCCGATGAACTCGCGGAGATCACCGAGAAATTTGGTGATGATCGCCGCACTGACTTTGTGGCCTGGGACGGTGATGTCACCGACGAGGACCTCATTGCAGTTGAGGATGTCGTGTTGACGATCACCTCTGGTGGTTATGCAAAGCGCACCAAGGCCGAGCTTTATCGCGAGCAACGACGCGGCGGCAAGGGCGTGAAGGGTGCAGCACTTCGCCAGGACGATGTCGTGGAGCACATGTTCGTCACCACAACCCATCACTGGCTGCTGTTCTTCACGAACAAGGGCAGGGTCTATCGAGCAAAGGCCTACCAGTTGCCAGAGGCCGGGCGTGATGCGCGCGGACAGCATGTGGCGAATCTGTTGGCATTCCAGCCCGACGAGACCATCGCCCAGGTGCTGGCCATCGCTGACTACGAGGCTGGCGAGCATCTGGTGCTGGCCACGCTCAAGGGCATGGTGAAGAAGACCAAGCTCGCCGACTACGACACCAACCGCACGGGCGGCATCATTGCCATCAACCTCGCTGATGACGACGAGCTGATCTCTGCGCAATTGGTCTCAGAGAACGATCATCTGATGCTGTTCTCGCGCAAGGGCATGTCAGCACGCTTTGATTCCAAGGATGAGACCTTGCGACCCATGGGACGTGCCACCAGCGGTGTCATTGGGATGCGCTTCCGCGGCGAGGACTCACTGCTGGCCATGGACGTCGCTCGAGAAGGAGCCTTCGTTGTCACCATCACCGATGGCGGCTACGCCAAGCGCACTGCCATTGATGACTGGGCACCCAAGGGTCGGGGCATTCTGGGAGTTCGGGCCATGCGCCTGGTCGAAGAACGCGGCTCACTTGTGGGCGCCTTGGTCTGTGATGCAAGTGATCAGATCTTCGCAATTGCCTCCAATGGTGTGGTGATTCGCACCAGCGTCGATCAGGTTCGTCCCTCAGGTCGCGACACCATGGGAGTTCGTCTCATGAACCTCGCCGATGGCGATGCCATCGTCGCAGTGGCGCGTGGTCAGGAGGCGGAGGACATCGTCGAGGACGAGACCGCAGACGCCCAAGAAGTGAGCACCGATCCGGTGGTTGATGCACCTGCCGAGCCCACGGAGGCAAGCGACTAGCGCCCGGGCGCGCTGCCTGGTTGAGATCAGGTACTGTTTCACCCCGCGCCCACGAGCAATGCTCATTGCTCTGGGGCGCGGAACGGGCCTATAGCTCAGCTTGGTTAGAGCGCTTCCCTGATAAGGAAGAGGTCGATGGTTCAAGTCCATCTAGGCCCACGTGAAAAAACTATTAGTGCTCGGAATCATCGTTGGTGTCGGCTACTTCGCCTACAAGCAGTACTTAGCGAAGCAGGATGAGGCTGATCTTTGGTCAGAGCCAACACAGGAACCTGATCTACGCTAAGTAGTCCTCAGGGGGGTTTAGCTCAGTTGGTAGAGCGCTGCCTTTGCAAGGCAGAAGTCAGGAGTTCGAGTCTCCTAACCTCCACTTTCCACGCGCATTGCCAGGTCCGCCCAGAGTTCACCGGCCGGTAGTTTTCCTGGTTGCCCGCAGCACGCAACTGTTCATCTGATGCCAATACAAAGGTGACGTTCACATCTGAACTCAACCGTGAGGACATCAATGATCCGTCGTACCGCAATCGTGTGTTTGGCTACTGCCTCCTTGGGCTTGTCGCTGGGCCCTGTGCTTGCCGTAACACCCGGGCTAAGCGTCTACGTCTTTCCCACCGAAGGCCTGAAAGCCGCATCGAATGCGGCACTGCCAAACTCAGTCGCCGAGGACTTCGGCATCAACATCGGCGGCATGGGCTCTGACTTGTATCGGGTTCCAGGCACCGTCAATGACTACTGGGCAGTGACTGACCGCGGACCCAATAATGACACCACCCTCGCGGATGGCTCGGCAGCCACCGGCTTCCCGGTTGCTGATTTCTCGCCACTGATCGTGCGATTCAAGTTGAACGGCACCACGCCGCAGATCATCAGCCGGATGGCTATTCAGTCGTCAAAGGGCGTGGGCACGACCGGGCTTCCCAATGTCCCGATCTATGACGGACCACCCTCTACGGTCGCCGGCGGACCAGGCAAGTACAACGTCAATGGTCTTGATACCGAGGGGATTGTTCGCACGAAGTCCGGTGACTTCTGGTTGGTCGATGAGTACGCGCCTTCGGTCATTCAGGTCGGTGCTGATGGCGTCATCAAGCGTCGCCTGGTACCCAAGGGTTGGACGGGAGTGGGCACCAGCTACCCCACCGTTGACTCGCTCCCGGCAATCTTCCTCAAGCGCAAGGTCAATCGTGGCTTTGAAGCGCTGGCCCTGACCCCCAACGAGAAGTATCTGTACGTCGGCTTGCAGAGCCCATTGCTGAACCCGACGAGAGCTGTGGGCGATGCCTCCTATCAGACTCGCATCCTGAAGTTGGATGCTGAAACGGGAGCAGTCATCGGCGAGTGGGTCTACAAGTTCGATCCGGTCAACAGCATTGACTCAACAACGACTCGAGCGACAGAACTGAAGCTGTCGGCGATGGTGGCCTTGGACGATGACACCCTGCTCGTGCAGGAGCGCACCGACAATGCCTTCATCGTCGCGCAGGTGAAGTTGGGCGCCGGACAGTCGATCCTTGGCTCGGCCTATGACAGCGCGGCCACCACGCCTTCCTTGGAAGCGCTGGCCGTGACGGATGCGACGTTGAACTCATGGGTCCCGTCCAAGACCGTCATCTTCCGCAGCACCGCCGTTCCTGAAATGCCCAAGAAGATTGAAGGCATGGCGGTGGAGAATGCCACCACCTTGGCGTTCATGAATGACAATGACTTCTCCTTCAGCTACGACGCGAAGGCCAATAAAGTCACCGCCGGATCCAACCCCTCGCAGTTCCTGTACGTCACCTTGCCCAAGCCGCTCAGCGTGACTCCAGACAGCACAATGAAGGCCCTGCAGGCTGCTGCGAAGGCTGCAGTCACAAGCAAGCCGAAGGTCAAGTAGCAACGCAATCTCGCGACAAATGCAGCCCCCCGGAAAGTTGACCGGGGGGCTGCTGCGCGAAGAGCGCCCATGACATCATGCATCCATGACTTCAACAGCCACCTTGCACACCAACAAGGGCGACATTCGCATCAATCTCTTCGACAACCACGCACCCAAGACGGTGAAGAACTTCACCGGTTTGGCCGACGGTTCGATCGAGTGGACCAACCCCAAGACAGGCGAGAAGTCCTCAGCTCCGCTGTATGACGGCGTGATCTTTCACCGGGTGATTCCAGGATTCATGATCCAGGGCGGCGACCCCCTTGGCACCGGCACCGGTGGACCGGGTTACAAGTTCGCTGACGAGTTTCATCCCGAGCTCAGCTTTGACCGCCCCTACCTCCTGGCGATGGCCAACGCCGGACCCAACACCAACGGCTCGCAGTTCTTCATCACCGTCGGTGCCACAACCTGGTTGAACTTCAAGCACACCATCTTCGGCGAGGTCGCCGATCAGGAGTCACGCGATGTCGTGGATTCGATCACCTCTTCGCCGATCGGACCGCAGGATCGTCCTCTCGAGCCGATTGTCATCAACTCGGTCACGATCACCAGCGAGTAGTTCAACATGACTGAGCCAGCAGGGGAGCCTGCCGGCCCAGTGTGCTATCGGCATCCGGATCGGGTGACCTATATCCGCTGTGGCCATTGCGATCAGCCGATCTGCACGGAGTGCATGATCCCTGCTCCGGTTGGCTTCCAATGCCCTTCGTGCGTGGCCAACGCTGAGCAGGTCCATGTGGTCACTGCTCTGGGTGCGCCCGTCATCTCCAAGCCGTATCTGACGTACGGGCTCATTGGCATCAACGTGGCGGTGTTTCTGCTGCAACTGTCGATTGGTGTCGATGAGTCGGCTGCAAATTGGGGCATGTGGCCCATCGGCATTGCCGCCAATGGCGACTACTGGTCCTTGGCTTCCAGCGCCTTCCTGCACGGCTCGATCCTGCATATCGCCTTCAACATGTACGTGCTGTTCGTCATGGGTCCAACTCTTGAGCGCGTGCTTGGTCACGTTCGGTTCGCGGTGCTCTATCTGCTTGCGGCGCTGGGCGGAGCGGTGGCCTCCTATGCCTTCTCGGATCTGAACACGGTCTCGGTTGGAGCAAGTGGAGCAATCTTCGGACTCATGGGTGCCTTCGTTGTGGCTGGCCGACGCCTGCGATTCGACATCACTCAGGTGCTGGTCCTGCTGGCGATCAACCTGGCATTTGGATTCATCCAGCCCAATGTTGACTGGAGGGCCCATATCGGAGGCCTGGTGGTGGGCGCGGTGGTCGCTGCGATCTTTGTCTTCGCTCCGAAGGGCAATCAGCTGCTCTGGCAGAGCCTGGGGTGCATTGGAGTGCTGGGTTTCCTCATCATCGCCACGATGGTGCGCACCTGGCAGGTTCAAGACATGCTCGTCCCGTTCGTGCCAGGACTCCAGACTTAGTTACCCACAGGCTTATCCACAGCTGTGGAGAATTACAGGCGTGTAAGTCGTGATGTGAGGCGCTACTGCCACTTCGTGGACAAAAAGAAGCCAACGATGATGAAGCCAAAGCCAATGCCGATGTTCACGATGTTGCTGAGGTCGCGCATGATCGGAATCTGGGGACCAGCCACGTAGAAGATCACGATGTAGATCAGGCCCACGAGGAAGCAGCCGATCATCAACGGAGCAAGCCAACGTGGCGAGCCAAGCCTGGCAACCTTGCGCTCACCCATGCTGGGAGGCGGTGTGTAGCCGTTGTCCTTCTTGCGACGCTTGGACTCTGGCACTGTGGTCACCCTTCCTGAGAACGAGCCGGCGCTGTTGAGCCGGACTCCTTGGCTTGAGAAGATACAGGTATGACCCGGATCCTGGTTGTGGACAACTATGACTCCTTCGTCTTCAACCTTGTGCAGTACCTCGCGCAACTCGGTGCTGACGTCACCGTACGCCGCAATGACGACGTCACTCCACAAGAGGCGCTGGACTACGACGGCGTTCTGCTCTCGCCTGGTCCTGGCACACCAGAGGATGCCGGCGTGTGCATTGCCATCGTGCAGCAATGCGGTGGCAAGTTGCCGATTCTGGGCGTGTGTCTTGGGCATCAGGCCATCGCCGTTGCCTTCGGCGCGACCGTGGGGCGAGCACCCGAGCTCCTGCACGGCAAAGTCTCACTTGTGCATCATCGCGAGCTCGGTGTGATGCAGGGCCTGCCGGATCCCTTCACGGCGACGAGGTATCACTCCTTGGCTATTGATCCGGCAACCATGCCAGCTGAGCTGGAGATCACCGGCCAAACCGACAGTGGCGTGATCATGGGAGTGCGGCATCGGGCAATGCCAATTGAAGGCGTGCAATTTCATCCGGAATCGGTGCTCACCGAAGGTGGTCATCGAATGCTCGCGAACTGGCTGGCTGAGTGTGGCGATGTCCATGCCATCGCCAACAGCGTGGGATTAGCGCCAGTGGTGCATCACTAGCCAACGATTGGCGGTGGGCTTTCGATCACCGTCGGTGTGGGCGCCGGACCCACTTTGCCCACAGTGATCGTGACCACGGATCCGCGATCCAGTTTGGCCCCACCCTTGGGTGATTGCGCCAACACGGTGCCGGCGACGTCAGCGCCGGTGTCTTGGTAGATCACCTGTGGATCGAAGCCTGCCTGGACAATGTCGCTGCGAGCCTGCGCCTCAGTGGTGCCGATCACAGCAGGAACCTTCACTGTGCTTGAGGCAACCTTGATCGACACGGTGCTGCCGATCGTCAACTGCTCGCCTTCGCTCGGTGCCTGCGAAAGCACATAGCCAGCGGGTTGATTTGATTCAACCTCGCCGACCGGTCCCAGTTGCAGACCCACGTCTTCAAGTGCGGTGCGCACGTCCTCAATCGAAGTCAGACCAACCAGTTGAGGCACGGTTGCCTGTTCCTTGCCACTGCTCACGGTGACGTTGACTGCTTGACCCTCCTCAAGGGATTCACCCGAGGCCGGGAGCTGCGCAATGATCCGCCCGTCAGGACGGTCAGATACCTCAGTGGTCTGTCCACCCAGAATGAGGTTGGAGGAACGCAGGAGCGACTGCGCGTTCTCCACTGTCAGGCCTTCAAGGTTGGGCACGGTGACCTTGTTGGCACTGGTGCCACCAAGCAGCGGGAAGATGAAGAAGGCAGCGGCAGCAAGAGCACCAATGATTGCCACAATGGCAATCGCCCAGAACGCACCACCTCTGCCTCGGCGTTGATTCTGTTGGTACCGCGCGTAGGCCGCACTGCCCGAAGCCTCGACGGGCGAAAGCATCTGTGTGTGTTCGCTGACCATCATCGTGGGGATTGCTGCGGTCATCGGGCCGCCTTGAATCACCCGTTCAACATCGGCTCGAAACTCACCAGCAGTTTGGTAGCGCTCGTCTGTGCGCTTGGCCAAAGCGGCAAGCACGATGAGATCGATCTCCGGTGAGACGCCATTGTCGATCTGTGACGGTGGTGTGGGCATCTCAGAGACATGCTGATGGGCAATGGAAACCGCTGACTCGCCAATGAATGGTGGTCGTCCAGTCAACAGTTCATACAGCAGCACGCCGGCTGAGTACAGATCGCTGCGGGCATCGACCACCTCACCGCGCGCCTGCTCAGGCGACAGGTATTGCGCGGTGCCCATCACAGCTGAGGTGGCCGTGATGCTGATGCCAGCCTCGTTGATGACTCGTGCAATGCCGAAGTCCATCACTTTCACGTCGCCCTGGCGTGTGAGCATGACGTTTGCAGGCTTGATGTCGCGGTGCACGATGCCATGTCGGTGCGCGTAGTCCAGAGCCGAAAGCACGCCCGATGCAATCTCCAGCGCGCGCTCTGGCAACAGCCGTCGCCCAGCTGAGAGCAGTTGACGCAGGGTCATGCCATCAACGAACTCCATCACGATGTACGGCACGACGACCTGAGGCCCACCTTCAGTGCCATCGAGTCGATCCTCGCCCGTGTCGTAGACCGCGACGATGTTCGGATGGTTCAGGGCAGCAGCGGATTGGGCCTCGCGGCGAAAGCGCACCTGAAAGTCGGGATCACGGGCAAGATCGGGGCGCAGGATCTTGATGGCAACTCGGCGTCCGAGTCGCACATCGTGAGCCTCATGCACCTCGGCCATGCCTCCACGCCCGATGACCTCGCCAATTTCATAGCGATCACCAAGCATGCGCACGTCGCTCACACTTCCTCCATTGCCTAGTGACCAACTATCTCAGGTTGGTCTTGGAATCCAGCAGCACCGCTTCGATGACCCTCTTGGCAATCGGTGCGGCAAGACCATTGCCACTGATTTCCGATGTGCCGGCTTCCTCGATCATGACCGCCACGGCGACCTGCGGATTATTGGCCGGAGCAAAGGCCACGAACCATGCAATCGATGGTCGTTCGTTGCCGGTTTGCGCTGTCCCTGTTTTGCCAGCAACGGCAACTCCAGGAATGCGCGCATTGGAGCCGGTGCCGTTGTTGACGACGTTGACCATCATGTCTGTTTCCGACGCTGCGTGCGCCGGTGTCATCGCCTGCTTGAACACAGAGGGAAGGGTGGTCTGCAGGATGGACAGATCAGGACCTCGGATCTCCTGAACCAGATAGGGGTTCATCGTCACGCCCTTGTTGCCGATCGCCGCTGCGACCATTGCCATCTGCAGTGCGGTTGCGCGCACCTCGAATTGGCCGATCGAACTCAGCGCAGTCTGTGGAGCGTCTGGGTCTTCAGGGAATGTTGAGCGGGCCGCTCGCAGCGGAATCTGGAAGCTGGTGTTGAAGCCCATCAGTTCTGATTGATTGCGAAGAGCCTCCGCTCCGAGTTGATTGCCGAGCCAGGCAAATGCCGTGTTGCATGAGATCGCCAATGCATCCTTGAGGGAAATCATGCCGCTGGCACTGCAAGCCTTCCCGGTCCAGTTGTTCAGTTCTTTTGTGGAGTTCGGCAATGTGTAGGTCTTTGGTCCGGGAAGCAGCGTTTCCGCGGTGTACTCACCCGATGCCAGTGCTGCGGCAGTGACGACGAGCTTGAAGGTGGATCCGGGCGGATTCAGCCCGACTAGTGGACGATTCAGCAGCGGCTTCTTGGGATCAGCGCTCAACTTCTCGTAGTACGCGCGAATCTCAGCTGGGTTGTGTGAAGACAGCAGATTGGGATCAAAGGAAGGCGACTGGACTGAGGCCAGGATTCGCCCAGTTGATGGCTCAATGGCGACCACAGCTCCGGTCTTGGCACCAAGTCCCCTGAATGCTGCCTGCTGGGCACGGTCATTGATCGTGGTGCTCACCGCCCCGCCTTGAATCTGGCGACCGGCAAACAGTTGCTTGGTGCGATCCACGAACAGCAGGTCTGAACTGCCGTTGAGGATTCGGTTCTCTGTTCTCTCCAGACCAGTGGCGCCGTACACCAGTGAATAGAAGCCGGTGACCGGTGCGTAGAGCGGACCGTTTGAGTAGACCCGCTTGTAGCGCAAGGTGTCGCCAGTCTCAATCGACCGGGCGGCCGGATCAGCGGCAACGAGAATCGGACCTCGCTCGCGGTCGTACTGAGCCAGGAGTTGTCGTTGATTGCCAGGTCGATCGCGGTAGTCGGGCGCACGAAAGACCTGAATGATCGTGATGTTGGCAATGAGAGCGAGCAACAGGAGGGCAAGGACTGCACTCACCCGGCGAATTGGCCGGTTCATACCTTGCGCACCACCTGTGTCAGCGCCTCATCGACGCTTGGCACGTAGACATCAGGTCGTCGGGCGCGATCAGAAATGCGAATGAGCAAGGCGATGATCACCCAGTTGGCCACCAGTGATGAGCCACCGTACGACAGGAACGGGGTCGTGAGTCCGGTCAGGGGAATCAAGCGGGTGACTCCGCCGATGATGACGAACACCTGCAGGGCCAAGGTGAGTGACAGACCCACAGCAAGCAGCTGACCGAATGAATCCCGCACGGCAATTGCGGTGCGGATGCCCCGCTCAACCAGAACGCCATAGAGCAGCAGCAATGCGCAAAGCCCCGTCAAGCCGAGCTCCTCGCCGAGGGCGGCGACGATGAAGTCGGTGTTGGCAAAGGGAACAAAATCCGGGTAGCCCTGACCAAGACCGCTGCCAAACATGCCGCCGCTGGCCAGGCCATAGAGCGACTGCACGAGCTGGTAGCCGGTGTTGTTGGGATCTCCCCAGGGATCCCACCAGATGTCTACGCGAATGCGGACATGCGCGAAGGCAAAGTACGCCGCGGTCGCTCCGAGCACAAAAAGTGTTCCGCCCAGAATCAACCAGGATCGGCGTTGCGTTGCGATGTAGAGCATGAAGACGAACAGGCCGAAGAACAGCAGCGACGTGCCGAGATCATGCTCGAACACCAGCACCGCGACTGAGACCAGCCAGGCCACCAGAATCGGACCGAGATCCTTGGGGCGCGGAAAGCCGATGCCGAAGATCTTGGTGCGGACCAGAGCAAGTGAATCTCTCTTGGTCACCAGATATCCGGCAAAGAAGATCGTCAGCAGGATCTTGGCCGCCTCTGCTGGCTGGAAGGACAGGCCAAAGACGCGAACCCAAAGAGTGGCCCCATTCACCGTGTTGCCGATCACTGGCACCAGTGGCAATACCAAGGCCACCAGTCCAAGAAGCCCGAAGGTGAACGTGAAGCGCTGAAGTCGACGGTGATCAGAAACCAGAATGATGGTGGCGACAAACAACAGGACCGCGACCGCGAACCAGGTGAGTTGGGCATACACGTCAGGGGTTGGTGGTGGAGCGTTATTGCGCTCCGCTCGCAGGGAGGCCGCAACGTCAATGCGATAGATCATCACAAGCCCAAGCACCGTGAGCAGGGTTGCCACGGGCAACAGGATCGGATCGGCGTAACTGGCTCGAATGCGCACGACGACATGCATGGCAATCGCCAGCACTCCGATGATGGTCACGGTGATCCACATCGGAACGGTCATGCCCTCACCAGTGGCCCAGCCAATCTGCACGGCGGCTGCGACACCGAGCACCCATGCGCCAATGATCAGCAGCAGCTCGGTGGTGCGGCGATTGGGCTGCCGAGTGGGCACGTTCTGGAAGGCCATCAGTTGGGTGTCCCTGGGCAGCCGGCTGCGGGTACTTCGGATTGGCATTCAGCCGATCTCTGTGCGAGCTCATTGGTGATGCGTGCCGCATCGTTCTCGTCCTCCGCTGGGATCCCCTTGCTCACCAGTTCCTGATCAAACAGTGGGAGGGTGCCCACCGGAATCTGGCTGTCAGTGGTCAGCCGAGACAGTGAAAAGCCAAGAGCCGACCCTGGAATCCCGTTGTAGACGGCCACGGTTCCGGTGCCAGGATTGCCGTACACGCTCACATACCACTGATGCTGCAGCCAGGAGCGGCCAGCGAATATGCCGACAGCAAGCACTGCCAGGATCACCAGAATGCTCAGCGTCCATTGCATTCCACGACGACGACGCACTTCGCGCTTGCGGACCTTCAGTGCGCTTTCGGGAGTAGCGGCTTCGGCTCTCTCGCGCGCCATCGCCACGTTCTGCGGATCAGGTTCGGCATCGAGCGGAAACTCCACATGTGGCAGGCGTTCGCGCACCCGCAGCTCGCCGGCTGCTCCGACGACGACCGGCAAGATCGTGGAGTCGGCGATGTCCAGGTCGTAGTCGATGACATCGGCTACGACCACCGTGACGTTGTCGGGCGCCCCGTATTCAAGTGCTCGGTCAACAAGTCTGGTGACGCAACCGGTGGGCTCACCCTCAGCGAGCAACAGCCCAATTTCATCGTTGCTCATGACACCAGACAGCCCGTCAGTGCACAGAAGATATCGATCGCCAGGGCGAGCCTCGCGAACCGAGAGATCCGCTTCAACAGGATTGACTCCGTCGAGTGCCCGCATCAGCAGTGAACGTCGTGGATGCGTGGCAGCTTCCTCTTCAGAGATGCGCCCCGCATCGACCAGTGTTTGCACGTAGGTGTGGTCATGGGTCAGCTGACTCAACTCGCCGTCGCGAAGAAGATAGGCGCGGGAGTCACCGACATGCACAATTGCCAGGCGAACTCCGAGCCAGTACAGCGCGGTGACCGTGGTGCCCATGCCCTCGACTTCGGTGTCTGCCTGCACCAGTTCCACGATGGAACTGCCGATGCGATCCACCGCATCGGCAAGTGCGGTGACCGGGTCAGCAGGAGGTGCGGCGTCGAGTTCAGCCAGAATGGCTACGGCCGTGGCCGAGGCGAGTTCACCCGCCGCATGGCCGCCCATGCCGTCGGCGATGACGAGCAAACTTGGGCCGGCGTAGCCGGAATCTTCATTTCCGGCACGCACAAGACCGACATCGGATCTGGCGGCGTAGCGAAGTTGCATGAGCTGCTCGGCTATTTCTGCAGTTGCAAAGTAGTGCGGCCAACGCGCAGTGGCACCCCAACGGGCAATGCGGTTGCGTTGGTGATGCGAGTGCGGTCGATCCAGGTGCCATTGGTCGAGCCCAGATCTTCAACCATCCAGACTCCATCCACGACAAAGACGCGAGTGTGGCGACTGGAGGCGTAGTCATCTTCAACGACAACAGTTGAATCAGGTGCGCGGCCGATGGTGACGTCTGCGGTGCCAAGCGGAATCACCGTGCCACTCAGCGCTCCGTCAGTCACGATCAACTTCGAGCCACGCACTTTGGCTGCCTTGTTCTTTGGCACCTTGGGCTGCCGAGGCGGTCGCGGGGTGCGCCCAAGGGCGATGGGCCGAGCCTCAGCCGGCTGCTTGAGATCGCGCCGAAGCACGAGCACCGTGGCAAGCACAAAAAGCCACATGAGTCCCAGGAAGGCAAGCCTTGCCAGGGTGAGTCCGAGCTCGGACACGGCTCACAGACTCCGGAATACGAGGGTGGTTGATCCCACCTGAATCGCGGTGCCCTCGCTGAGCTCAAGCTCAGTGATGCGCTGACCACCCACAGTCGTGCCATTGGTCGAATTGAGATCACGCACGCGCAGCGGTGAACCCATGACGATTTCGCAGTGGTGCCGAGAAACTCCGGGGTCATCAACGCGAATGTCGACATCCGCGCCGCGCCCGATGCGGGTCACGGCACGAACCAGCGGATAGGCGGTTCTGCCGACTTCCAAGCGCGGCTGGCCACCAAGAGCTGCGCCAGCGGTGCTGTCCAGATCTGCACTGCCGCTCTGAGCTGCGACTTCTGCTCGAGCCTCACTGCGCACACGGAAGATGCCGGTCTCCAGCTCTTCATCCTGGGAAATCGTGACCTGCACGCCACCCAGCAAGGTGTAGCGCTGCTCGGCTGCATAGCCCTTGACCAAGGTGGTCAGCTCATCTTGAAGCGCGTCACGAAAAACCGCGAGCCTGGTGTAGTCGTGGTTGGAGAGTTCAATGTTGAACACATTGGGGACGACAGTGCGATTTCTGTCCATGATCGCTGCGCGATCATCAAGTTCGCGCTGCAGCGCCGATGCGATCTCAACCGGTTGAACCTCGGCTTTGAATGCACGCGCGAACGCCCCATTGACCATCCGGTCGAGGGAATCCTCAAACCGAGCTAGCAGCCCCACACGCACCTCGTTCGATTGACAGAATTCCTTGCATGGTACCTCGCGCACTTGTGGAAACCCTGAGGCGCGACCTTGCGCTCAGTCGCACTCTCATGTGAGGCAATCGGCTGCTCTCAGGCTGAAAGCACTGCCTCCTCCAAACGCACCAGGCTGGCCTGCATCATGTGCTCGGGCACGACGGGAAAGGTCACGCGGTGGCGATACTTTTCAGGAATGCCCGACCAGTCCACGTAGTTGGCGACTTCAGTCTCAGAGTCGCTGATGGGCTTCAGGGAAATGCCATAGAAGTGCCCAAATGGGGGACGCCCTACCGATCCGACGCTCCATTCCAGTAGTCGGTTGGGCTCGATCGCAAGCACAGTGTTCAGTACGTCGTACTTGCCCATTTCAGGAACATCGCCAAGTGGCTCGCGATCCATATTGATCACGAAGCTATCGCCGACAGCCGTCAATGGCTTGTCATCTGGAGCAGCAATCAGCATCCCGGAGCCATCCATCGCCACATGTCCTGAGGGCAAGGTGACAAGGGCGAAAATGACCTCCGCAGAAGCAGGAATCACGCGAGTGACGGTCATACGTGTGGGATCAGACACTGTGCTCCTTGGGGAGATAGGCCCAGCGGGCTCTGGATGCCGAGATTAGTGCTCCCCTGCACCCTGTACGCTCTGCTTGCTTCAAAGCAAGGTACGCGCGAGTGGCGGAATAGGCAGACGCGCACGGTTCAGGTCCGTGTGCCCGAAAGGGTGTGGGGGTTCAACTCCCCCCTCGCGCACCAACAGCTGGATTCATCGTGGGCAAATGAGTCCCGCGCGCGCCGCACCGGTGACATCGATCAGTCCGAATTTGACTGCGCGAGGCATGATGGATCGATGCACACACGGCGATCGGCGCTGATTTGCGCGCTCACGGTGGTCATTTCACTGACATTGTCGGGCCTGCCTTCCTCCTTCGCCGCACCTGATCCCAGGCTTCAGCAGGTGCGCGCACAGGTGCGCGACCTTCAGATGAGTGCTGCTGCAGCGGGCGAGCGGGCCGGCGCTGCCCAGTTGCGCCTGGCCGGGATCTCCAAGAACCTGAGTGCAATCAAGCGGCGCGCTGATCGTGAGCTGGCTGCCTATCGCGCAGCATCAGCCAATGTGGAAAGTCTGGCTCGCGATGCCTATATGAGTGGTGGATTGGACTCCACCTTGCAGATTCTCATGGCTGATGATCCAACAGCCTTTCTCAATCAGGCCGCCGTCATCGGCAATCTCCAGCAGAGGCAGGTCACGCAGATGCGACGAGCGCAGACTGCTGGTCTGCGCGTTGCGCAGACCCAAGCGGAGATCGCCGATCAGGAGACTGTCGCGCGGAGTGTGCGCGATGAATTGGCGAAGGCTCAGGCAGAGACTGACGCTCGGGTCGACCAGGCACAGGCCGTGCTTGCGGATCTGGAAGAGGCCGATCGTCAGCGCTTGGCTCAAATTGAACAGGATGAACGCGCACGTGATGTTGCGGCGGCTCGTGCCCTGCAGGAGGCGCAGGATTCCCGTCCGAATCAGGGGGGCAATGACGAGCCCAATGCATCTTCGGATTTCAACGGCGATGGCGATGGTGGCTTCGTCGGTGGGGACCGGGGTCAGACCGCGGTGAACTATGCGCTTTCCCAGGTAGGGGACCGCTACTCATTCAGCGCGGATCCGCCGAGCACCTGGGACTGCTCGAAGCTGACGGCCGCAGCCTGGGGCAAGGCAGGAGTGGGACTCACAGCGCTCAGTTACACCCAATGGGACCAGACCAGACGAGTGCCAGTCAGCGACATTCGACCAGGTGACCTGGTGTTCTACTTCGGACAGGGCGCACATCATGTGGCGATCTACATCGGCAACGGCAAGATGGTCAGCGCCTCCAACCCGTCTGATGGCGTGGAGATCATCGACTTCCTTGGCCCTTGGTATGGAGAGCGCTTCAGTGGCGTGGGTCGGGTTCTGTAAGGCTCATTCCTTGTCGAGCTGCTCCCAGACCATGCCGTCAGGGGTATCGCGCACTTCAATGTGAGCTGTGGTCAGGGAGTCACGCACGAAATCGCTCATTGCATAGTCCTTGTTCTCGCGAGCTAGACGTCGAATCTCCAGTGCGATGTTGACCAGCGGTTCGAGCACATCACGCGTGTCGATGAGCCCATTTCGAGCAGCATCTGCAAGTTGCACCAGCATGAATCGCAGAGACTCATGTGCTTCCACCGATGAGGTGTTGAACAGCTGTGACTCCACGTCAAGGGCGATGGCAGCGGCCCCATCGGTATCACCATCAGCGAGCATCGAGGTAAAACTCTTCGTGAAATCCTCTTGCACGATCGCCACTTCGGCCGGAGAAGCGGCCACCGACGAATGGAAGAAATCGCGCAGGTGCACAAGGGTCGTCGTGCTGCCAGCAGCGATGAATTCAAAGTCTTCACCGTTGCGCAACGTGAGTCCGCCTGGACCATGAATCGACACGTCATTGCTGACGAGGTCCAAGACCACTGCTGTGTGCTCGTCGACGCCCATCACGCCAACGCCCGCCGGCAAGAGCGCCTCCAGAGACTTCAGCCGTGCCAGTCCGATGTAGCAGCAACTGGTGTCGTGCCGCCCGCCCTCGCGATTGTCGAAATGTGGGACAACGACCGCTTGAATACCGGTGGCTGCACCAAGCAGGTTGAGTCCGTCCAGCCAGTATGGGTCCAGGCCTACCTTGTAGATCTCGTACACCGGGATCGCATGGCTGCCGATTGTTGCTGCAGCAGCGCTGCCAATGACCAGAGTTCCGTTGCGCGCCAGCACTTGCTCAAGCGCGCCCGGAATTGGAGTGTCACGCCAATGATGAAGTGCGTAGGACGGGCTGCCGGGGCCCGCGAACACCCAATCTGAGCGATTGATCAGCGCAAGGGTGCGTTCTCGCTCCAGTACGGGATCATCATTGCGACGCCATTTGCCGATCTCGATCGCCTGGCCCACGGATTCTTCGAAGTACTGCTGGTACTTCGAAGCGAGGTCGTCAGCGTTGACCTGAAATCCAAATGGCGTATCAAGCATCATCTTTGAGCCATCATCAACAGCTTGGAACAGTGCTCGATGCAGTTTCACCATGCCTGGGGCGTTCTCACCGGAACCCATGATGACCAAGCGCCCACTCACATGACCAGCATGGCCTACTTCAATGGCGTGGCAAAACAGGCTGGCTTAGCCCGCGGAGCGGGAGACTTCCTCCCAGACCTTCCAGTCATTGAGTCGACGCTCGTATGCGCCAGTCACGATGTCGACTGCCTGATTGCCGAGCAGCAAGCGCACTGGCGGCTTCTCTGCATCGACCACCGCAAACAGCGCCGAGATGCTGTCGTTGGCATCAGAGCCAGCAGACGTGCCGAAGAGCTTGGCCAGCTTCTCGTGCGATGCGATGTAGTCCGGGTGCATCTCTGAAGTCCGTCGACCGGCTGTGCCGAAACCAGTGTCATATCCGCCGGGCTCGATCAGGGTCACGCTGATGCCGAACTTGCGCACCTCCTGTGCCAGGGCTTCTGAAAGACCCTCAAGGGCCCATTTGGATGCGCTGTACAAGCCCATGCCGCCAGCAGCGGTCAATCCGCTTGCGCTGCTGACCTGGATCAAGTGGCCTGAGCCTTGGGCGCGCAGGAATGGCAGCGCTGCCTGGGTCACCCAGATCACGCCAAACACATTGGTGTCGAACTGCGCACGAATCTCAGTCTCTGTGAGTTCCTCGACATAGCCAATGTGGCCAAATCCCGCGTTGTTCACCACGACGTCAAGCTGTCCGAAATGTGCATGCGCCGCTGCGACGGTGGCAAAGACCGCGTCCTTGTCTGCGACATCGAGCTGCAGAGGCAGAATCGCATCGCCGAATTGCTCAACCAGTGGCTGCAATGGAGCGAGATCACGGGCGGTCGCGACGACCTTGTCACCTCGTTGGAGTGCGGCCCGAGTCCAGACATGGCCGAATCCGCGCGATGTTCCGGTGATGAACCAAACCTTCATGTGTGCCCCAATTCGATGTTCAGCGACTGCCGAAGGTATCGAAGCTCGCCCTGCTTTGCGGTGCAGAGGACCAAAGTGCAGTCATTCGCCCGCCCTGTATAGGGGAACGCCGTACTCTTCGCGAATGGCAACCTACGTGTGCGTAGTTGAGCCATTTGCCCGAGTGCATGTCACCGTCGTGGATGAAGTCAAGGCCTATCCCGAGGAAATGCTGCAGCAGCGGGGTGCCCAGTGGCTCACGGCTTCAGAGTTGGCGAGTTGGGAGTCAATGCAGGCCAAGCACACCCGGCGCATGGAGTGGCTATTTGGCCGAATCGCCCTGAAAGAGGCCGTCTGTGCCTGGATGCAGGAAATGCACAGCATGAAGATCGATGCCAAGGAACTGATCATCGCGCGAACCGAGGCCGGCGCCCCGCAGGCGACATGGGCAGTTGATCGGGCATTGGAACTGCCAGTGGTGTCACTTGCTCATGCGCCCGGCGTGATGGTGGCCGCGGTGTCTGGCACCGAATCTGTCGGCGTCGATGTCGAACGGGTGGATCGTCAGGCCACTGTTGTTGCCCGAGTGCTCACCGATACCGAGACTGCGCTGGTTGCACAGGAGCAAATGACCTTGCTCAGCGCTGTCGTTGCCAAGGAAGCGGCTTCAAAGGCGGTCGGCCTGGGACTCGGAGGAGATCTCAGGCGCTGGCCGATCGTGGCAGGCAGTCCGTCTGAGCATTTCGTCAGCTGTGTGGATGATCCAGAACTCCTGCTCAAGGTGGACTTCCTGAACGTGCCTGGCTTGGTGCTTGGCGTCTGCGTCGTCGTATAGAGCCGCAGGTCACGCCGCTGCCAGTGGCGGAAGCTCCATTCTCGCTGGGCATGTCGCAAGCACGCCTCTCAGTGCGATCTTCTCCTGTGAGTCAATGGCCAATCGCCATCGAAACTTCACACCGATCCAGGCCTTGGCGTAGCGACAATGATCGCCAGACCTAGGTGGCATCCATTCCGCTGGATCCTTCTCGCCCTTGGATCGATTTGAACTCGCACTCACTGCATTGAGGGAATTGGCATAGCCAAGATCATTGGCAAAGCCTTCGCGCTCTTCAGAAGTCCATCGCCAGGCTCCTGAGTCCCAAGCCTCTTTCAGTGGTACTTGATGATCAATATCCAGTGCTCGAGCGCTGAATGACACCACTGCGTCGTAGTGGGAAAACCATTGGCCTTCCACAACAGTGCAGCCATCGATGGTGCCCGCAGTCCGCTGGCGAATGAGCACTAGTTGCCGCGTCGTGCAGCCCTGCTCGCTGGTCCAGTGCCTGAACATCGATCGTTCATAGCCAGAAGTGTGCTCCGGTGCGACTGGCAGTGAATTCAGCACGGTCATTGTCAATTGCGTCCTTGCCTCTGCGGGTGCGGCAAAGGCAGCACAACTGGCAGCGAGTACGCCAGCAAGCGCGAAGGCGACGGTGCTGCGCATGGCTGCACCGTAACGATGAGCAGAACCAACGGATTCAACCCGCAGCATGGAGGTCGTGGCACCTGCGCGAGAATCATGCAATGCCCGCATTGCCCACCGAGACCGATGTTCTCGTCATTGGTGCCGGTCCGGCGGGTGCTGCAGCAGCGGCTTGGGCATCGCGAGGGGGACTTGATGTCGTGCTTGCGGATGCTCAGGTGTTTCCTCGCGACAAGACCTGTGGTGACGGGCTCACTCCCCGGGCAATTCATGAGCTGACTTCATTGGGGTTGGGCGAATGGCTCCAGGGCCAGCCTCGAAATCTGGGTCTGCGTGCTGCTGGATTTGGTCAAACTCTCATGTTGCCGTGGCCCGGAGGCTCCCTTCCCAACTACGGGTCTGCCGTTCCGCGCACTGAGTTGGATGCGCGTATTCGCGAGGTCGCACTATCCGCCGGCGCGATCCCGCTAGATGGGCATCGCGCGGTCGACGTTGAATTTGATAGGGGCCGCGTGGCGGCGGTCACCTTCACGTGTGTGGTGGAAGGCAAGAAGGTCAACCGCGTAGTGCGATGCAAGAGACTGGTCGTTGCTGATGGAGCCAAATCGCAGTTGGGGCGTCGGCTTGGCCGTGAGTGGCACAAGGACACGGCATACGGGGTTGCTGGCCGCGCCTACATCCGCAGCGGTCGTTCAGATGACAAGTGGATCTCCTCGCACTTGGAGCTGCGCGGGGAACACAATGAAGTGCTCTCAGGCTATGGCTGGATCTTTCCCCTCGGCGATGGCGAAGTGAACATCGGTGTGGGCACCTTGGCTACGACCAAGAGGCCGGCCGATGTGAACTTGCGTGCGTTGACTGAGTTGTACACCGATCAGCAGCGAGCTCAGTGGGCGCTTGACGGTGAGCTGCAGTTGTTCTCATCGGCGCTTCTGCCGATGGGTGGTGCAGTGAGCAACATCGCCGGCAGCAACTGGATGCTCATCGGTGATGCGGCTGGTTGTGTGAATCCGCTGAACGGCGAGGGCATTGACTATGGCTTGGAGACAGGCAATCTCGCTGCGCACATCCTGATCGACACCAAGGACTCCTCTGCCGTGGACTACTCACTCGTGTGGCCAGGAGAGCTGAGCATTCGCTACGGCACGGCGTTCTCAATCGCCCGACGTCTTGCAGGCCTTCTGACGGTTCCAGGCTTCATCAAGACGATGGGGCCGGTTGGCATGCGCTCCGCTGCGCTGATGACGATCGCCTTGCGTGTGATGGGCAATCTGGTGACCGAGGAAGACCGCGATGCAACAGCGCGGGTGTGGCGCACGGCAGGCAGGGCCAGCATGAAGCTGGATGATCGGCCGCCCTTCTCCTAGAGCTCGAACTCGTCGCTGAGCACAGTTTCCTGCAGCGACAATCGCAAGGGCGACATGCGAAGTACCGCAGGTGGACCATCAAGCAGCTCTTGCATGAGCGGGAGCATTTCGCCAACTGCAGGTGCCTGCATATGTTCGCGTTGAGCATCTTCGTTGGCAAAGACCTCGTACATCCAGACCAGATCATCATTGTCGGGATCAATGGACAACGTGAAGATCTCAGTGCCAGGTTCTTCGCCAAGACGATCCAGATAGTTGTTCAGCACGTCAAGCAGCGCGGGTCGCAATCCAGGCTTGCACGTCAGGCGGATGAGCGATGCAGTGCGGCCCGCCAGCAGCACCTGCACTGGCGCATTTGCGGAGGCGTTGCCTGCCATTGCTCCTCCGGATCAGGCGTAGGTGTTGAGGTACCAGGCGTACGTGCTCTCCAGTCCCTCGCGAAGAGAGATCTGCGGCTTCCAGCCCAGTTCATTGATCCGTCGGGTGTCCAGCAACTTGCGAGGCATGCCATCAGGCTTGGATGAGTCCCACTCGATCGTGCCCTTGTATCCGACGACCGACGCGACTGTTTCGGCCAGTTCACGAATCGGCATGTCATCGCCGAGGCCCACGTTGATGGTCTCCGGTGAGTCGTAGTTGTCCAAGAGCAGCAGGCAGGCATCTGCAAGGTCGTCCACGTGCAGGAACTCTCGGCGTGGGGAGCCAGTACCCCAGACCGTTACTGACGGAGCACCCGAGATCTTTGCGTCATGGAAGCGATGGATGAATGCGGGCAGCACATGTGAAGTCTCAAGATCGAAATTGTCGCCTGGCCCATAGAGATTGGTGGGCATGGCTGAAATCCAGTGACGTCCGTACTGCGTGCGGTGAGCTTCGATGTAGTAGATGCCAGCGATCTTCGCCATGGCGTAGGCCTGATTTGTGGGCTCAAGTGGTCCCGTCATCAACGATGACTCACTGATCGGTTGGCTTGCGTGACGTGGATAGATGCAAGAGGAGCCCAGGAACAGCAGGC
>JAUSQD010000075.1 GCA_030652695.1 Actinomycetota bacterium
AGGTGGTTGGTGGGCTCGTCGAGCAACAGGAGATCGGGCTGGCGAAGCAGCAGCTGGCAGAGCGCAACGCGGCGCTTCTCGCCGCCGGAAAGCACGCTGGTCTCTGCATCGCTCGGCGGGCATCGCAGGGCATCCATCGCCTGTTCCAACTGAGCGTCCAGATCCCACGCGTTCTTGTGATCGATGGCCTCTTGGAGTTTGCCCATTTCGGCCAGCAGTACGTCGTAGTCAGCATCTGGCGCGGCGAGCTCAACGGAAATCTCGTTGAATCGGTCGACCATCGCCTTGATTTCAGAGACGCCATCCTGGACGTTCTCCAGCACATTCTTGGTCTCATCAAGCTTGGGCTCCTGCTGTAGAAAGCCGACTGTGAAGCCTTCCATCAGCATCGCTTCGCCGTTGGAGACGTCATCAAGGCCCGCCATGATCTTCAGCAGACTGGACTTGCCGGCGCCATTCGGGCCGACCACTCCGATTTTGGCTCCGGGGAGGAAGGACAGGGTCACATTGTCAAGCACAACCTTGTCGCCGTGCGCTTTGCGGGCCTTGCTGAGGGTATAGATGAACTCGGCCATATGCGCCAGCCTAACGGCCAGAACCCATGGCCGAGTTCAAGGGCTGAGGCGCTAGGCGCCCACTGGCACACCGTTCATCTGATCAGCGCCGAGCCGCTCGAACTCCTCGAGGATCTCGCCGGTCTCAGGATCGATGCCTTCCGGAACCTCGTCAAGTTCTGCAATGGCAAGTTCAGCCCCCTGCAGATCAGCAATGAGTCGCTCTTCGCTCTCCACCACTGCCTGCCTCTTGACTCGACTGAACGTGGCGATGCCTCGAGCCAGATCCGGACCAACGGACCTGGCTTCAATGTCCTGATAGCGAATCCGATGCGAGGACTCACCGCAGGGTCGCTCCACCTCCCTGGAACGCAGCCGCCCGTGCACGACGATCGGCATGCCCTTGGTCACCGACTGCACGATGTTCTGAGCCATGTCTCGCCAGCACGAGACACCGAAATAGTGGGTGTCGCTATCGACCCAACGATCAGTTGCTCGATCGAATCGTCGGGGTGTGCACGCAATGCGAAAGGATGCGACTGGATCGCCGGCGGCACTGAACCGCAGCGAAACATCGCTGACAACATTGCCTACAACGGTCAGTGTGATGTCGTGCATGAAACCTCCCAGGTGCGGATCGAGACTGTTCTCGATGCCCACACCCTGAGTGCAAACGCTGGAGACGGCGACCCTGATTCACCGGTTGTGGATGCGATCCTCGCTGGTGCAAAGGCGTGAAGTTCCAGGGCAATTGATCGGAGTGAAAATTGTGCACTCACATGACTTGCTTGCTTATTCGTGGACAGAGCGCATACTGAAGATGACTCACCGCTTTCGCATCTGTACCCAGCCCCAGCTCTTGCGAATCTCGGAACGCGATTCATGGCAAAGGCTTGAGGGACGGTGTGTGAATGTCTCCTCCCCCTGCGTTCGCATTGGACCCCATTGTTCCGCTGCTCATCCATCCTTTGCCCATTTCCCTGCTGTTGGTCGATCCACAATTGCGAGTGCTGTTCGCTGGAGGTCGCCAACTGCGCACCGACGGCTACGAAAGCGTCAGTTTGACCGGGCAATTGCTGACCGATGTGATGCCGGCAGATTCCCTTGAACTCTTCATCGGGGCCTACCGAGCTGCGTTTCAAGGTGAAACTTCTGAGTTGGTGTACGACAGCCCTCTTGGTGGCGGGCGATATCACGTCTCGATCCTGCCCTTTTCTGACCCGGTGGGTCAGATCGTGGCTGCGATGTCAGTTTCGGTTGATATCTCGCATGTGGAGAACCTTGAGTTCGAACTGGGCCAAGTACGCAAGCTCATCGATTTTGGCAGCGGCATCTTCGAACGGCGATCCGGATGGACCACCGATGAGCGCCTCCTTGCGATATGGGGCTTGGAGAGCCTGACGGACACCAACAAGAAGCTGAAAGAACTCATGCTCCCGGCGGATCGCCCACACGCCGAAGCACTCTGGAAGAGCCTGCGGCAGACGGGTGGGCGAGGCAGTCTGGACTACAGCATTGCGCATGGATTCACCAAGGAGGTTCGTCACCTGCGTGGGACGTGGGATGTCAGTTTGGACTCCGACGGTGCAATCGTGCGCGTGCAGTCCACTCACGTTGATCTGACTGAGGTACACCGCATTCGTTCGGAGACAGATCGTGCCCGCGTCGATGCAGCCCATCAGCGCGAGCAGCTGTTGCGACGAGTGGGCGGAGTCCTGGCCACAACTGCACAGTCCATGGAAGACGCTGCGCTGGCCACCTATGAACTGGCACTGACCGCGTTTGGGTATGGCTGCGGTTTGCGACTGTTCAGTCCTGACGGTCAGTTGATCGAGCGATCGCTGGTGGGTCAGGCAGAAGGGGCTCGCACAACTGACCTGAGCCACTGGACTCGATCCAACTTTGACACCGTTGATTCTCTGCCTCCAGTGTTCAAGGAGGCCATCCGCACCCAGACCTGCCTTAGAGGGCGTAGTGAGGATAGGACCGAGGATCCGCTGGCCTGGCACACAGGCATGCGCTACCTCGCGGCTCCCATTCGCCATCGAGGTCGCGTCTATGGAGTTCTCAGCGTGGCAAGAGCAGCGCATGAGCCAGACTTCGACGCCTTTGAGATCGATCTCGCCCAATTGATGGCCGACCGTCTCGGAGCCTTTGCCGAACTCGATTCCGCGCGGGTTGCAATCGACCAGATGGGAGAGCTTCGCGCACGCCTGGGAGATCAACTCCAAGAAGTGAGGGCAGATCAGCAGAATCTCATTGTTCAACTGGATCAGACTGAATCTCGCGAGCGTCTCAATCTGGCTGAGGCTCTCCACGACGATCCGCTGCAGATGGTGGTGGCGGCAATGCTGCAACTGGATGTGTGGCGAAGTCAGCAGCTCTCGGAGGATCCGGCCTTTGAGCGGGTGCAGTCAATGCTGGAGACCGCCGTCGAGCAACTCCGCATGGTCGTCACGACTCTTACTCCGCCCGATCTCACCGAAGGCCTTGGCCCGGCGCTCAGACATCTCGCAATAGCGACCTTCTTCGGCAGTGCAACCACCCCGAAGGTGCAGGGGCCTCAGCATGTGCCCTTGGACCCCAAGACCAAAGAGTCCGTGTATCGGATTGTGCGCGAGGCACTGGTGAATGTGCGCAAGCATGCGCATGCCAAGAACGTGGTTATTGAAATCTCGATCGGCGATGACGAAGTTCGGATCAGCGTCGTTGACGATGGCATTGGTATTCAGCATCAGCCCGCTGCGCCGGGACATTTGGGCTTGCCCTCAATGCGAGCAAGAGCCGCGTCGGCGCACGCTGATCTCGTGATTGCCAGCAATGTGGGAAAAGGAACAACCGTCGAGCTCGTGCTTCATCCGCAGCCTCGAACTGTGCGCGCGCAATCATCTGCGCTGAACAGCACGCGCGAGAAAGCAGAAGATCAATAGGCGTCAGCGGTCAGGCGGCTATTCCGAGGCCGACACTTGCAAAGAAAGCGCCTCCATCACTGTGGCAATGAAGTGCGCATCATCTGTTCGCGTCTTTGTCAGGAAAGTCGTGAGGCCGGCACTCAAGGCATTCTGCTGAGCTGCGGTGAGATCCTCACCCGTGTAGATCACGATGGGAATATCTGAAGCTTCCAATGGATTTCTTGCATTCAGGAATTCGTAGCCATCCATGACCGGCATGTGCAGATCCAAGATGATGAGATCCGGACGGTAGTGCTCGATCACATTGAGGGCTTCCAAGCCATTGCCTGCCTGTCGCACATCGATCCCTTGAGCTTCCAGCATGGCTGACACCACTTGACGAGTAGCGGCATCGTCTTCGACGACAAGCACCGAGGGACGAAGTCTTGTCTCCAGTGCGAGTCCGATACTTCTCAGCATTTCCTGGTTGGTGAACGGCTTGCGCAGCCAATTGACGACGACTGGCATAGGCATCTCATTCGGCGCATCCTGCGAACCGGACACCACCATGACGCGCACATCCTGGAGACGATCGTCTCCCCTCAAGACTTCGAGAAGATCCAGGCCATGACCATCGGGCAGATTCAAGTCGAGCAGGATCGCATCAGGCACCATCGTGGCAAGGATCTCTCGCGCTGCGTCAACCGTGCCGGCGCTGCGAACCTGATGGCCTGCGCCTTCCAGCAGAGCCACCATCACCAAGGACAGTTGTGGATCATCTTCCACGACTAGCAGAGAGCTCGTGGCCTGTCCCATGGCTCGTGAATTCTCGGCGACAGCCCGAACCACGCTGGTCATTTCAGGCGAAGCGGCCTGCTCGAGCTGGCCGCTGGAGTCCTGCGAAGCTAAGGGCAGCCGCACGGTGAAGGTCGAACCGACGCCCAGCTCGCTTGTCACGCTCACCGTCCCGCCATGCTGCTCGACGATTTCCTGAGTGATCGCCAGCCCGAGGCCTGTGCCACCTTTTGCCCGCGTGGATGTCGAATCGACTTGTGAGAACCTGGCAAAGACAAAGTCGAGTTTGTCGTCTGGGATGCCATCACCGTGATCGATCACTTCGATGGTGGCGTGCGCAGCACCTGAGGCCTGGAGACGAACAGTGACGGTGGAGTCCTCATTGGAGAACTTGATTGCATTCGACAGGAGATTGGTGATGACCTGAACGATGCGATCGTGGTCGATCTCGGCTGGGAACGCCGATTCCTGGATGTCGGTGGCGAGTGTGATGCTCTGGGCGTTCGCCATTCCGTCCACACCATCGACAGCTTCTACGACAACATCGGACAAGTCCTCGCGACCGAGCTTCAATTCCAGTTTCCCCGCGCTCATCTTCTCAAGATCAAGCACATCATTGATCAGCCGGACGAGTCGGTCGGTGTTCTGGCTGGCGATTTTCACCATCGACTTGGCCTTGTCAGGCAATTCGCCCATGGCCCCACCCTCAAGCAGTCCAAGGGAGCCTCGAATCGATGTCAGTGGTGTGCGCAGCTCATGCGAGACGGTCGAGATGAACTCGTTCTTCACTCGCTCAACTTCTTTGAAGGCGCTCACGTCATGCGACACAACCGACATGAAGCGATCATCCTGGTCACCGGTCAGCGAGTGGGCAAGCACTGTCTGCTGCACTTCGAGCTCGCCGTCCGCATAGGCAATGACCGACTCCCCTGTCCACATCCCGTCCTGCAATGCGATGGGAGTTGCCACCTTAAGCAACTCCGAGGCGATCTCATCGCCATAGAGATCAGCCAGACTGCCAGGTGCTTGCGTTACCCCATACCAACCCAAGAGTCGACGCCAAGATCGGTTGACGTGTTGAACATCGCCCTGAGTGTCGAAGAGGGCGATGAAGTCAGCTGACTCCTCAACGATGTCGACCAATCGTGCGAGCTCAGCATCACGCAACTTCTGTTCAGTGATGTCCCGTCCTGTGGCGTAAAGACTCAGAGTCGTCGGATCTGCTTGAGATGTCCACAACACCGTTCGCAATGTGCCGTCCTTGCAGATCGTCCTTGATTCAAAGCCTTTGGAGACGGCTCCTTCGACTTGCCGAGCCACACTCTCCACTGAGCGTTCTACATCCTGGGGCGCGACAAGCTTGGTGAAGCGCTGCCCAATGACCTCCTCCTCGCTGTAGCCAAAGGCCTCGACAAACGCCGGATTCACTCTGACGAATCGTCCCTTTGCGTCCACGATGCAAAGGATGTCCACTGAAAGCCCGAAGAACTGGTCGATGTCCGAGCGCAGTTGCTCCAACTCGGTGACATCGCGCGCAGAGGCATAGATCCGCCCAGTGTCAGGGTCGAAGCGACCGGCCCAGATGAGCCTGCGGATCGACCCGTCCTTGCACACAGCGCGGGCTTCAATTCCCTCAACGGCCGTGCCGTCCTCCAACAATCGCGCCATGGTTCCCATCACAAACTCGCGGTCCTCCGGAAACATGAGTTCCATGATTGAGATACTTTGCAATTCTTCCTCGGTGTAACCCAGGATCTCTTGAAATGCCGGATTGGCACGGACGAGGCGACCCTGCCCGTCCACAATGCAGAAGAGATCAATGGACAGTCCGAAGAAGGCAGCGCTGTCGGCCTGCGCGGACACCAGCGCGGACATATCGAATACCAATCCGGTGAATACGCGCCTGCCTCCCACGCGGAACTCCGAGACACTCATTGCCAGTGGGAAATGCTCGCCACTCTTGCGCACCCCTTCAATCAGCCGATCCTCTGCACCGCCAACGTTGGACGCCAGCGCAGGGTCGACAGTGAAATGCGACAGGAGAGTCCCGGGAGTGGCCTGGGGCATGAGCCGGATGAAGTCCGTGCCCTTGACCTCTTCACTTGTGTAACCAAAGATCTGCTGCGCCCCGCGATTGAACTCCTCGATGTTTCCCTCGTCATCTGTGGTGATCACACCGAAAGCTGTCGTGTCCACAAATTTGGCGAGAGCCTCGGCTGACTCCAGCGCCTTGGCCTGCATTTCACGTTCCCACTGCGAAAGCAGCACTCGTTCAGCGGCCTCAGCCAGCACAGCGAGCATCAGTCGATCGGAGTCGCTGAATTCCCGTGGTGTGATATCAATCACGCAAAGGGTCCCAATCAATTGTGCATCTGGACCCTTGAGTGGCTGACCCGCGTAGAAGCGAATGTTCGGATCTCCCAGCACAAGCGGGTTATCGGCAAAGCGCGCGTCCAGCGACGCATCGTTGACGATAAAGGCCTGCTCATCTCTGATTGCGTGGGCACAGAATGCGACATCCCTGCTGGTCTCCTGAGCTTGCAGCCCCACTCGGGATTTGAACCACTGCCTGTCGGTATCGACAAGGGTCACAACCGAGATCGGCGCATCGAAATATCGCGATGCCACCTCGGTGATGCGATCCAGAAAGGGATCGGGTTCAGTGTCGAGCAGGTTCAACTGGCGTAGTGCAGCTATGCGTGCCTCTTCATTCGAGGGAATCGCAGCAATCTCCATCGGGCTCTCCTAGCTGGACTGGTCAGTTGAGGCTGGCTGCGGCTTGCTTGACCTGCTCATGCAGGCTCATGGGATCAAAGGGCTTGGTGATCACCGCGAGGGCCCCCGCCTCGATGTAGCTCGTGATTTCGTGCACTTGCGCTCGGGCGGTCATGAAGATCACTGGAATGTGATCAGTTGCTGGATTGGAGCGAAGCTGGCGCAGAGTCTCCATGCCATCCATCCCAGGCATCATCATGTCCAAGACGATGAGATCCGGAAGGTTCTCTTCTGCCGACTGCAGCCCTTCTGGGCCTGACGATGCGACAAAGGTTTCCAGGCCGCCGACATCGCGAAGGCTGATCTCTGCCACGAAGCGGATGTCATCCTCATCGTCAACAAGAAGCACCTTGTTAATGATCACGTCGCTGCTCACTTTCTCTGTCGTTGTCATCCAGACCTGGGGCAGTCAAGGTCGCGAGTGCCAGATGCAAGGCGGCGAGCTGATCTGCTGCGTCATTCCAGACCTCGTTTTGCACCACATCGCTCTCGAGCAGTTCCTCGGCCACACCTGCCAACTGTGAACCTTCGTGAAAGCCAAAGGTCCCCAGTAGCCCATGAAGTTTGTGTGCCTCAGCCAGGCCTTCCTCGCGCGATGTACCCGGCTCCTGGCGCAGTACCTGCACGACACGCTCAATGCGTTCCAGGACGCGAGGTGCACGCTCCTTCCATAGCGGCTGCAGAAGCTCCGGCACCATCGACTCGTCTATTGCCATCACTGGATCACCGCTGCTCTGCACGAGGGGGATCAGTCTGGGTCGTCAATGACGTGCTCGTTGCTCCGGCACCCAGTCCGGTGCGCGTCATCGTGCCCCAGGCTGAATCGGATTTCATAACAGCACTGATGACTCCGCGCATGCGCCACCAAGCGTGCATCTGGCGGAAGCCAATGTTTTCGGCGAAGGCTGAGATGACCAGAATCACCAGGTTCTTGCGGCCTCGGTACACCGCGCGCGTCACATCGTCGACCACAACCGAAGCCAGCGAGACCATGATCCCGTAGCCCACAGCCACGAGCAGGAAGAAGATGGCAAATGGCGGATTGAGCTGTCCCATGGCAAGGCCAAGAAGGACAGTCGCGAATCCAAACAACTCAATGAACGGCCCCAAGGCCTCGAAGAGGAGGAAGTAGGGCATCACAACCAAGCCGATCCGGCCGTAGCGAGGGTTGAGAAACATTCGCCGATGCTTGATCAGGAGTTCAGTCAATCCGCGCGACCACCGACGACGTTGTCGTCCCAGCACTTTGACCGTCTCTGGAACTTCCGTCCAATTCACCGTGTCCGGGACCATGGCCATCCGATATGGCCGCTTGTTGGACAGCATGTGGTGATGCATGCGTGCAACCAGCTCCGCGTCCTCACCTATGCAGTGCAGATCGAATCCGCCCACCTCGATCACGATGTCCTTGCGGAACATGCCAAATGCGCCCGAAATAATGAGCAAGCCATTGAGTTCAGACCATCCAACGCGGCCGAGCAGGAAAGCGCGAAGGTACTCCACCACCTGGATTCTTGGCAGCCATGAATCTGGCATTCCTGTTTGCAGAATCTCGCCACGCTCGATGACACAGCCATTGGCCACTCGGATGACGCCACCTGTGGCGATCATCCGTTCCGGATCGTTTGCGAACGGCTGGGCAACTCGGATGAGTCCGTCGCGATCCATCACGCAGTCGGCATCCACGATGCACACCAATTCGTGCGACGCCGTGTTGATACCTACATTGGATGCGTCAGCGCGTCTGCCGGTGTTCACCTTTCGCACGACAACCAAGGACTCGCCACCTCTGGGAAGGTGAGTGGACAGCACTTCGCCGATGGTCGGCACAAGATGCTCGACAACCTTCGGCACTTCAACAAGGTCGAACTCTGCGCGCAGCCGTTCGAATGTCTCGTCTTTTGACCCATCATCCACAACGATGATCTCGAACTTCGGGTAGGCCAGTTCAAGCATGGACCTCACGGACTGCACGATCCCAGCCTCTTCGTTGAAGGCAGCGACAACGACTGAGACTCCTGGCATGAGGGGGCTTGTCGCAAGCTCATTGAACCCCTGCAGTCCCACTCGTCGGTAGCGAGAAGGCACCTTGCGAGCCGCGATCAGGATGAATATGAGGTACGAGGTGTTGATCGCAATGAAGTAGAAAAGTACGAAATAGTTGAAAGCAAGGAGCAGTCCCTGCGCAGCCTCAATCATCGCGAAGCACCGACTTTTCGCGCTCGCTCAAGTTCCCCAACGCTGATCACTTCTGCGGCATACGAACCCGCTCGTGTTTGAGTTGAAAGGTGATCCAGCGCTTCGCGCCCGGTTGGGCCAGACTTCTCCAGGGCCGTCGCGGCGGCTCTGACGATGTGTGGATTCTCATCCTGCATCAGGCAGATGAGCAGACGCAGAGCGTCGTCATCGACAATCGCAGACAGCGCACCTATGGCTGCGATTCGCACTTCTGCGTCGGTATGTGTCGTTATGCAGTGCATCAGAGGCGCGCGCGCTTTGGCCTCCGATCCTCCCCAGGGCCCTCGCCGCTTCAACGAGCGGAAGTCGCGATTGATCCTCAAGCAAGAGTGCCACCAGATCACTACTCGCCATGAAATCATCAAGCAGGCCAAGTACTTTGGCGCACAAAGCACGAGTGTTCGCGTTGTCAGACCGCAATCCGCGACGCAATGCAGGAGCACCCACCGGTCCAATGCGCAACAGCGCCGCACCCACGAGGGCTGGTGGCGCTCCGTCTGAATGTTCCAGACTGCTCAAGAGGCAGTCGATGGCCGAAGGGTTGCGCAGTCGGCCCAAGGCCCGCACCGCCGTGTTGCGCACATCAGGATCGGAATCCTCAACCAATCTGGTCAGTTCACCCGCGTATGCGCTATGCCCCAGTGCGCCGAGCAGTTCGCATGCCACCCCACGGTCAAGACCTTTGCGGCTGCCAAGGAGCTCAATTGCCCTCGTATCGTATTCAGCCATCAGCAGATGCCGCACGAGCTCGACCTGAGCTTCGCCCTTGATGGTATTCAGCAATTGGGCTGCAGCCAGCATGGACAGCCGCATCGAAGCTGAGCCTTTCAGCTGCGGCGTTTCCTCTCCCAGGAGTGGATGCACTCCCGCGATGGCTGTCAGCATGGACTTGCGGGCAGCTGCCAATTGAGGCACACGTCGAGCATTGAGCGCACCCTCTGTAATGCGATAGACGACCACAAAAGTCAAGAGCAACAGATCAAGGACGACAAGACTGATCGCAACGACCTGAATAACCACAAGTGGAACTACAACCGCGTCCATAGCGAGTTTACCTATCCGCGAGCGCTCATCGTGAGACGCGCAGGAATCGCTCGACGCGAGACTGCAACTCCTGCAAGCTGAATGGCTTCACGATGTAATCGTCGGCGCCAGCATCAAAACCCTTGCTGACATCGGACTCTTGACCACGTGCAGTCAGGAGAAGAACTGGTATCAGAGAGAACTCCGGATTGGCCTTGATGTTTCTGCAGACATCAATGCCGTTCATGCGAGGCATCTGAATGTCCAGCAGGATGATGTCGGGACGCTCGGACTCAATTGCCTCCAGACACTCATCGCCATTTGATGCCTGCCGAACGGTGTGTCCAACAACGCCGAGCCTCAACGCGACGATGTCGCGGATGTCTTCATCGTCGTCAACGACCAGGACGTTCGCCATCTCAACCCCCAGAGCCAGATTCGCGTGCTGCGTTGCGGAGACTCGCCTCAACTACTTTCAGAGTAATGGGGATTACTGCTGCGTGGATGAGGCAAATGCACCATTCGAGGGGTGAAGAATCTTAAGCCTCAGGTCAGTTCAACACGACTTGCGCCACTGCCTGAGCCATGTCCGTAGCCGACGGACTGCTGGCGACGGCAGCAACGGTAAAACCAAGGGACTCAGCCTGTTCAGCTGTGGTTGGCCCCGAAACAATCACGGGGATTGCTGTCCTACTTCCCAGATGTTGAGCCACTGCGCGCGCGGCACTGGGTGAACGCAGGATGATTGCGCTGATGTCACCACTGCGAAGCAGGGTGGTGGAGATCGGCTCGGGTCGTACGACGCTTGTCTCGTAGACGACGCCGTCAGTAATCGTCCACCCACGATTTCTGAGTCCGTCAGGCAGCGCGCGCATCGCGATGCTTCCGTGTGGAAACACCACCGTGCCGCCACCGGTAGGCAGTTCAGCGAGCAGCCCAACAGCTGAAGGCAACACAGGGATGAGATCGATCGAAACTCCCAGCTCCTGGACGCTTTCCGCGGTCTTGCTGCCGACAACTGCGACCTGCATGCCCTTCAGCTTCGCTTCCGCAAGCGCATTTGCCAATCGGTCGCGTCCCACCAGCGAAGCCCAGCTCGGCATGGCGATCTGCGAGGTGACGACCAGCCAATCAACACCGTCTTCAAGCTTGGCAAGCAGGACGTCGGCGTTGGCTCGGGAGAGCGAAGTCGACATATTCAAATAAGAGTCGGTAACCGAGCCGATCCCAAGTGCCGCGAGGGCCTGCGCATCGGCTTCATTGTCATTTGCCCGGACAAGTAGCACTGGGTTCACATCACTTGCCAGCATCAGCTTGGATGCAGCGAACAAACCCATGGCGCGGGCGCTGCTGATGTCGCCTATTGCCGCGTTGCGCGTGACTCGGACTCGAGAGTGTTGATGCTCGTCAAAGAGTTCGGCGATCAGCGTGAGCTCTTCGCCATCGAAAGTTGCGTATGCACCGGCGGCAGTCGTGCACTCAGCAGAGATGCCAACGAGTACTTCTCGCTCTGCCGCGGTTGTGAATCGCGCGAGGGGATCCTGCAATTGAGCTACGAGTCGCGCGAGGGGATCGCCTTCGCGACACTCAACGGCGAGTGCTCCTTGGGCCGGCGCTGGAACCACGACTTCAGGATCCAGCACTTCACTGATGACATCCGTGCGACCGATGCGGGCAATGCCTGCGTAGGCCAGCACCACCGCATCGACTTCGCCTTCGAGCGCCTTGCGAATTCGTGAGTCAACATTGCCCCGAATCGGCTCGATCCGCAGATCGGGTCGCTGCGCAAGCAGCATCGCCGAACGGCGCGGAGAGCTCGTTCCTATTCGGGCTGCATGAGGCAGAGTGGCAAGAGTGAGACCATCGCGACAGACCAACACGTCACATGGATTCTCCCGTTCGGGCACCGCCGCCAAGACGATCCCTGGCTCGGGAGCACTGGGCAGGTCCTTGAAGGAGTGGACGATGACATCGACTTCTCCAGCGAGCAGGGCTCGACGAAGGCTTGACACGAACAAGCCGGGGTTGCCTGGCTGATTCAGCGAAGTGCTCGTGTCATCCCCGTCGGTGCGGATGTGGATTTCCTCCCACGGAAGCCCGGCAATTTCCGAGAGCGCGTTGCCAACGGTGGCTGATTGCGTGCGGGCGAGCAGACTTGCCCGCGTGCCAAGTCGGATTGGATTAGCCACGGGCGTCGAGGTCGATACCAAAGAGCGTGTGAATCGCCTTCTGGTAGTCCGCGAAGTCTCCGGTGCGCGCCAGTTCCTGTGCGCGAATTGATGGAGTGTGCAAGATCGTGTTCGAGACGCGATGAAGTGCGCGCGCTACTTCCTCGGCGGTTTCTGCATCGACTCGGCCGCGGATGCGCTCCATCTCTTCATTGATGATCGACATCACGTGGGTGCGCATCGCAACGACGGCATGGTCCGCGCTTCGACCCGATTCGGTCATCTCGAACTCAGCAACCGCCTGCAGGACGATGTCCTGAGCTTCAAGGATGGCAGAGGAGTGCTCCCTCGGGGCAAACTCTCGAATGACTTCAAGATTGATGACGTCTGCCCAGGCGCATTCGGCCACCTCAGGAGAAACATCAGGGGTGAGAGCGAGGTCAATGATCGGAATCACTGGCTCATCGCCCGAGCCGCGCAACTCCCGTGCCGCCGACATCACTGCCTGGTCCACTAGGTACTCGGCAGTTCCGCTGCATGCGGCGATCAGCTGCGCTTCGGCGACAGCCGCAACGAGTTGATCGGCGTCAACGGGTACGAGTTCGCGAGTCTGAGCAAACTGCGCTGCCCGCCCTGAAGATGAGTAGACATGGATGTCTGCGCACCCACGCTTCTGCAGCGCAGCTGTCACCACCCGTGCATACGAACCAGTGCCAAGGATCAAAGCGCGACGACCTTCCAGAGATCCGTAGCGTTGTTCTGCGACGTCGAGTCCGACGCTGACAATTGAGCGGCCTGCCGCACCGAGGCCGGTTGAACTCGTCACGGCCTTTGACGTGGCCAGCGCCCGCTGTAGCAGGCGTTCCAGACTGGGCGACGTTGTCTGCTCAGTTTGAGCAGTGGCAAGAGCTTGCCGAACTTGACCAGCGATTTCATCCTCGCCGACCACCATCGACTCCAAGCCAGATGCAACAGAGAACAGGTGCTGACCAACTGCAGTTCCCACGAGCACACGCATCGCGTCGACAACGAAGTCGAGTTCAAGGTGAGCGGCTACCGCTACCGAAGCCGTGGTGAGTTCAACGGCATCATGGAAGCGTTCCAAATCGAGGTAGACCTCAAAGCGATTGCACGTGGAAAGCACGACGGCGCCATTCACATCGGCGCTGGATTGCGTCAGTTTCAGGGCCAGCCCCTCACTTGCGGCCGTGAGCCGGGACACTTCATCCAGGGTGACGTCATGATGGCTCGCGCCGACCATGACCATCACCATGCTCTGATTCTAGGGCTGACCTGCCCGAGCGATCTCGCGGAACCATCGTCAGTTGTGCCTCTACTAAGTTCTAGGCATGACTTCCCCGGCTGCCCTGCCTGCTGAGCACCCGCTGATGAACGGATCCACCTCAGATTCGGCTTTGATCACGGCATATCGAGGTGAGCGCCCCTCGACTCGGCCTATTTGGATGATGCGCCAAGCGGGGCGATCCCTGCCCGAGTACCGCGCTCTGCGCGAGGGCACGGCAATGCTGGACTCCTGTCTGCGCCCAGACATGGTGGCTGAGATCACACTGCAGCCAGTGCGCCGTCACAAGGTCGATGCCGCGATCTTCTTCAGCGACATCGTCATCCCCTTGAAGCTCGCGGGAATCGACGTCGACATCGTGGCTGGCGTCGGCCCAGTCATGGGGGAACCGATCCGCAGCGCGGCACGGGTCAAGAATCTGCCAGAACTTGATCCTGCTGCCTTGGCCCCGATCATTGAAGCTGTCGGAATTCTGGTCGGCGCACTTGGAAAAGTTCCCCTCATTGGCTTCGCGGGGGCGCCGTTCACTCTGGCCTCATACCTTGTCGAAGGTCGACCTTCACGGGAGTACTTGCACACCAAGGCACTCATGCGCGAGGAGCCTGAGACTTGGCATGCCTTGCTCGCATGGGTGGCTCGCACGACTGGCACGTTCCTTCGGACTCAGGCGATGGCCGGGGCTAGCGCTGTGCAGTTGTTCGACTCGTGGGCCGGCGCGCTCACTCTTGAGGAGTACACCACGTTCGTTGCTCCGCATTCTGCCGCTGTGATGGCGCAGGTTGAAGATCTACCAGTGCCCCGCATCCACTTCGGCACCAAGACCGGGCACTTGCTTGTTGCTATGCGTGATGTTGGTGCGACGGTGGTTGGCGTCGATCAATTCACCCCACTTGATGTTGCCAACGAAATGCTGGGTGGCACATCTGTGCTGCAAGGCAATATCGATCCGGAGTTGCTTGCCGGCCCTTGGGATCTCTTGGCTGCCAATGTGCGCGATGTGCTCAAACGCGGATTGAGTGCGCCCGGCCATGTCGTCAATCTTGGGCACGGCGTTCCGCCTGAGACTGATCCTGATGTGTTGACGCGCATGGTCGCGCTCGTGCACGAAGAAGGCTGACCGGTGACTAAGCGACACGACGTCGTCATCGTTGGTGGTGGAGTTGCGGGATTGGTCGCCGCCCTGGAGGCGTCCCATTGCGGTCGCTCAGTCATGCTCCTTGAAGCCCGTGGTCGACTTGGCGGGGCCGTTCAAGGAGTCAGCCTCGGTGGCGTGACTGTCGACGTTGGCGCTGAGTCATACGCCATCACCCGTCCCGACACCATCGAGTTGATCGAGCAGTTGGGTTTGACGAGCCAGACGGTGGAAACCCGCAGATCTGACTCTCGACTCGTGGTGCCGACCGGCATCCTCCCGATGCCGCAGGCATTGCTCGGGATCCCCACTGATCCTCTGTCGCCCGCAGTAGTGGCGATCATCGGCGAGGAGGCTGCCATAGTTGCGGCTGCTCTGGACGCCGAGCCGGTGCCAGATCAGTGGGATCCGCAATTGACTCTTGGAGCGCTCGTTCGTAAGCGCTTTGGGGACCAAGTAGCTGACCTCATCACCACGCCTGTAGTCGGCGGCGTACACGCGCTGCACCCCGACCTTGCTGAAGCAGAGGCGATCAGCCCTGGCATCACGGCCGCGATGATCAGACACGGAGGTCTGGCCAAGGCCGCGGCGGCGATGCGATCGGCATCTGGCATTCCTGGCTCAGCGGTGCGCGGCTTGCAAGGGGGGATGTCCACCCTTGTCACAGCCTTGGTTGAGGCACTTCACGCCGGCGGAGTGGATGTGCGTACCGACGTGACAGCGCTGAATGTGAACCGCGAGGGCGCGCAGTGGCTCATCAGCACTGGCAGCGGGAGTTACATCGCAGATGACGTTGTGGTGGCTCTGGACGCCCGCGGTGCGGCGAAGATATTGCGAGAGGTCACCCAGATTCATGCCCCGCTCGGCCGAATGCGGGTTGGCGACGTCGTTGTCTTTGCGGCCGTTGTGCAATGCACAGCTCTCGATGAGGATCCCTTGGGCTCCGGTGCCCTGATCGCCCCGAGCGCTCACGGTCTGCATGCCAAAGCCATCACTCATTCCTCCTCGAAATGGGCCTGGGTTCGTAATGCCTACGGCCCTGGCCGTCACATGATTCGGCTCTCCTACGGGCGTGATGGCGTGATTCAGGAATCCCTGAACGAGCTGCCGGCTATCGCTCACGCCGATCTGGAATTTCTGCTCGGCACCGCGATCGCACCTTTCGAGGACAGCTATCTGGCTCGGTGGAATGGATCGCTCCTTGCCCCTCGAGTCGGGCACCGGGCAGCTGTCGCGGAACTCCAGGCTGCCTTGGCCGCTACCCCTGGCCTTTCGGTCGCCGTTTCAGGCATGGCAGGCAATGGCTTGGCCGGCACCATTGGGCAGGCTCGCGCCAGCATCGCGGGAGTGCGAAACTGAGGCATGGTCACTTCTGACGTACGAGTCGCTTCAGCGCCCAAGCTCACCGCGCGAGAGGCCAACGAGATCATTCGCTATACCTGCTGGACTTCGTTCAAGCGCGTGGGCCAACCAAGCGCTCTCGCAGGTGAAGAACTCGAACAGCTCTTGGCCAACTGGGCTGAACTGGACATCGTCGTCCGCGGGTTGTACGACATTTCCGGAATGCGCGCCGACGCCGATGTGATGACTTGGATCCACGCTTCGAGTGCGGATGCAATTCAAAAAGCCCTGAGAGAACTTCGACGCAGCGAGCTCGGCAAGGTCCTTGAAGTGACGTGGTCAGGAATGGCCATGCATCGACCTGCAGAATTCAACAAGTCTCACGTTCCTTCATTCATGCTGGGCAAGGCCCCGAAGGAATGGGTATCCGTCTACCCCTTTGTGCGCTCATATGAGTGGTATCTGCTGCCGGAGGAAGAGCGCCGAGAGATGCTCTTCGAACACGGGATGATGGGCCGCGACTACGCCGGCATCCAGTCGAACACCGTTGCTGCATTTGCACTGGGTGACTACGAGTGGGTGCTTGCCCTGGAGTCCGATGATCTCGACGAGATAGTCGACATGATGCGCACTCTTCGGTCTGCGAAGGCTCGTCTGCATGTACGCGAGGAGGTGCCCTTCTTCACTGGCCGACGTCTGGAAGCAGCCGAGTGGGTCGACAGCCTTCGATGAGCTACGACTCAATCCTGCTTGCCTCCTTTGGCGGTCCCGAAGGTCCTGACGATGTCATTCCCTTTCTCGAGCGAGTGACACAAGGCCGAGCCATCCCGCCAGAGCGGATTGCTGAGGTAAGCCAGCGCTATCTGCGCTTCGGAGGCATCAGCCCTATCAACCAGCAAAATCGCGAGTTGATGAATGCTCTGCATCACGAGCTGATGGATCGCGGAATCGATCTGCCGATCTATTGGGGCAATCGCAATTGGGATCCCGATTTCACCGACGCCATCAGGACCCTCGACGAAGACGGTCGCTCAAAAGTGCTCGCCATTGCAACTAGTGCGTACCCGTCATACAGCGGGTGTCGCCAATACCGGGAGAACATTGCTGCCGCACTCCAAGAAGCTGAGACTCCGAACATCACGGTGGACATGGCGTTCCCATACAGCAATCGACATGGATTCACTGCCCATGTCATCGAGGTGCTTTCCAATGCACTTGTCTTTCTCGTCAATGACAACCACCTCGAGACGGCAATTGATGTGCTCTTCACGACCCACTCATTGCCGAAATCGTCGGCGGACACATCCGGGCCAGCGCCACACACGACCCCGGGGCTCTACATCGAGCAGCATGAGACTGCAATCGCTGAGGTCATGCGAGTCGTCGGTATCGCAACTGGTTTGAAGCCGCGCAGCCGGTTGGTGTTCCAATCGCGCAGCGGTGCTCCTGGCACTCCGTGGCTCGAACCGGATGTCAACGATGCGCTGCATGAGATTGCAGCCGCAGGTCAGACAACGGCGGTGGTGCTCGTGCCCATTGGATTCGTCAGCGATCACATGGAAGTGATGTGGGATCTGGACAACGAGGCCATGGCCACTGCCGAGGAGCTGAATCTGGCGTGCGTGCGCATCCCCACGCCAGGTGTGTCGCCGGCTTTCGTCAGCGCACTGGCTGACGTGATCGAGGATGCGCGTCTGGGCGAGCCCACACGCACCGACCTCATCGGCCTCTGCTCTGGCACGTGCTGCCCCAACCCCCGATCCGAATTGCCGGCGATCCCCGGGGTCTAGGCTCGCCTGCATCATGAATCTCAACGAGCGACCCCGGCGCCTTCGTCGCACTGATGGTCTGCGCAAGCTCGTGCGACAAGTTCATCTGAATTCCGGCAACCTCGTTCTGCCGATGTTCGTTCGCGAAGGAGCGAGCGACCCGACGCCCATCGCGTCGATGCCTGGCGTCGTTCAACACTCGCGGGCATCGCTGGCAAAAGCAGTGCGTGAAGCTGCCGATGCCGGAGTTGGCGCGGTCATGCTCTTTGGCGTTCCATCGACCAAAGATGCCAACGGAGATGCCGCGTGCGATCCGAACAGCATCCTTGCCAGCGCCATCCGTTGGACCAAAGCTGAAATCGGCGACGCATTGCCTTTGATTGCCGACTTGTGTCTTGATGAATTCACCAATCACGGTCACTGCGGCGTCTTGGATGCACATGGCAATGTCGACAACGATGCCACCTTGGCTCAATACCAGCGCATGTCTTTGACTCTTGCCGAAGCTGGAGCCGACATCCTTGGCCTGAGCGGAATGATGGACGGCCAGGTCGGCGCGGTGCGCGAAACTCTCGATGCTGCCGGCTCCACTGACACTGTTCTGCTGGCCTATGCGGCGAAATTTGCGAGTGCCTTCTACGGACCCTTCCGCGACGCGGTCGAGTCCAGCCTCGAAGGTGACCGTCGCGCCTACCAGCAGGACCCAGCAAACATCACCGAGGCAATCCGCGAAGTTCGCCTGGACATCGCTGAAGGCGCCGACATCGTGATGGTCAAGCCTGGACTGCCATACCTGGACATCATCGCCAAGGTTGCCGCCGAAGTCGATGTACCTGTCGCTGCGTACGTCGTGTCCGGCGAGTCTTCCATGATTGAGGCCGCAGCTGCAGCCGGCATGATCGATCGGGAGCGAGCGATCCTGGAAACCCTGACTTCAGTCAAGCGCGCAGGCGCCGACATCATCACCACCTACTGGGCAACCGAGGTTGCTCACATACTGAATCGATAGCAGATGACAAGCTCCCAAGAGTGGTTCCAGCGCGCCCAGAGCGTGATACCTGGCGGAGTGAGCTCACCGGTGCGGGCTTTTCGATCTGTCGGTGGCACACCTCCCTATGTTGCGACGGCACACGGATCGCGCATCACAGATGTTGAAGGCAGCACCTACGTCGATCTCGTCGGTGCCTGGGGCCCAGCCATCTTGGGACACGCACATGCTGATGTCGTAGCAGCCGTCACAGCCGCTGCAAGGGACTCCTTCTCTTTTGGCGCCCCTTGCCCACCTGAGGTTGAGCTGGCTGAGGCAATCGTCAATCGTGTGGATGCAATTGAGAAGGTGCGCTTCACCAACTCCGGCACCGAAGCCGTGATGACCGCCCTGCGCATCGCGCGCGCTGCCAGCAATCGATCAGTAATCGTCAAGTTCGCTGGGTGTTATCACGGTCACGCCGATTCAATGTTGGCTGCTGCCGGATCAGGGGTGGCAACGCTTGGACTCCCTGACTCCCCCGGCGTGACTCCAGGATCGGCGCAGGACACGGTGGTACTTCCATATGGCGACATCCCCGCCCTCGAAGCACTCTTCGCGCAGCGCGGCAGTGAGATCGCTGCCGTGATCACTGAAGCGATCCCGGCGAACATGGGTGTGGTGCCACCGCCACCAGGCTTCAATCAACGACTGAGTGAACTGACCAAGGCCCATGGTGCGCTCTTCATCTTCGATGAAGTCATGACCGGCTTCCGCGTGGCTGCCGATGGCTGGTGGGGCAAGGAAGGCAAGCAAGAGCAGTGGACTCCGGACCTGTTCACCTACGGCAAGGTCATCGGTGGTGGAATGCCTCTCGCTGCAGTAGCGGGCAGCGCAGCAATCATGGATCTGCTCGCTCCGGCAGGACCTGTCTACCAAGCCGGCACTCTCAGCGGCAATCCGCTTGCAACCACCGCCGGACTGGCCACCCTCAGGCTGTGCGTAGACGACGTCTACGACCATCTCGATGCAACAGCGAATTCGGTTGCCACGATTGTCAGCGATGCCTTCACCAAGCACGGCATCGGGCATCAAACTCAGATTGCCGGCAACCTCTTCAGCTTCTTCTTCACTGACCAAGAGGTGAAGAACTATGACGATGCCAAGACCCAGGACACTGCGCTGTTCGGACGCTTCTTTCATGCGATGCTCGACAATGGCGTGTGGCTGCCGCCTTCAGCGTACGAAGCCTGGTTTGTCTCGGCTGCTCACAACGACGATGACCTTGCCATCATCGAAAAGGCCGCGAACGAGTCTGCGAGAATCGCCGCTCAATAGTCGAGTTAGATGGTTCCGACAATGCGCTGGGGTTGCGCGCGAAGCGACATCACTAAGGCAACGATCCAGCCAATGATCGTCCAGCCCAACAGCAGGTTGACCCAAAACACCGACCAGTGCGGCACATCACGAACTGCGGCGATCGCCCAAGGCAACATGTAGCCGGCACTGAGAATCGCAACGATGACCGCAACAACCTTGGTTGCTGTCCACGAACGCTTGGCAGGCTCGATCTGAAACTGACTCATAATCCCGATCGTAAGGGCAAGGGGGCCACGCCCGATTCGCGAGCCACCCAACTTCTCAAGCGTCACTGCAACAGGAAAGAATGACCAACCGAGCGCCCGTAGCTCAATGGATAGAGCAACAGGTTTCTACCCTGTTGGTTGGGGGTTCGAGTCCCTCCGGGCGCACGTTAGTGAGGAGATGGCTGTACTGGGCTCAGGCATGCGGCGCCAGCTCGATGCTGTGTCCCTATTTGTGTGGCAACCGTCGCAAGTTCGCAGTGGCTATTCCAAGGATGCGGTCAGTTTTGCACAATTGATCTATGCCCACCGACCGATGTCGGCTATGGCTATCGATGCACCAGAGAGGTGAGGCAGATGGATCAGCAAGAGGAATACACCGGAATGCTGGAGTCTGAACTGGCGGAGGTAGACAAGATCAGGCTGCTGAACGCACTGGGTGCCGTTGACTTCAGCGAGCGGAAGCTCGTCGATGTGCTGGTTGCCTGGGGGACGCTCTTCGACGACATTGAAGACATGGACAGCACTGATGAAGCGGTCCTTGCTGCGCTCATCGCAGTCCGTGACAACCCCGACCTACCGCACACAAACATGTAGAGCAGTGGGCTCGGGTCCTTGCCGGACTACCCTTCCGACCGCCCGCAAGAGACCCTGCGAGAGGCAATAGATGAAGATAAGCATCACAATCGATTGCCCTGACCCTGACCAGTTGGCCGAATTCTGGGTGCAATTCCTTGGTTACGTGCCTCGTCCCGATGATGGGGACGGAACCTATGTCACGATCGATCGGCCTGATGGGGTTGATGGGCCACCGACCCTTACGTTCCAGAGGGTTTGTGAACCGAAGATCACAAAGGTCCGAATGCACCTCGATGTCTACGTCGAACACGCGGCACCGATTGTCACCGCGATGATCGCAGCCGGTGCGACTTCACTCACGACCAAAGAAGCCGGGCAGTGGACGACACGAGTACTCCAAGACCCGGCAGGCAATGAGTTCTGCGTGATCGGACCAGACTGATGTGGCAAACCTAGAAGCAAGAGGCATGTTGCTTTGGGTTCGAGTCTTCGGACGCACTTCCAAGCACGTTGCAGCACTCGAGATTGATGCGGTCTAGTCGGGATTGCGAAGCCAGGGCTTGACGTTCCACTTGCATTTTGCAAGTATCTCTCACATGAGCCTCTTCATCACCTGCCCCGTGGACAACGTCGAGCGCGCGACTGCGTTCTACTCAGCCCTCGGCTGGACTCTCAATGCTGAGATGTCCGATCACAACGTGTCCTGCTTCGCGATCGCGCCCGAGCAGTACGTCATGCTCGGCAGCCGTGAGATGTACGCGAACGTCGGGGGCACCGAGGAGCTGATCGGCGGACCCGACACACCTTCGAAGGTCACAGTCTCGTTCGACCTCACTAGCCGAGAGGCAGTCGACGCGCTCATCGAGCGCGCCGGCGCCGCAGGAGCACGGATCGGCGACACCGACGACTACCCCTTCATGTACCAGCGCCAGTTCGACGATCTGGACGGATACCACTATTCGCCGTTTTGGATGAAGCCGGAGGCCGAACTAACCAAGTGAGCGACCTGGCCGCGGCCCTCGACATCGTCGGAGCGCGGTGGGCTCTGCTCGTCGTGGAGCAGATGCTCGACGAGCCGAAGCGCTACGGCGACCTGCAGCGCGACCTCGGAGTGCCGACTAACATCCTGGCGACCCGCCTGCGCGAGCTCGAGGTGGCCGGCGTACTTGTCCGTCTGCCCCTCCGGCACAACACCCGGGCATACGCGCTGACCGAGCGTGGGCGTGCCTTGCGCGAGGCGATTATCGCGCTCGGAAACTGGGGCGCAGAGGAGGCCTAGGTGCAGTGCCAAGAGCCCAAGTCGACGCCCAATTGCTCGTCAGGGTGCAGGGCAACCGCACACCCTTCGTTTCTGCATCAGAGCTTGAGCATTCCGAGCCACGCCATCCTCGGGAAGCTATATTTGGACGCCAATGGCTTTCGTGTTACCTGCAATTGCACATGCGTAGGAATGGGAAGGGAGCCGATGCATATGTCGCACGCCCAAGAGCTAGCAGTGACCGGTGCTCGTTTATGTCGGAACTCCAACTGCGTGATGCTGGACGCAAGTCGTCGCTTCCAACGCTGCACATCGAGCATTGAAGGATGACCGCCCCATCTGAGAACGAGGAAGATCAGCCTTCTGTCACGGTCTATCCAGACGGACCACTGATTTTGCGAGGTGGAATCGTCGTAAAGGATGTCAACGGCGTTGTCCTGTCTTCGGGACAAGTGGTTGCGCTCTGCAGGTGCGGCCGGTCAGCCACCAAGCCCTTTTGCGACAGCAGCCACAAGCGCGGCGTCTTGGACTCGGGGCAAGCCCAGAACTTATCCAGCAAGTAGCGCTCTGGGTCGCTCGTGCCTGAGTGAGCTCTCGCCCAGGGACCATCGGCCGAGCACGTGCTCTGCGAATCGCGCTTCAAGGTGGAGACTCACCGCTGCCCCAAAGAGAATGTCTTCGCCCAGCTCGGGCTCAGACTCAACCAGGCTCCCACACAGGTCATACACGGCAGTCTGCTCGTGCAGCGAGTCAGCCGTGATGTGCACGTCGTAGAACCGGCACGCGCCATCGTCAGCACCGATCCGGCGAAGGCCCCGACTGATGCGGCGGCTCGGATCCGATGAGTTCATCTCGAAGGCTGCAAGGTGACCGACGAGTGATCCACGCAACGCTCGATGCAGTCCGAACATGGAGATGACGTTGCTCAGGGCAAGGGTGATGCCCGGAGCCGACTCGATGTGCGCTCCGTAACCGTCGGCGATATCAAGGAAACGCAGCACTCTCGTGAAGAGATGAGAATGCATCCGTGCGAGCTCGCCGTTTCCGTACTCGTCCATCTGAATCTCAACCAGGGCTGCCTTCGGACGGCCGGAAAGCCGAGGGATTCCCCAGGTGTGAGGGTCTGCCTCCTTCAACTGGTAGATCGAGCGATGCATCATGTATTCGCGGAACTGCGCGATTGTCGCCTGCCTTTGCAGGTATCGCGCTGGGGACTTTCCTGCATCCTCACCAACGAGGGTCCACAGCTGGTCAGCAATCGAAGTGCCTTCGTTCCAGGGCACCTTTACATCCCTACGGAGGCCATCAAGCATGCGGTTTTCCAGCGCGGCTCGAAAGGCGATCAATTCGGGCTGCCACTCCCAGTCGTCCGACACATCGTCAAAGCCGAGGTAGTGGAGCTCATAGCACGTCCACAGACACAGTTGCAGGTCGTCGTCACCGACAGCGTCGGGGATAAGCGGAACCTGGTGAGCGTATGGAAGCCCCTGCGGATCGTTGGCATGAAGTGCCACGAACAACTTGGCAGAGAGGGGGCCACGAGGAGTGGGGAGAAGCATGGTGCCTCCAGTTGTGGATCCGGGATAGTGAAGATTTACTGAATCTAACGACGACCCGATCCCAGATCCATCCCAAAGTCGCACGCGATGCGATTTGTTGACACTCGCGCATGAGTTGAATGGGCGATCGATCAACCGTCACAGTCCTGGGCGACTTCAGCGCCGCGGACAACATTCAAAGTATCCCCATTTCCACGCTGACTGGCGAGGGTTCGACTTCACCGTGGTGTCAGGAACTCGGTCGTTCAGTTGCGCCTGTGACGCGCAGGACAAGTGGCACGACGATCCAGGCGACTGCTGCCAGGACAGCGGATCCAATAGCCAGCCATGGTGTGCTGTCAGGAAATACAACGGAGCTGACCAGGAGCATGCCCATCACAATGCCGATTGCAAGAAGCGCGATGCCGAAGGAAGCAAACACGTGGGTTACGAATACCAACTGTGGCCGCATTCCCTGGCGAAAATTCCATCGGTGGAAGGCCACAGGCGCAACCAGAACCGTGATTGCCGATGCGACAACGAATAGCGTCCATCCATACAGCGAGCGCTGACCGTCATTGAGTTCCTTGAATACTGGAGTGAAGGCAACGCCGAACAGAAACGCAAAGAAGAGTTGCCCACCGGTTTGCACGACTCGCAGTTCTTGGAGGATTTCCGCAAAATCGCGGTCAACATCGCGCTTCTCCTCATGACGCTCCAACTGGGCCACCCCTTCGGTTGAGTTCAGCCAGCACACTTCCTACTTCGAAATCTTCGCACCGGGTGCCTCATTTTGTTTGGTAAATCGGACGACCTGTAGTCATCGGCCGGCGCTATTGTGAAAACTGCCCACGCTTCCCCCCGAGCACATTGCCGTTGGAGACGCTATGACACAGCAGTTGCTCGTCGTTCCCAGCATGAGCAACAACCTGCTGACCGTGCTCGATCTCAACGCTCACGCAGTTCTGCGACATGTGCCATTGCCCAAGCGCGGCCCAAGCACTGCCTTCGCCTCACCCGACGGGGACAAGATGTACGCCCTGGCGAGCGGTGGGAACGACGTCGTAGTGATGGATACCCACACCTGGACGGTTGACCGCGTCATCCCAGTCAAAGGCACGATCATCGATCGCGGCAAGCTTCCCGCTGCCGGCCGCAACTTCTGGACGGCGGTCATTCCTCAAGGACATATCCACCAGGTGGACACTGATTCTGGGAGAGTACTGAGGAGTTTCGAGAAGGCTGGGCCGTGCTTCACGGTCAATGCCGATGAGACTCTGCTGTTCACACTCGATCAGGACAAGCGCAAGAAGCCTGGCCATTTCAGAGTCTGGTCAGTGGCAAGCGGTGAACTTCTTGCAGAAACTGCGACTCCCCCACTGCAAGGATTCACACTGGGAATGTGGACTGATGGCGCCAACGTGTACTGGTGTGAGCTTGCCAAAGCAGGTGCCGTGCATGTCATGGATGTCTCAGAGGCAGCTGCGCCGAAATACCGCACCCGCGTACCCGTTGGCTCGGCTCCGCTGGCGATCAGCATTCACCCAGACGGCACCATGTGGGTCCCCAATTCAGCTGATGGCACGGTCTCAGTTATTGACACACAGACACAGAAGGTCATCCACACACTCGACGTCAGTCACTACGTGGGCTCGATCTCGTACATCGACGGTCGCGTCTATCTCGTGCAGACGACCAAGCATGCACGAGTGAGTTTCTGGAAGTCCATGTGGATCACGATTCCGGCGCCCTATCTAGGCGTCTACATCACCAAGAAATCGGGCGCCCCGAAGACTCGACGATTCCTCGACATCCCTGCAGAGGTTGTGGCATACGACGCCATTACCTACGAGCGACTGCCTTGGCCAGCGATGACTCTGCCTTCCATTGGCTTCTCGGGAGCGGTCATTGCGCGGGACCAATCTGGCGGGACTGGGTAGTTCAGGGCCAGTTACCTTGGCCCATTGATCAACTCGCGCAATCGCAACAATGCCGGGCCAGTGTCATCAGCCCAGAAGGACAGCTTCGAGAATCTGTAGTTGCCGCCTGGGAGCTGCGCAGTCTGAGTGTCGATCAGATGCACATGCATATTGACCTGACTCGACATCGCGATGATCAGATGCTGGTTGTCTTCTGGGTCGAGTTGCACAGTGCGCGACTCCATGAGGCTGCGCGTGTGGGCTCGCACTTCGTTGATGTTGTCTATGGGGATCACCACTTCAATGGTGTGACCGTTGCGAACCCGCAGTCCATCGGACTCCAAGAGATGCGGATACACGATGAGGCCGGCCAAGAGGCCGAACATCCACACCAAGCCCCAAATACTGACGATGAGCAGTGGCCAACGGACCCAGGCCACGGCACGAGGTAGTGGACCACTGCCATTTCAAGCGCTGATGCACCGATCCATAACCAGATTGTTGACTTGACGATGTCGACATACGGCACGGCCAAAGACTCGTGGTTGCCAACGTCGGGTCGGCGACGGATCCAACGGGCGAGGTTTGCATAGATCCCACGCTCAAACCGCATTGCACGACGCCAAATGCTCGTGCCAGACGTGTCTGGATTTGGGCGCACCTCCGCTTCAGTCATTTCGATCCTTCCTCGACTAACGGTCGAAGGGTGGCCAGAAGATGATCAAGTGATCGGGTGAGCGGCTCTAACAGGTCGTCTGGGAAGTCGTTGAACAACGCCGTCGCGAATCGCTGCTGGTCCTTCTGCAGTCGCTTCATCACTGCGCGTCCCTGGGTCGTCAATGTCACGACCGAAGCACGGCGGTCGGTGGCATGCGGTCCGCGGGTCACCAGACCGATCAACTCCAGTCCATCGACGAGATCAGTGACTGAACGCGGAACAATGCCGAGTTGATCAGCAAGAGCCCGATGAGTGTGTGGGCCCGACATCCCAAGGACCCACACCAGTTGCACTCGACTGGGCGTGAGTCCCATTCGATCCAGACTCACGCGCTGGTCCTGTTCAAGCAAGAAGCCAAGCTCGATTACTCGGTCGAGTGCGTGAATCCATTCCTGGCGTGCCACTGTCATGTACTGAGGCTACCTCACTAAGAGGTTTCCTCAGTACATTGGCAAATCCCCGATCACCCGATAGTTTCGGATAGACAGGCTGCGATTGTGCAAGGGGGGCAGGGATGGCGGAGATCAAGACCAAGCCGACGACGGTGAGCGTCGACTCATTTCTTGACGCGGTGGAGAAGTCGTCCCGCCGGGCGGACGGCAAGGAATTGCGCGCGATGATGGAGCGCGTAACCGGCGAGCCGGCGGTGATGTGGGGTCCATCGATCATCGGCTTTGGCACGTACCACTACAAGTACGACAGCGGTCACGAGGCCGATATGTGCCGGGTTGGTTTCTCGCCTCGCTCAGCCAACCTCGTCTTGTACGTTGGAGACTTCCCTGAATTTGAAGCGTTGCTGGCGAAACTGGGAAAGCACAAGCGTTCCAAGGCATGTGTCTATCTCAACAAGTTGGCAGACGTGGACGCCTCCGTTCTTGAAGAAATCGTCCGGCTGACCTATGAGGCAACCACAGCAGCCTGAGCAAGGCCTTGCCTACTGCGCCTCATGCTGACGAATTGCATGGCGGTTGTCCTTGAAATGCCAAGCCTCAAACATCACAAGTCCGACAATCAACGCGGTGAGCAGTACTAGCGAAGTAAGTGACGAGACGACGAGTCCGACCGGAATCAGACAGATCGCGACGATGGCTACGACCAGGCGCTGAAGATTCAAGGTGTGGATGTTGCGAAGCCGAAATGCCACATGCGCAAGCAAGTACACAGCAAACCCTCCAAAGAGCGCGACGTCTGCGACAGCCTTCAAAGGCTCATCAATGTTCAGCAATGTCTTCTTCAGGCCTAGAGCGACCAGGACAATGCCCCACACAAAGAACAGGTGAATGTACGAGTAGGAGTCCCGGGCCATCGTGGTTCTTGCAGTCCCGGACACCGCCTCCAGACGGCGTTCCGCTACCAGGGAAACCACGTCGAAGTAGAGCCACCACATGGCCGAGATGACGATTACGCCCAGAGTGGCGGCCACAATCACGCCTGCACTGAGCGTCTCGCCTGCCGCAGCAACTCCCAAGGCAACGATCGATTCGCCAAGCGCGATGATGATGATCAAGCCATAGCGTTCTGCAAAGTGCCCAGCGTCGATCCGCCAGCCCCCAGGACCTGCAACCAGCGGGGATCCAAAGTCGATGACGATCGCCACCAGCCACAGGACGGCTCTCCATGGGCCTTCTGGTACAAAGCCAGCGACCATGATCAGCACCGGTGCCGCCACAAATCCAGGTGCGAGCTTCAGCACTGCGGAGAAGACGTCGGGATCAGACCGGGTCGTGATCGCGTACAGGCCCACATGCAAGAGGCGAACTACGAGGTACGCGACGCCGAACAGTATCGAGTAGGTGCCAAAGGCCGCAGGAGCGGAAAGACCCACAAGCAGCATCGCTGCCATCGCCACAAGCATGACCAGTCGTGAAGCGATGTCATCATCGATCTGAATCGAGTTGGTCAACCACGTGTAGCCACCCCATGCCCACCACACCACGGCAAGAACCGCAAAGCCGCGCAAGAGACCAAGCCACGTCAAGTCATCCGCCATCAGCGTTGTGACTTGGGTCAGTGCAAATACAAAGACGAGATCAAAGAAGAGCTCAAGTGGCGTGACCACGTGCTTGGAAGGTGAAGCATGGCTATGAGAGTCGCTCATTGGCGCAAGCTTTCGCAGTGCCGGGCAATCCTCGCCAGTGGTTTACGCAACGCCTTGCTACTTCAGGAACTTGCTCGTTCGGCGGTCCGCCAGCAACTTGCCGCCCGTTTGACATGTGGGGCAGTACTGAAGTGAGGAGTCAGCGAATGAGACTTCACGGACAGTGTCTCCGCACGTGGGGCACTGCTCACCAGACTTTCCATGTACGGCGAGTGTGCGCTTCTTCTCAGATTTCAATGTGCCAGTGCCATGACCGATGCTGTTCTGGATCGCATCAGTCAGCTCCTTGCGCATTGCTGCATACAGTGTGGCGAGTTCTTCCGGCTTGAGGGAGTTGCACGCTCGAAACGGCGAGAGCCCCGCGGAGTGCAGGATTTCATCGCTGTATGCATTGCCAATTCCGGCGATCACAGACTGATTGCGGAGCACGCCTTTGAGCTGTGCTCGTCCAGCGGCATTCACGATCTCAGTGAAGGCCTCCAAGGTCAGACCATCTGAAAGCGCGTCTGGTCCGAGCCGCTCGACTCCCGGAATGCTCCTAGGGTCATTGACGATGTACACAGCGAGTCGCTTTTGAGTTCCTGCTTCGGTCACATCAAATCCGCCTGCCAACTCGTCATCGTCTCGGACAAATGCAAGTCGAAGCGCCAAGGGGCCCTTGCCCATCTTCACTGGCATCGCGGACAGTTCTTCACGCCAGTGAACCCAACCGGCTCTGGACAAGTGCCAGACCAAGTGCAGGCCGGAGTCTGTCTTCATGTCGAGAAACTTGCCTACTCGAGTGACCGAATGGACACGCTGGCCTTCGAGGTCAGCAAGAGTCGGGTCATATGTCTTCAGCGCACTGAAGCTGGCCAGTGTCACTTTGGAGATTCGCAAGCCTGCAGTGTGCTCATGGAGAAATCTGGCGAGCGCTTCTACCTCGGGCAGTTCCGGCACCGTGAAGTCGATGACCTAATGCGAAGCTTTGCGGTCATACATTCGGGCATCGGCACGATCGATCAGCTCGGCGAGTTCTTCGCCCGGCTTCAGTTCCGCCAAGCCGACGGTCGCAACCCCCAGGGTTGAGTGCAAATCCTCGCTCATGCTTTCAAAACGGCTTGTGGCCTCCGCCAAGTCAATGCCAAGAAGACCGCAGATGAATTCGTCCCCTCCGTAACGGAGAATGACATCGTCTTGACGCACCACTTCTCGGATGGCATCGGCCACGCGACGCAGGAGCAGATCGCCCGCTCGGTGACCTTCTGCATCGTTGACGGCCTTGAGCCCGTCGACATCAACGAACGCAAGCACGAATGGCTGCTCAGTTCTTCCAGCGGTCACAATTTCACGTTCAAGCTCTGTGATACCCGCCTCTCGGCGATACACCCCAGTCAGTTCGTCCTGAAGCAGACTGGCTCGGTGGACAGCAGATAACCGACGGTCCACGTCGGCCGCATCACGATCTGCTTCGGCTTGTCGGCGATCAGCGGCTGCACCTTTTCGATCTCTCCTGGCGCCGGCGCGGTCAGAGGCGGCTTCAACGTCCACCGTGCCCTCACGCTCATCGCGAGCCTCAGCTCGAGCATCTCGATCCTCTGAGCGCAGATCGCGATTCTCAGCTGTGAGATCAAGCGCCTCAGCAGTCCTATCGCGATCAACTGCAGTGCGATCGCGATCCTCCATGTCCGCTATGGCTGCTACTTGCGCGCTCACCGAGCTTTCGGTGACAGAGGTCGCTCCCTGATCCATAGAGGGATGATGCCACCCACCTGTTTCCAGTAAAAGTCCCAGGCTGGCCTGAATATCCCATTTGTCATTGGGGAAGAAACCTGCTCCCTAGGATGTGCATGCCTATTGCGCGATCGGATCTGCGGAAGGAACACACCATGTCTGGAGTTCGAGGGAAGGGGCGCTACATCACTGCCGCAGCCGTGTTGGCTGTGATGGGGATGACAGCCGCAGTCGGAAGCACGGCAAGCCAAGCGGCTTCTGCTTCGCCTTCTGCCTCTCCCACGGCTGCAGCTCCGACCCCGATACCGCCAAGCGCCGTCGTATTGAGCCTGCCCAAGGACATGTATCTGCATCCGGGCGCTCCGACCGAGTGGTGGTGGCACACGGGCACTCTGAAGGCCGGCAATCGCACCTTCGGATTCGAGATCAATGCAGCCTCCTTTGTGGACCAAGGTTTCGCCTTCTCTCAGATCAGCGTCACTGATGTCGCCAAGCAGAAGCACTACAAGCGCACCAATGTCTACGTTCCACCGGGCAATTTCGCGCCCACCACTTGGGCGCAATCGGACACCAGCAAGCCCTGGTACGCAAAGCTTGGCGACCCAGCGAACAAGTTCGGTGGGGTGGAAGTCACCAACCCAGGCACCGGCTACACGACTCCACCCACAGTCACGATCACTGGCAACGGCACCGGAGCTTCGGCAACCGCCCAGTTGAACGCCAAGGGCGGCGTCTCACAGATTCTGATAGCCAACGCTGGCAAGGGCTACACCACACCGCCCAAGGTCACCATTACCGGCACCGGCAGTGGCGCGACGGCTGTTGCATTCCCCACGTACGTATCGATGACCGCACCGGCGGCTGACCCGACCAAGAACATGCGCGTCAAGGCACTGCTGGCCGATGATCCCTCAATGAAGCCAGTGATGATCGATCTCACTCTTTCGCAGAAGGGTCGTCCGTTCTTCGTCTGGGGAACTGGCGTGAATCCTGGAGCGACGAGCACCAGCGTGAAGGAGAACAACTACTACTTCTCACTGACCAATCTGCAGGCCAGCGGTTCACTCACCATCGACGGAAAGAAGATTCCTGTCACAGGGGTCACGTGGATGGATCATGAGTACGGCGCATTTGGCACCGCGGCGAATCCAGTTCAGTGGATCCTGCAGGACATGCAGCTCGACAATGGCTTCTCGATCTCCAATGTTGGCATTGTTGGCGAAGGACAGAAGCCAACCTTGAACACCGCAATGGTCGGCTACGCAACCCTTGAAGCGGCTAATGGCGATACCTACCTCGTCGGCAGCACGGTGACACCGTTCGGCAAGACGTGGACGAGTCCCGAAAGTGGGGTCACCTACTTCACGCAGTTCCGGGTACAGATTCCACAGTTCGGCGCCAACATCGTGGTCACCACGTTGATGGATGCGCAGGAGTTCCCTGGCACCAGTGGTGGATCTGTCTATGAGGGCGTGGCCAAAGCCAAGGGCATCTTCAAGGGCAAGGCCGTAGGCGGAACTGCTTGGATCGAGCAGACCTTCTGAAGCCGGAGCAAGCCGATCGAGCAGGGCTCAACACATGTCGGCCCTAGTCGACTTGCTCGCGCTGAAGAGCAGTGAGCAGGACGTGTTTGTGAGTGGTGTCTTTGACTCCGCCACCCCAAACATCTTCGGCGGTCAACTGCTTGCGCAAGCTCTGATGGCCGCGTGCAAGACAGTTATTGCTGACCGACCTCCGCATTCCATGCACGCCTACTTCATCGCAGCGGCAGACAGCTCCAAGCCCGTTGCAATCCACGTCAATCGCGAGCGGGACGGCCGATCATTTTCTTCGCGGAAGCTGCGAGTCGTGCAGGGCGATCGGCTCGTGATGAATGCCCTCGCGTCCTTTCAGGACCCTGAGCCAGGGATTGACGCCCAGAGGTCGATACCTGTGGGAACGAAGGCGCCTGCTGAACCGTTCGGGTTCTACGAGCATCCAGTATCTGCCGACATTCAGATTGTTGACGCAGCACCTGAATTGCCGTTTGCACATCCGCCACGAAGCTGGAGCAGATGCGTGTCGGAGATACCAGACGACATGGCAGTTCAGGCCTGCGTCATGACATACGCGTCAGACTTCTATACCGGACTCGTCCAGTTCACGGAGTTTCCACAAGACGCAGTAGTGACGAGCATTGATCACGCGATCTGGTTCCACCGCCCGTTGCACATGAACGAATGGCACCTCATGGACTGGACCGGCCACTCGATCTCATCAGGCCGCGGGCACTACAGCGGCCACTTCTACGACAGCTCTGGACAGATGGTGGCAGGGGCCAGCCAGGAGATGGTCGTTCGACGGCGGTAGCCGGCTCAGACAGTGACGGATTCCTGCGGGCTTTGCTCTTTGGGCGGGGCAAGCACGACGACAGAGAAACTGCACGCTGGAAGCACACACCAAAGCGCATGCACCACTGCAACCGCGGGTTTGGATGATCTGTTGCTGTCCAATAGTGATCTCCTACTTCTTGAGACTGCCCAAGATGGAGACGGTGTGCAGCGAAGGCCACTCCCCCGCTACACACCGTCCGCTCAAGAGGGCTATCCGCCCAGGATGACCTTGCCTGACGAGGTGTCGATGTACTTGGCACCACAGGTCGGCTTTGCATCAGGTACGAGATCAGTGCCCTTTGCGATCATGAACCAGTTGCAGACAGCTGGATTGCCGTTGGGCAGGATGCCCGGGCCCTTGAAGCTGATCTTCTCTGGCACCAGTCCGCCACCGTCATAGTTGGTGACATTGCGCAGAGCGCTGATGAACGACGCTCGCGTTGGGCACTTGCCGGCGACCTTGAGACCCTTGATCAACAGGTCGGCACCGAGGAAGCCCATAGGCGCTGCTGAGGAATAGGGGTTCAGGCCGGCTGCCTTCATACCTGCCGCGTAGGTCTTCACAGCGCGGTTGTTCACACCCACGGGAACTGATCCGTAGGTCGTGCCCAATGCACCATCAAGTGCACCATTGGCAGTCCTCAGCACAGAGGGATCTGAAAGGCCCACGATGCTGACGCCCTTCAGGGTGACACCCTGCTGCTTCAATGCGCTCATGATGGAAATCGCGCCGTCGATGAATCCAACGATGATCGCGCCATCTGCGCCGGAGTTCTTGATGCGCAGCGCTGTTGACGTGGCGTCGTGAGTTCCCTGAGGCTCATCGGAGATTCGAAGAGCCTGGGTCAGCCCGCCGACAAACGGGATGAGACCCGCAGTCGCGTTGCCCGCTGCGGATGCACCAGTGCTGATGTGGTTGATGTTGGCAACCTTGGTGACTCCCATCTGCTTCAACTTCTCAAGCACGCCAGTGCTGGCGATTGCGGGGTTGGATGAAACGGTCGCTCCCGTCACGCCAAATGCATTGCGGTCTGTACCGAAGGCTGGGTTATTGAATCCCGTGACCGGGATTCCCTGGTCTTTCAATGTTGGATACATCGAAGTCGTGGCGGTCTGAGCATTCAGGCCGAAGACGTTGTCTGACTGCACGGCCTTTTGCATCGCGGTGATCTGGCCGCTGCCATTGGACTGATCGTCATAGACCTTGTAGACCAACTTACGGCCGTTGATCCCGCCCTTGGCGTTCTCCTGGTCAATGCGCAGCTGCGAGGCTTCCGAGGAACCGATGTAGTTAGCCGACGCGGCGCCCGTCTTTGGGCCAATCCAGCCTACGTTGATCGTGGTCGCAGTCACGCCTGGAGTGGCTGGGCACGAGGCATTGCTCGTGGCAGCAGTGGGAGCTGGCGTTGGAGCGGCGGCGGCGCTGCCTGCGAAGCCCGCAAAGAGCAATGATGCGCTGGCGCCTGCCGCAAGAACGACCGTGCGCTTTCGAACTTGATGAGGACTAACCATTGAAACCTCCATGTGCAGATCACTGGTAGTGGTGACGGTTTGGCACTGCTGAGCCAGTGCCGCGCCCAATCGGATGATTGCCAGAATCGGATTCTGTTAAGCCGGAATCACATTCCGCCAGATCAGAACAGCGTTTGTTATGCAACCGTTACCGGAAAACTCGGCATTTCAACTCAAATCAACCAGATCCTGCAGGTGACATGCGCAATGCACGGCTGGAAGACTCCACTGCAGAGGCGGCGATCTCCACGACAGCACTCAGAAGGGGAAGTCATGAGCGAAATGCAGGATTGGAACGCTCAGATCATTGAGGAGTTTCGAGCCAACGCTGGACAGGTGGGCGGCAACTTTGCCGGAGCACCCATGCTGCTGCTACACACCACTGGGGCGAAATCGGGGCTCGAGCGAGTCAATCCGATGATGTACCAGGACCTCGGAGATGGGCGTATAGCCGTGTTCGCCTCAAAGGCTGGAGCCGACAGCGACCCCGACTGGTATCGCAATCTCGTCGCCAATCCTGTAGTCCAGGCTGAGATCGGCACCCGCACGCAGGCATTCGTGGCTCGCACAGCCAGCGACGAGCGAGACCACATTTGGACCAAGCAGAAGCTGGACTATCCCGGCTTTGCACAATACGAGTCCATGACGAGCCGAGTGATTCCGGTGGCCATTCTCCAACCGGCTGACTGAGCCAGCTCCTAAGTCAAAATTCGTGGCCATTCGATTGCCGGGCAGCGATCCATCACCATGTCCATCTCGTGCTCGATCACTCGATCAGCAGCGCTCGTGTCGATCACACCAAGTTGAAACCACACAGCGTCAGCGCCAATGACGATGGCTTCATCAGCAACTGGACCCGCGAGGTCAGAGTTCACAAACACGTCGACCACATCAATATGACCGATGGCTTCTTGGGCTTCCAAGAGACTCGTGTAGCCCTGCTCGCCGTGGACGACCCCTGCGGACGGATGGACGGGGATCACTCGCTTGCCCTTCTGCTTCAGCAGCTGGGCAATTCGGTAGGCGTCGCGGGATTGATTGTTCGACAGGCCCACGACGGCCCACACCTGTGCTTCGCGCAAGAGCCGAGCAATGACTTTGGGATCGTTGATGACGCTCATCGCGCCAACCTACGCTCCATGACGGTCACGAGTTTCAGACGGACGCGGCCTCATTCATCGCGCGCCATTCATGCTTGGAACGCAAAGTGGTGTCCACATCAGGCGACATCGCGCGAAGACCGCCAACAGTGGCGTCCTCCTTGCTGATGTGCTTGAAGGTGTCCCACTGGAAAAAGCGAGCGCTGTTCTCCCAGGTGAACATATGGATCTCATTGTCAGGCACGCCTGCGCCGTTCATTTCGTTCAAGACGAATTCCGGGGCGTCGGGAAAGATCGAATCAGAGTGTGGGTAATCGCATTCCCACGCGATTACCTCAAGGCCGATGTCGTGTCGCACCTTCAGTGCAATGGGATCGGTGACATAGCAGGCAAGTGAGTGCTCCCGGAAGATGTCGCTGGGGAGCTTGTCTCCAAAGTCATGCCCAAGCCACCGCTGATTTGTGTAGTGACGATCGCAACGGTCCAAGTAGAAGGGGATCCAGCCGATCCCGGCCTCGGACCAAGCTACCTTCAGATCCGGGTACTTCCAGAACGCTCCACCCCAGAGCAAATCCTGCGCCGCGAATGTCGACACCTGCGTCGCAAGAATGATCATGTTGTCGATCGGCGCTGCCGGGGCCATGTTGATTGCCCCGAAGCCTTGACCAATGTGCAGACACATCACGACCTGCAGTTCCGAGCAGGCCTGGAAGAAGGGCCCCCAGTACTCAAGATCGTGGTAGCTGGGCAAGCCCTGAATATGTGGCAGTTCAGGCATCGTCACTGCATGACAACCCTTGGCAGCCACGCGATGAACTTCAGCAACCATGGCGGCCTGATCCCACACAGGAATGATGGCCAAGGGAATGAAGCGTCCAGGGTAGGCGGCACACCACTCGTCGATATGCCAGTCGTTGTAGGCCTTCAGCATGATGAGCGCGAGATCCTTGTCAGCTGCCTCTTGGAAGAAGCGGGCACTGAATCCTGCATAGGACGGGAAGCACATCGAGGCCAGGATGCCGTTGCGATTCATATCCCGCACTCGTTCGTGGATGTCGTAGGCGCCTGGACGCATCTCTGCGTAGGACGAGGGGTCAAAGCCCCACTCCTCCTTTGGCCAGCCGACGACTGCATTCATGCTCGTGGACATACTCCACTTTCCTTGGAAGGTCCACGATTCAATGCCTCGCTCATCGACAAGCAGCTTGGGCGCCTGATCCTTGTAGGCCGCCGGGAGGTGCGCGTCATACATATCGCTGGGTTCGATGACGTGGTCGTCATTGCTGATCAAGATCATGTCGTTGACGTTCATGCAGTCTGCCCCCTCGTTGCCGAGCCTGGCTCCAAAAGCCTTTGCTCATTTTGCAGAGCCCATGCATCGCAGGCAAGAGTCAAGGCGATAGACGAGACAGAAGTCGCTGAATTTGTTCCACTTCGTCGCAATGGTGCGATATCGAGATCTCCCATCAATGCGTAGCATCGCGGTCATGGACGTCGCGCACCGTCTGGCAATCCAGTCGCCCAGCACTCCCAAGCCTGAGGCGCACTCCTTCGAGAGCATGCACATCCGATTGCTTGCCACTGCCCTTGAAGTCATGAACGAAGTGGGCTACGACAACGCAACGGTAGGTGCGATTGCATCGCGAGCATTTGTCAGTCGTTCAACTCTGTATCGTCACTTCGAGAACAAGTCGGACATGCTTCAGCAGATTCTTCAATGGCACCAAAAGAGCGTGTTTGAGTCGTGCTTGAAGTTGACGCGCATTCGACCAGGTGACAAAGAGGCGCTCAGCGGGTGGCTGGAAGACTTTCCCGGGCTGTATGAATGGCCCAGCGATGCGATCATCGACAGTCACGTGAGCGGCGATCGACTGATCAACAGAATTCACGACTCCCGGCGCGCGGCGGAAAGCGTGATTCGTGCCTGGGAGCGATCTGGGTGGACCACGACCAGCGCCACTCCGGTTGAACACATTCTGCTGCTCTTTCAGTTGATGACCCACTGGTGTCGCTACCGTCTTGCCTTCGGAACTGAGCGAGCCAACTTGTCCAGGGAGGCGCTGCTCGACATCGTCAGTCGTGAGCTTGCCTCCGTTTTCGTGCCGAGCAGATAGCGTGCGCGGCATGAGAATTTCAAAGAGACTTTCACTCGTATTCGCCGGCATCGTTTTGACTTCCGTGAGTCTGGTTGGCTGCTCAAGCAGCGCTCCCACAACAAGCACACCTGTCGCGAGCCAGACGCCGCTGACTCAGGATCCGATGACTGAAGCGCCAATCGACGAAGAGGCCGGTGCCAGCTACTGCGATCCGCTGGAACAGGCCTTCTCGATCAAGCCGGCATCTGGAGAGCCCGCGACAAACGAAGAACTGGCAGCGTTTGGCGAAGCGATGCTTCCAGTCGCGGAGGCAGCCTCGGCAGATGGTCGCAATGATCTGGCGGAGATGTTCACTCTCGTTGCCCAAGTCAACATCGATCCAGACACTACGACAGACGCAGAGACCAGCGAAGCCCTGAATTCGGTTCTCAGCAACGCTGACGAGGTCAACGAGACCTGCGGAATCGACCTGCTCCAGTAAACGCTGGCAGACTGCGCACCGAGTGCATGCGGAGTTCCCGCAGGCACCTTCGCAAAGGGGACTTTCGTGTTCGATGACAACGGCAGTTATCTGCTCGGCTTGATTGAGTTCTTTCTGTTCTTCGCCTGGTTCATGTGCCTGTTCTGGGTGTTGAGCGACATCTTCCGAAGCAAGGATCTAGGTGGCGTAGCCAAGACGGTGTGGGTAGTAGTCGTCATCGTCCTGCCTTGGCTGGGAATTCTGGTGTACCTCATCGCTCGTGGTGGCGGCATGCACGAACGAGCAATTGAGCAGGCCCAAGCCATGCAGAAGGCACAGACGGAGTACATCCAATCCGTTGCGGGCACCACTGGCACTCCCACAGAGCAGATCACTTCGGCCAAGAGCTTGCTCGACAGTGGCGCAATCAATCAGGCTGAGTTCGATCAGTTGAAGTCCAAGGCTCTGGCTTCGTAGCAGTTCTCTGATTCAACAATCGCGGAGGTGCCACCAGCATTGAGCTGGAGGCACCTCCACGATTGTTTGACTTCATGATTCGCGCATCAGATCTCGGCATTTCGACAGGGCATGCGTGCCAGTTTCGACACAATGCGCACATGACACCAATGGAAACTGCGCAGCGATATGTCGAACTGTTCAATGCCAATCGCATGGGCGATATGGGACGTCTGTTTGCCGAGAATGGTCTCTGGGTTCCGCCGAACGACAATCCCCCCACTCGTGGGCGCGATGCGATTGTTGCCGGCTACGAGTCGCTCGCCGAGCAGACAGCATCGATGACCTTCACTGATGCCCGGTATTACCAGGACGGCAATGTGGCCATCGTTGAACTGACATCCATGACCCCGGACGGACCTGTCGGGCGCGTGGCCGATGTCTTTGAGTGCAATGACGCAGGCGAAATCCTGCGCATGACGGGTTACAGCCACACACCCCGTGCCTGACCCGGGATTTCATTAGGCAACCTAATTTGGTAGCCTTATAAATGTGAATCTGCAATTGAGCACCGCTGCCGCGAACGAGGCACCAGACGCCCCAAGCGACTTGGGCATGGAAGTGGCCGGCGCTGTGGTGCGGCTTCATCGGCGATTGAGGTCTGAGCGCATCGATGACCAGATCGGTGACACCCACTATTCGGTACTGGTGTTCCTCGTGAAGCAAGGCGCACATTCGCTGAAGGAGCTCAGCATTCGTGAACGGGTCACGCCTCCGTCAATGAACCAAACAGTGAACGCTCTTGAGGCGGCAGGCTACATCGAGCGTCACGATGATCCTGATGACCGACGCAGAGTACTCATCGCGGCAACCGACAGCGGGATCGCTGTTGCCAAACAGACTCGCCGTTTGCGTCATGCCTGGATCAACGCACGCCTGAAGGATCTGCCCGCCGCCGACCGCGAGGTACTGGAAAGGGCGGCACAGATCCTTCGCCACATCGCTGACTCATGAGACCGCATCCATGAGCGCAATGTTCAGCTCACTTTCCATCTTCAACTATCGGGTCTGGGCATCCGGTGCGATCGTGTCAAACATTGGCACGTGGATGCAGCGCATTGCTCAGGACTGGCTCGTGCTCACCCACTTGACTGACAACAACGCAACAGCTGTCGGCGTGGTGATGGCCTTGCAGTTCGGCCCTTCGATCCTGCTGTTGCCGGTCACCGGAATGGCCGCGGATCATTTCGACAGACGCAAGCTTCTGATGATCACTCAAGGCGCGATGGGAGCCCTCGCTCTTGGACTTGGACTGCTCACGATCACCGGCCTGGTTCAGCTATGGCAGGTATTTCTCTTCGCGTTCCTCCTCGGATGCGTGACGGCATTCGATACTCCCGCGCGACAGACCTTCGTTTCTGATCTCGTGCCCGGGTCCAGTCTGTCCAATGCAGTCGCCCTGAACTCGACATCATTCAACGGAGCCCGGCTCATTGGGCCTGCAGTTGCAGGGGTGCTCATTGCGGTGCTCGGCACTGGTTGGGTCTTCATCAGCAACGGACTCTCATTCAGCGCAGTCCTGGCCTCGCTCGCGATTCTTCGCACTCATGAGCTTGTTCATCGGGATCGACCAGCGAGAGAACCTGGAAGTTTCATGGAAGGATTTCGCTACGTCTGGTCACGACCAGATCTGAAGGCGATCCTGCTGATGCTGTTCCTCCTTGGGACATTCGGCATGAACTTTCCGATCTACCTCTCCACCATGTCGGTCACGGTATTCAATGCGGGGGCGGGGGCATTCGGAATACTGACCTCCGCTATGGCCTTGGGGTCAGTCGTGGGGGCTCTGCTGTCTGCTCGGCGTGCCCGACCGAAAGTGACCTTGCTGCTCGCTGGTGCCTCAGTGTTCGCAATTTCCCTCGCGTTCGCAGCTATTGCCCCCACCTATGCACTGTTTGCCATCGCGCTCATGATCGTTGGGGTCGCATCGCAGACACTCATGACCACCGCCAACAGCACAGTGCAACTCTCCACTGACCCTGCAATGCGTGGGCGGGTGATCGCAATCTTGATGGCCGTCATCATGGGCGGCACTCCGATCGGCGCTCCGATCATTGGCTGGGTGGCGAACAGCTACGGACCCCGAGCGGCAATCGGTCTCGGCGCTGTCGCCGGTCTGCTGTCGGCGTGTGTGGGCCTGTTCTACTTGATTCGCTATCACCATCTGCGTCTACACCGCATTGGTTGGCGCTTGCGGATCAGCCAAAGCGAACCCGAGCACCTGACAGCGATGTTCGAGGAGGTCAGCACCGCACGTTGATCCTCCTCGGAGATGACGATGTGCGCCTCTGTTGTTCCGTGACATGAATATGGCGGGTGTCCGAGGACACCCGCCATATTGCATATCCGAGTTGACTAGCTGAGAACGACCTTGCCGGTCGAGGTGTCGATGTACTTGGCACCACAGGTGGGCTTGGGATCAGCGATGAGGTCGGTGCCCTTGGCGATCAGGTACCAGCCGCACAGAGCGGGGTTGCCGTTTGGCATGAGTCCTGGGCCCTTGAAGCTGACCTTCTCAGGAACCAGTCCGCCACCGTCGTAGTTGGTGACGTTGCGCAGCCCATTGATGAACGAGGCACGCGTTGGGCACTTGCCGGCGACCTTCAGACCCTTGATGAACAGGTCAGCTCCCAGGAAGCCCATGGGCGCACCTGAGGAGTAGGGGTTCAGGCCAGCGGCCTTCATGCCTGCTGCGTAGGTCTTGACTGCGCGGTTGTTCACACCGACCGGCACGGAGCCGTAGGTCGTGCCCAATGCGCCTTCAAGAGCACCGTTCGCGGTCTTCAGCACTGCTGGGTCAGACAGACCCACGATGCTGACACCCTTCAAGGTGACACCCTGCTGCTTCAGTGCGCTCATGATCGAGATGGCGCCATCGATGAACCCAACAATGATCGCGCCGTCAGAGCCGGAGTTCTTGATGCGCAGTGCAGTGGAGGTTGCATCGTGTGTGCCCTGAGGCTCATCGGAGATGCGCAGTGACTGAGTCAGTCCTGGTACGAATGGGATGAGACCAGCAGTGGCGTTGCCGGCTGCCGAGGCACCCGTGCTGACGTGGTTGATGTTTGCGATCTTGGTGACGCCCATCTGCTTCAACTTCTC
>JAUSQD010000059.1 GCA_030652695.1 Actinomycetota bacterium
GGGCGGCGTGAACGGCCGCAAGATCAACTTGATCGTGTATGACGACATGGCGAACGGGCAGACCCAGACGACCATGGCCACCAAGGCGCTGCAGCAGGACAAGGTCTTCGGGATCGTCATGACCTCGGCCACCGACTCCGCCTTCCCCACATTCAAGGCGAACAACATACCGGTGACGGGCTTTAACGCGCTGGCAATGGCCACTGACCGCAACGCCTTCTCTGCGGTGGGCGTGCCATCGACGCAGTACGTGAACACGGCCACGATGGAGAAGTTGAAGTCCGGCGGCGTCACGAGCGCCGCGCTCATCTCGCATAACTCCCCGAGCGCGTCCAACTCGGCACGCCTCCAAAACATTGCGGCTGCCGCTGCCGGCATCAAGCAGGGGCTGCTCATCCTCGACGAGCCGATGGGCACGCACGATGCGACCTCGACCGCACTGCGCATCAAGAACTCCGGTGCAGACGGCGCCTACCTCACGATGTTCACCGACGGCGTCGTGTCGATTGTGCAGGCGCTTAGGCAGCAGGGGGTGAACCTGAAGAGCATCAACGGTGCTGGCATCGCCGACCCTGCAGTCATCGCGAAGTCCGGCAGTGCACTTGAGGGTGTCAACGCCCAACTCCAGACAGTGCCGATCGGGGTGCCCGGGAGACCGGCAGTGCGTACCTACGCCAACGGCATGAAGGCGGCGAACGCCAACCCCTACGCCTCGATCGCACCAGTCGGCTTCGCCGGGGCCGATCTCATGATCTACGGGCTGAAGCTGGCCGGGCCGTGCCCGACGCGCGAGAGTTTCATCAGCGCCCTGCGCAACGTGACGAAATACACCGGCGGTGGACTGCTGCCCGAGCCGATCTCCTTCAGGCCGGGCCTGCTGCCGAACGGAACTCCCGTGAAGTGCGCATGGTTCGTGGAGGTGAAGAACGGCCAGCCTGTGCCCGACAAGGCCGAGACCTGCGGGAAGCTTGTCGACGTCTCGACAGGCAGGGTGGTCAACTAATCCATCGATTGTGATGCAGGGCGGTGGCTATCGGGCGCCGCCCTGCATCCTTTCCGTGCGTGCGACCGAGCTAGAGCAGGTCCAGTGGGTGGGTTCGGCACGCCGAGGCTGGTCGAAGGAAACTTGCTGGGTCACATCTGGTCAGCGCTTTAGGCCGCTGGATACTTCGCGAGTGGCCGCTGGGTGCCGTTGCTGCTCAATGACGTTGCAGATTTGTCCCAAGCACATTCCTAAGTTTGTGAGACTGCCAGGAGAAACCGTTCGCCATCGGTCAGTTCTCGTGCGAACATCGGCGCATGACGCCTAGGCAGAAGAGCAAGGCATCTGTTGACGCATCTGAGCTGATCCGTGAACTCGCGGAGACCCAGCGCCAATTGCGGGCTGTGCTTGACCAGCTGCCGGCAATGATTGCCTACTGGGACCAGGACCTATGCAATGTATTGGCTAACGAGGCCCACGGCGAGTGGCTCGGCTTCACTCCAGAGCAGATGCGCGGACTGCATATCCGGGAGGTAATCGGGCCGGACTTGTACCTTGCCAGCAAGCCGCACATGGACGCTGCCCTTCGTGGCGAGAGGCAACACTTCGACCGAACCATTGTCGATACTCAGGGGATCACTCGTCATTCGCAAGTGGCGTACGTGCCGGACGTCGAAACGAATGGCGATGTCCGAGGTTTCTTTGTCTTGGTTACCGATGTAACTGAGCGGGTCTTCGCCGAGAAAGAGTTAGCGGCGGCGAATGCAGAGCTCGAGCGACTCTCTCTGCGCGACAGCCTCACTGGGCTGGCAAACGGTCGCGCATTCCATGCGACTCTGGAACAGGCACTGTCGGTTTTGGACGGGGTCAAGCCAGGGCAACGGCTGGTCGGCTTGTTGGCGATCGACCTCGACAACTTCAAACCAATAAATGACAACTATGGTCACTTGGCTGGCGATCAAGTCCTCGTGGAACTTGCACGGCGACTGGAGGATGAGGTTCGCGCGCCGGATGTCGTGGCTCGCCTCGGCGGCGATGAGATCGTCGTTCTGGCCGTTGACCTGCAGAATCGCGGCGATGCGGAGGCGTTGGCTCAGCGGCTTGTGCATCGACTTGCGCAGCCGGTACTTCTTGATACTGGCGTGGATGTTCAGGTGACGGCCAGCATCGGCATCGCTGTCGCAGGCGAAAACGCCATAGTGCCCAGCGCGACCGAGTTGATCCGGGAAGCCGACATGAGGATGTACGTCGCCAAGAACCTCGGCGGGAACTGCGTCAACTGATCACGAGCTATATCTAACGTTGCCTGCGAGTTGTCTGATGGAGGCTTTGATGCCAATGCCTTCGCAAATCTCGTAGCGCATCGTTTTCTTGCTGACCTTCGTCTCGACCATGGGATGACACTCAAGACTCCACTCACTACCCTGTGGCATGAGTGAAATTACGAGGCGCGATCTCATCGCCGCAGGTATTGCTGCCAGCGCCGGTGTTGCAATTGCAAGCACCACCTCGTCGGTTCAAGCCCATGAACTTCGAAGTCGACGAAATGCTCCTTTGGGCGCGCCGAACATCATCGTCATCCTTGTTGACGAGATGCGCTTTCCCCAAGTCTTCCCGGCGGGCATCAACTCACCACAGGAGTTTCTCGAGGCGTTCATGCCGAACCTCGCGAAACTTTGGAAACAGGGCGTGAAATTCGCAAATCACCACACTGCTGGAACCGCGTGCAGTCCTGGGCGCGCATGCCTGGTGACAGGTCTGTATCCGCATCAGAACTGGTGCCTGCAAACGCGCAAGGGCACGAGTAACGGTGCCGCGGGACCCCAAGCCCCAGCCCTCCAACGAGAGTTCCCGACCTACGGAAAGCTTCTTCGGCAGGCCGGCTATGTGACTCCCTATGTCGGCAAGTGGCACTTATCCAACTCCCCAAGCAGCAGCAGTGCGCAAGGCGCCGATGCGTACCTCGAATCCTTCGGATTCCAAGGCCTCACGATGCCAGATCCGATCGGCACCAATGGCCAGGGAACGGAGGATGACGGCAACATCGCGCATCAGGCCCAAACCTGGCTTTCGGCCCGTAAGCGCGGCGAGCGACCGTTCTGTTTGACTGTCAGCTTCGTCAATCCGCACGACAAGGAATTTTTCTGGAGCGGGACCGAGGCCGACCAGTACAACCAGCTCTTCGCGAAGGCCGGCGCTGTCCCAGCGGTGTCCTACTCCGCTGCGCCGCCACTGAACGCCCCGAAGTCATACGGCTATCCGTCGCTTCCGCCCAATTGGGAATCCACTCAGTCTCTATCGGACAACAAGCCCGCCGCGCAGGCCTTCACAAAGTCGTTCACCGATCTCATGTGGGGCGGAGTAAGCGACAATCCGGCGCAGACAACAGATTTTGTGCTTGAGGATTATCCCGGCGTCCCAAACGCCAAGACCGCCTATGCGCCATTTCAGTATTGGAGTCGCGCTCTGGACAGCTATACCCAAATCCTGGGGTTCGTTGACCGACACATCGGCTCGGTCGTCAAGGCGATCCCCGAGCACTTACGCGAAAACACAGTGATCGTCATGACAGCCGATCACGGAGACTACGCCGGCGCACATGGCTTCGCGTCCAACAAAGCAGGCTCCATGTATCGCGAAGCGGTCAACGTTCCTCTCATTGTGATGGACCCGCGTGAGCGATACACCGGTGACATCAACTTCGTGCGCAACCAACTCACGTCAAGTGTGGACATTCTTCCGATGTTGGCGAGTTTGGGTTTCGGAGATCGCGAATGGCTCAAAGGTGACCTTGAGCAGATCTATCAGGAACGTCTGGACCTCCTACCTTTGCTGAAGTCGAATCGATCTCGAGGACGCGAACATGTCCTCATGGCTTCCGATGAGTGGGTGCCCAGCTTCTACGTGTACAACGGCGCACGGCGACACATTCTGGGAATTCGAACCCAGAACAGCAAGGTTGCCGCCTATACCAACTGGGACAAACAAGGAGCCATGCAAATCGCCAGCCTTCAGGCAGAGTCGTACAAGTACGACTCACGATTAGGGCGCCTTGAAATCGACAACCAGCACGCCGACAGCGGACAGGCGCAAGCGCAACTGAAGGCGCTGCTTGGGCCATACCACCGCAACGCCTTGGCCGCGCCGCTGCCGCCGCGATACCGATCAGCCGTTGCTCGCGGAAAGGCTGAGTACCTGGCCTATATCGCCTTGCTGGACAGCCTGAATGCCAACGGTTCGACCAGCATGACGAGCCCAGACTGGGTCGGCAACTACATTCATCTCGGCTAGCAAGTGGCGTCGTGCACTCCTACGAGGAGAGAGTTGCGACGGAGAAGTCGTTCGGTGCAATTGATTCATGTTGAGAAGCAGCCAGACGCTGGCACCACGGCGACGTGGTTGCTTACACCGTAATCCGGACCACTCCACCGGCACATCGCGAGCCTGCACGCCCGGGGAGTGCAGAAGGGGTGCAAAAGTGATGTTCCGTGAGGAGATTTTGCGGTGCACCCAACCCAATGATCGCGTCTCAGAAATGTCTCCCCGCTGCAGAAGATAAGGCCGGAAAGTCTTGGGTTTCCAAGGACTCTCCGGCCTTCGTCATTCTCCGATGTGTCGGACTATTTCACCTCGGAACGGCGCAGCATCAGCAGTCCGATGGCGAGCGGGAGCGCGATCCAGATGGCTGTAGTGGAGGCCAGCATTGCCCATTCCCTCGCCGTGTCCGTGTTGTTCTCGAACAAGGCGACTTGCGTGTAGTTCCAGTCGATCCACGGTTGCAGCTCCGCGAACGAAGAGCTCCAGTGAATGAGGAGCGTCACGATGCCCGGCAGCACCAGTGAGACGACGAAGTAGCCGATGATGGCTGCCGCGGAGTTTCGCATGAGGACACCGAGAGTGAAGCCGATGGCCATGCCGATCAGGTTGCCCAAGAGAATCTGCGCCCCGGCTGTCAGGGAGATGTCCCACACCGTGTCAAGGCCATTGATCGTTGACCCGAGCAGGTTGCCGACAGCACCGACGGCGAGGGCGACAGCCACCGAGACGACGCCGATCACAAAGGTCGCCAATGCCTTGGCGCCGATGACGCGTCCGCGGCTCGGCACCAGCGTGAACGTCGTG
>JAUSQD010000060.1 GCA_030652695.1 Actinomycetota bacterium
CCTCAAGCAACCCCACCGCGGGCGGTGCGTGCACTGGAAGCGGCATCGGGCCGACGCGCATCTCAAAGGTCATCGGAATCCTGAAGGCCTACACCACACGTGTGGGCTCAGGACCATTCCCGACCGAGCTCTTGGACGACGATGGCGATCGCCTGCGCAAGATCGGTGGCGAAGTCGGCACCACGACTGGCCGCGATCGTCGCTGCGGGTGGTTTGATGCGCCGATTGCCAAGTTTGCCACTCGGGTCAATGGTCTTACCGACACTTTCCTGACCAAGCTCGACGTGCTCACTGGCTTTGATCGCATCCCTGTGTGTGTTGCCTATGACGTTGATGGCACCCGGATGGAGGAGCTCCCGATGACGCAGACGGGCTTCCACCACGCATTGCCGATCTATGAATCACTGCCGGGTTGGACCGAGGACATCTCCACGGCACGCACAGTGGAAGACCTCCCTGCCAATGCCCGTTCGTACGTGAAATTCCTTGAGGACGTCTCCGGCACGCGCATCAGTGCCATCGGTGTCGGCCAGGATCGCGATGCCACGATTTCCATTCACGACCTGATCGGCTAGTTCTCCACCTTCTGCACTGTCACATCGCGCTGTGCACACGGCATGATGACTCATGTGAATCCTGAAGAGGGCAAGCGCGTCGTTGATTTGGATCGAGCACATGTCTTTCACTCTTGGAGTGCCCAAGGGGCGCTGAATCCGCTCGCTGTGGAGGGTGCTGAAGGCAGCTGGGTGTGGGACTACGAGGGCAACAGATATCTCGACATCTCATCACAGTTGGTCAACGTCAACATCGGGCATCAGCACCCCAAAGTGGTGAAGGCGATCCAGGATCAGGCAGCGATACTTGCCACGATCAATCCCAATCATGCCAATGATCAGCGAAGCGAAGCCGCAGCGCTGATCGCATCACTGGCGCCTGCCAGATTGAACAAGGTCTTCTTCACCAATGGCGGCGCTGACGCCATTGAGAATGCAATTCGGATGGCTCGACTGCACACCGGTCGACGCAAGGTGTTGACCTTCTATCGCTCTTATCACGGCAACACAGGCGCGGCCATTGTCGCAACGGGGGATCCACGTCGTTGGCCCAATGAATTCGCTGATGGTCACGTGCACTTCTTCGGGCCCTATCTGTATCGATCGAGTTTTTGGGCGAGCAGTGAAGCTGAAGAATGCGAACGGGCATTGATGCATCTTGAGCAGGTCATCCAATTTGAGGGCCCGGCAAGCATCGCGACAATCGTGCTGGAATCTGTTGTCGGCACTGCGGGCATTCTTGTCCCGCCGCCCGGCTATCTGGCTGGAGTGCGCGCCTTGTGCGATCGCTTCGGAATCGTCCTGATTGCCGATGAAGTGATGTGCGGATTTGGCAGGACAGGTTCGTGGTTTGCTTTCCAGAACTTTGACGTTGAACCCGATCTCATCGTCTTCGCAAAGGGCGTGAATTCAGGCTACGTGCCGGTCGGAGGTGTGATCATCTCCGATGACATTGCTGCGACCTTCGACGCGCAGGTGTTTCCGGGAGGACTCACCTACTCCGGCCACCCCCTTGCTGCTGCATCCATCGTGGCGGCGCTGACCGCTATGAAGGATGAGGGGATTGTCGAGAACGCTCGCATGATCGGCGCTGATGTCCTTGGACCTGGCCTTCGTGAGCTTCAGGATCGCCATCCCGTGATCGGTGAGGTCCGAGGGCTCGGCGTGTTCTGGGCTCTGGAGTTGGTCGCGGATCGCAGCACCCGCGAACCACTGGCGCCGTACGGCGGATCGTCAGCCGCAATGGCGGATCTGCTGTCCGCATGCAAGGCCAACGGATTGCTGCCGTTCACGAACTACAACAGGCTGCATGTCGTGCCTCCCTGCACCATCTCAGTCGACGAGACCCAGGAGGCTTTGAGCCGCCTTGATGCAGTGTTCTCCGTTGTCGATCGGCACTACGTCGGCCCGTAAGCGGCTGGATAAGGTCACGCCTATGCGCGTTCTCGTCATTGGTTCAGGTGCCCGGGAGCATGCGCTCGTTTCCGCCCTGCTTGCTGACCCATCGGTGAGCTATGTCGCATGTGCTCCGGGAAATGCTGGTATTGGCGCTGCAGTCGATGTCTTCCCAGTGCGAGCCGATGATCCACAGGCGGTCGCAGCCCTTGCTGCCGGAATCGACGCGCACCTGGTGGTGATTGGCCCGGAGGGTCCGCTTGTCGTAGGTGTGGCAGATGCGGTGCGCGCGAATGGCATTGCCTGCTTTGGGCCGTCTGCTGCTGCGGCACAGCTTGAGGGCAGCAAGGCCTTTGCCAAGCAGGTCATGGCCGAGGCTGGCGTGGACACCGCGCAGGCGCGAGTGTGCACTGATCTCGCTGCGGTCTCAGTGGCACTCGATGAGTTCGGTGCCCCGTATGTCGTGAAGGACGATGGACTGGCAGCGGGTAAAGGGGTGGTGGTCACCGCCGATCGTGCAGAAGCCCTGAGTCATGCGCAGGCTTGCTTCGCCAATGGCACCACGAGCGTGCTGATCGAGGAGTATCTCGACGGACCCGAGGTCTCGCTCTTCGGTATCACTGACGGCAAGGTGATCGTTCCCCTGCAGCCTGCCCAGGATTTCAAGCGAGCATTTGATGCCGATGCCGGACCCAATACCGGTGGCATGGGCGCCTATTCACCCTTGCCCTGGGCGCCGGCCAATGTGGTGGAAGAGATCACCACAGCTGTGCTGGAGCCGATGATTGCTGCGATGCACAAGCGCGGCACCCCGTTCAGTGGCCTGCTCTATGCCGGTCTGGCCTTGACCTCTCGTGGCATTCGCGTCGTGGAATTCAATGCTCGCTTTGGTGATCCCGAAACCCAAGTGGTCTTGGCCCGGCTGAAGACCCCGCTTGGGCAGGTGCTGCTTGCATCAGCCCTGGGCACTCTTGCTGATCTGCCCCCTTTGGAATGGCTGGATGGCGCTGCAGTCACGGTTGTCATTGCGTCCTCGGGCTATCCCGAGAGCCCCGTCACCGGAGATGCAATCCAGGGTCTGGCCGCTGCCGCTGGAGTGGAAGGAGTGCAGATTCTGCATGCCGGCACCACGCTCAATGAGCAGGGCGAGGTCCTTTCTGCAGGGGGCCGTGTGCTCTCGGTGACCGCAGTTGGCCAATCCCTTGCGCAGGCTCGGGAGCGAGCCTATGCCGGAGTTAACCTCATCAGCCTTGCTGGCTCGCACCACCGGCGTGACATCGCCGAGCTCGCAAGTCAGGCATGAAAGAATGGGTCAGTGACGGCCACTCTCCCCAATGTCCTTGCTGGTCGGTACGCATCTGAGGCAATGTGCTCGATTTGGTCTCCTGAGGCCAAGATCGTCATGGAACGGCAATTGTGGATAGCGGTCATGCGCGCCCAGTCCGAGCTCGGGCTCGGTGTTTCGGTGGAGGCCATTGAGCAGTACGTCGCTGTCGTGGACAAGGTCGATCTGGATTCCATCGCTGCCCGCGAGCGCATCACCAAGCATGATGTGAAAGCACGCATCGAGGAGTTCAATGACCTCGCCGGACACGAGTTGATCCATCTCGGGATGACCTCGCGCGACCTCACCGAGAATGTTGAGCAGTTGCAGGTCCTGAAATCTCTGTTGCTCACCCGAGACAAGACGGTGTCCGCACTGCAGCGCCTGTCGAGTCTGGCCGTGGCATATTCGGATACCGCCATTACTGGGCGCTCGCACAATGTGCCCGCGCAAACCACGACCCTTGGCAAGAGGTTCGCCTCAGCTGCTGACGAACTCCTCATTGCCTACGCGCGCATTGACAATCTCATCGGTCGCTACCCGCTGCGCGGCATCAAGGGTCCGGTTGGCACTGCCCAGGACATGCTCGACCTGCTCGATGGAGACTCAGCGAAACTTGAGTCGCTGGAAAAGCGCATCGCACAGCACTTGGGCTTCGCCGAAATCCTGGACAGCGTCGGTCAGGTGTATCCGCGGACTCTGGACTTCGATGTCATCTCCGCCTACCTCGAGGTGGCTGCCGGACCTTCGAGTCTGGCCACCACGATTCGGCTGATGGCAGGGCTTGATCTCGTCACTGAGGGCTTCCGCCCGGGCCAGGTGGGATCGTCGGCGATGCCGCACAAGATGAACTCGCGATCCTGCGAGCGCGTCAATGGCTTCACGGTGATCCTGCGCGGTTACCTCACCATGGCAGCAGATCTTGCTGGCAATCAATGGAATGAAGGCGATGTCGCCTGCTCTGTTGTGCGTCGAATCGCCTTGCCGGACGCCAGCTTCGCCATCGACGGACTCTTTGAGACCTTCTTGACCGTGCTCGATGACTTCGGGGCCTTCCCGGCCGTCATCAATCGCGAGCTTGATCGGTACCTGCCGTTCCTTTCAACAACCAAGGTGCTGATGGCCGCAGTGCGCAAGGGCGTTGGGCGCGAGGTCGCTCATGAGGCGATCAAGGAGCACGCCGTGAGTGTGGCGCTGGCCATGCGCGAGGAGTCGGCCGGCGAGAACGATCTGCTCGAGCGACTCGCAGCTGACCCTCGACTGGAGCTCTCCCTCGATGAACTGCACTCCTTGATTGCAGAACCTCTGTCCTTTACCGGAGCGGCCGCGGCACAGGTCCAATCGATCGTCAGTCGGGTAGCGGCCATCACCGCTGCACATCCGGCTGCCGCTGGCTATTCACCTGGAGACATTCTGTGATCGCAGCACCCGACTACGGCCTGCCGGCTGAGTATGATCATGTCTACTCGGGAAAGGTGCGCGATCTCTACCGCACTCCCGAGGGTCGGCTCCTCTTTGTGGCAAGCGATCGCATCTCAGCTTTCGACTGGGTGCTGCCGTCGTTGATCCCCGACAAAGGCCGCATCCTGACGGCCTTGTCGCTGTGGTGGTTTCGCCAACTGGAGGACATCGTTCCCAACCACGTGACTCCCGGCAAAGTGCCCGCAGAGGTCAAAGGTCGCGCGATGGTGTGCGCGGATCTGGACATGCTCCCCGTTGAATGCGTGGCACGGGGCTATCTCACCGGTTCTGGCCTGATCGAATACCAGGCCAAGGGATCGATCTGCAATGTCGGACTGCCACCAGGATTGAAGGACGGTTCGCTGCTGCCCAAGCCGATATTCACCCCGGCGACAAAGGCAGCCATTGGCGACCACGATGAGAACATCAACTTTGATGAAGTCATCGTCATGATTGGGCAGGAGGAAGCCCAAGAGCTCAAGAGACTGACGATGGACATCTACGAGCGTGCTTCAGAGATCGCAGATGAACGTGATCTGATTCTGGCCGACACCAAGCTTGAATTCGGCATCGCAAAGACGGGGCGCTTCTCGGGTCGCATCATGCTGGCCGACGAGGTGCTCACTCCTGACTCCTCGCGCTTTTGGCTCCGCGACACCTGGGCGCCAGGTGGCGCGCAGCCGTCCTTTGACAAGCAATTCGTGCGTGATTGGCT
>JAUSQD010000063.1 GCA_030652695.1 Actinomycetota bacterium
TGCAGGAGCGCCTCGTTGAGTCGCATACAGGTGTGCACATCATTTAGTACGGGCGCGGGAAGGAATCCAAGATCAACGTTGAGATCGGCTCGTGTCTGCGCATCCATCGCTTCATAGGTGGACAACAGGAGCTCGGTGGATTCAAGGAAGCCATCAGCTTTCTGCTGCTGGGTCATGGCATTCCAGCGATCCCAGACTCCCTGATTGAAGTCAGGCGGCGCGCTGGCTTCGCCAGCAAGAGCGCGGTTCAGACCATCAAGACCAATTTCTGCACCGCTGCCGAGGTGGCTGAGTACCTGCGCGACATCCCAAGCGCTGGAGCCGGAAGGCCGGTTCAGGTCATCGGCACTGAAGTGACGAACCTGATCGGCAAGCTCGTCGCGATTCTCTCGCAGCGCAAGGATGCTGCGATCGGCCAATTCGCTCACTGCTGGTCACCTGTTTCAGACGGCGCAATTGGCTCTTGTGGCGCTGCCTGGATCGCTACTGCCTCGTCGGCGCCTTCAACGGCCGGCTGCTCAACGGTGTTCGCATTGCGGGATCCACTGCGAAGCACAAAGCCCAGAACAGCAATGGCAGCAAGCGCAAGCACTCCCAGGAGTATGTAGATCCAGAGCATTGAAGAGCTTCCGTCGTTCAGCGAACCCACGACGGTGATGTTCATCGAGTCTTCAAGTGAGCCCTTGCTTGTCACCGTGTTGGGGCCAGTCTTCACCGCACCCTCTCCTGTGACGCTTGAGATTTCGCCAGGGAATGTCAGCGTCAGTTCAAACCCACCCTGGGAAATGCCAGGCAGATCAACTGAGGACGAATTGGCTGAGGCGTCGGAGGTGGCAGAGAACGTGGCAATGTCTCCGTCAGTGGTCATCGACCAGTTCTCGCTGATATCTGAGGCTGTCGCATTGGTGATCTGACACTTCAGGATGTAGTTCTCGGCATCTTCCGACGAGACACAGCTCTGCAGATTCTCGGCCGCTGCTTGATCAGTCAGATCTCCAGACCGAAGCTTTGAATTCAGATCTTCTGGGCTGTCGATGCCAAGGATCCCAGCGGCCTGCTTTGCCACGCTGAGCTCGATCGAGCCTGACAACGTGGCATCGGCATTGACGTTCAACGAGTAGTTGATGTTCATGCAGCCACTCAGCGCTACGAGCCCCAATGCCGCCATCGAGGCGATCAAAGTCGACTTTCGAACTCTCGTGCTGATCATTGCGGCTCCCCCAAGTGTGAACAAGCCGCCAATCTATCGGGCGCAACAGTCCCGTAGAAGCACTCGCCTCAGACAATCCGCTGAATGCGCGAAACTTGGGTTTCAGCTATGGCCGCATCGCGCAGGGTGGCCATGGCCAGGCGAGCGGGATCGTTCATGTATGCCTGAAATGCCTCTTCATCTGGAAACTCGATGATGTGGGTCTCAAAGGCCGCGTCACCTTGCTCAATCCTTCGCACCCTGTTCAGGACACGTCCTCCGTGCACCGGAATCAGGTCCAGGACTCGATCCTCATAGTCGATGAGTGCTGACTCCTGCTCGGGATGTGGCCACAACTGCACGCAAAGGGCGACTGTCGTCGGCATGCCTACGTAGCCAACTCTGCAGGACTGGGGCAGCTGCACACCAGATTGCGATCACCATAAGCACCATCGATGCGACGCACTGGCGGCCAGTACTTGTCCGCGGCAGCAGTCCCTGCGGGAAATGCGCCAAGCCTTGCGGGGTAACTTCGATCCCAATCTCCGATGACACAGTCAGCGGTGTGCGGCGCATTGCGAAGAGGGCTGTCCTCAAGGGGCCAGGTGCCTGCGGCAATCGCATCGATTTCAAACTTGATCGCAATCATCGCATCGATGAATCGATCCAGTTCAACGAGATCTTCGGACTCCGTGGGTTCGATCATCAAGGTGCCTGCGACTGGAAATGACATCGTCGGTGCATGAAATCCGTAGTCCATGAGTCTCTTGGCTATGTCGTCGACCGTCACTCCGGTGCTTGAGGTCAATGGCCGAACATCAAGGATGCACTCGTGAGCCACCAAGCCGGTACTGCCGGTGTACAGCACGGGAAAGTGCTCATTGAGCCGCTTGGCAATGTAGTTGGCCGAGACGATCGCCACCTGGGTGGCGCGTTTCAAACCATCGGCCCCCATGAGACGGATGTAGGCCCACGGAATCGGCAGGATGCCTGCACTCCCCCACGGTGCGCCGCTGACGGGTCCAACGCCACCATCTCGATGGCCGCGTCCCACGGGCCCCGCCTCAGGGCGCAGTGGATGCGACGGCAAGTACGGCGCGAGATGCTCGCGCACAGCGACAGGCCCTACACCCGGGCCGCCACCACCATGAGGAATGCAGAAGGTCTTGTGCAGGTTCAAGTGCGAGACATCCGCACCAAAGCGGCCAGGTTTGGCCAGACCCACCAACGCATTCAAATTCGCGCCATCGACATACACCTGACCGCCCGCGTCGTGCACCATGGCACAGATGTCGGCGACGGAGGTTTCGAACACTCCATGAGTTGAGGGATAGGTGATCATCAGTGCACTGAGCTGCGCGCTGTGCTCGCGGATCCGAAGCTTCAGATCCTCCAGATCAACATTGCCGAACTCATCGCACTTCACCACCACCACTCGCATGCCGACCATGACGGCGCTGGCCGCGTTGGTGCCGTGCGCGCTGCTGGGAATCAGACAGACATTTCGATCATGATCACCATTGGCACGGTGGTAGGCCCGGATGGCCAGCAGGCCTGCGAACTCCCCTTGCGAACCCGCGTTTGGCTGCACGCTCACATAGTCATAGCCGGTGATCTCTGCGAGGAACTCCTCAAGCGACTGAATCATTTCGACAGTTCCTTGCGCATCCTCCAATGGCGCGAATGGATGCAGGCCCGCAAACTCCGGCCAGGTGATCGATTCCATTTCAGTGGCCGCATTGAGCTTCATCGTGCATGACCCCAAAGGAATCATTGCGCGATCCAAGGCGATGTCACGGTCAGCCAACTTTCGCAGGTAGCGCATCATTGACGTTTCGCTGTGATGGGTGGTGAAAACCGGATGCTGCAAGAAGGGTGAAGTCCGGTTCGCAAACGTGAGCACGCGTGATGCATGAAGACTCACGTCATTGGAGACACCAAGAGCCATAGCCGTCGTGTCCCACAGCATCTGTATATGCGCAGAAGTCGTGACTTCATCTGTTGAAGCCGAGAGGGTGTCGGCATCGACCACGCGAATATTGACGCCGAGCGCAGCTGCCGCTGCCCTGATCTGCTCGGCCTGACCTGGCACCTTCCACTGCACAGTGTCAAAGATTGCTGTATCAGTAGTAACAGCTCCCAGCTGCCGCAAACCCTCGCGGAGTTCAAGCGCAGTCGTGTGCACACGTTGGGCTATCGCAGTGAGACCAACAGGTCCGTGATAACTCGCGTACATCGCAGAGATGATCGCCAGCAGCACCTGTGCTGTGCAGATGTTGCTTGTCGCCTTCTCACGGCGGATGTGCTGCTCGCGTGTCTGCAGGGCCAGCCGGTAGGCCGCATTTCCATCGGCATCAACACTCACGCCGACCAGACGACCGGGTAAGGAGCGTTCCAGGCCGGCACGAACGGACATGAACCCGGCGTGAGGTCCGCCAAAGCCCATCGGGACCCCGAATCGCTGAGCCGAACCGACCACGATGTCTGCACCGAGTTCACCTGGAGGAGTGAACAAGGTCAACGCCAAGAGGTCAGCAGCCACCACCGCCAGGGCCCCAGTTTCATGACTGTGCTCGATTATGCGGCCGATGTCCGGGACCTGCCCGGATGACCCCGGGTAGCTGCACATCACGCCGGACCAAGGTCCATCTGGCAGTCCATCACGCAGATCGGCAATGACCAGTTCGATCCCCATGGGTTCGGCTCGCGTTGCGAGCACAGCCAGGGTTTGCGGATGGGTGTCAGAATCCACCAGGAAGCGCTGCACTCCTTTGGGACCCTGCCGCACAGCCAATGCCATTGCTTCCGCGGCTGCCGTTGGCTCATCCAGGAGTGAAGAGCCCGCAACCGGCAGCGCAGTGAGATCCTCAATCATGGTTTGAAAATTCAGCAGCGCCTCAAGGCGTCCTTGACTGATCTCGGGCTGGTACGGGGTGTACGCGGTGTACCAGGCTGGGTTCTCCAGCACATTGCGGCGAATGACCGCGGGAGTGTGTGTATCGCTGTAACCCAGACCGATCATGCTGGCCTTGACGCTGTTGCGCGATGCGATGTCGCGGAGCTCGGCGAGCACGGCAAATTCATCCACAGCAGTGGGGAGTTGTAGAGCCGTCGACCAAGCGATCACCTCAGGTACCACTGCAGAAGTGAACTGATCCAGGTCTGCAAAGCCCAGGGTTTGGAGCATGTGATCGACTGCAGGAGCATCTGGACCAATGTGACGGTCGACGAATGCAAATTCACGTTCAGACATAACTCTCCCAGGGTCGAAGGCACGGTTGTGCCATCTCCCCCTCTGTTGCCCGCGATGACATCGCGACCTGAGAGTTTCCCGATGCCTGCGCATCAGTTTCACCGTCGGTGGGGCCTAAGCCCGCCTTCCAGAGGTGCCTTCCCCATGCGGTCCGTTTGCCTGAGAGGTTGTCGGGGAGATTTGCTCCTTCGGCGCTGTACTTCACCGAGGTGAACTACAGACTCTCCCGCGTGGGGTCAATCAGCAAGCGCAGCCTATAGCGAAGAAGTTCAGCCCGCGACTCGGCGCGCACGACGAACTGCCAGCTCGTCATTGGCGCTCGGAGGATTCACGGCCTCCCCATCGGGACGCTCGCCCGGGAGCGCCGCCAGGGTGCCCTCGACCTCGCGCCAGACGCTGCCCACGGCAATGCCAAAGACTCCTTGGCCACCGCGCACAAGATCTACGACTTCATCTGCACTGCGGCATTCATAGATGGTGGCGCCATCGCTCATCAGCGTCATGCGGGCCAGATCCTCATGCGAGCGAAGCGCAAGGTGGTCAACGGCCGCACGGATGTTTGGCAGTGATACGCCTGTGTCAATCAGGCGCTTGACGATGCGCAACACGAGAATGTCGCGAAAGCTGTAAAGACGCTGCGTGCCTGACCCTGTGGCACCGCGAACTGACGGCTGCACCAATTCTGTGCGCGCCCAGTAGTCCAACTGGCGGTAGGTGATCCCAGCAGCGGCACAGGCAATGGGTCCGCGATAGCCAATGTCCGCAGGCAGTGGACGAAGATCTGCATCGTCAAACAGTGAACCCTGCAGATCAGCCTTGGGACTCTCAACGTTCACGTATTGCCTCCTGCGCTGCCCGATAGCACCACTGGGGAAGTGGGTAGTGCTGACGCTACGAACTTGGGGGCACCATGGTCAATGCGACACACGGGAGACCAACCGAGCGAAGTCTGAACCATCACGTGAGGGTTCACTCTTGAAAATCCTCGGGGGAAATCTGATCGAGAAAGGCTCGGAACTGCTCGACTTCATCCTCGGGCTCTTCATCCTCGGGCATCTCAACGCCGGCCTCTTCAAGCACTTCATCAGCGGCAGTGATCGGCACCTGCAGCCTCAGTGCAAGCGCAACAGCATCTGATGGACGTGCGCTGACCTGCACGCCATTGGCAAACAGCAGGGAGGCATAGAACACGCCGTCGGTGAGTGCTGAGATCTGGACTTCGCTGAGTTCCACACCCACAGCAAGCAGGATGTCCTTCATCAGGTCGTGGGTGAGCGGTCGGGGCGGTACGACGCCTTGCTGGGCATAGGCGATGGCGGTGGCCTCCACTGCGCCAATCCAGATGGGGATCACGCGCGTGCCTTCGATTTCCTTCAGCAGCACGATGGGCGTATTGGAGGGCATCTCCATTCGGACGCCGATGAACTCAAGTGCGTGCACAGATCCAGAGTAGTGCTAGACCTTCCCGCCACGGACCAACTCCGCACGCAGCAATGCTGCGTGGAGCTGCACAAAGAGCGCAGCCAGTTCCCGAATTGTCTCTTGAGCGCGCGAGCGCGCCTCTTGGTCACGGGGCCTGGTGAAGGGGGTGGCAATCTGATCCAACAAGCCGCTGTCACGATCGGCGGTGACGCGAAAGCCTCGAAGATGTCGCGGTTCCACACCAAACTCCGAGAGGCGCGCAACCACAGCAGCGATGGCCAAAGCGTCCTCGTCGTAATGGCCACCGGCGGTGCACACCACCAAGCCAGCGGACTCCAGCTGCGCGATGACAGCGTCGGTCAGGCCGACTTGCTCGGCAAGCTCAAGCCTGGTGAGCCGGACGCGTCCGGCCCCAGACCGGAAATCCTCCGGTCGCAGTCCTGATCCGGCGATGGCCAGAGGTGCGTCCTCGCCTTCTGAGTCCAGATGCTCGCGGATGACCTTCAGCGGGAGGTACTGATCCCTTTGCAGGGTCAACACTGATCGCAGCTGCTCAATATCGCGCTCAGAGAACCGTCGATAGCCAGATGCTGTGCGCTCCGGCGTGACGAGCCCCTCGGTCTCCAGGAACCTGATCTTGCTGATGGACACATCCGGAAAGTCACGCTTGAGCAGGGCCAGCACCTCTCCAATGCTGAGCGTGCCCGTGATCGGTCGCTGCGCTTCGCTCATGAGCCGGGTTCTACCCCAACGAGGAATACAAAGCGAAAGCGTCCGATCTGCAATTCGTCTCCACCCAGCAGCCGTCGATCATCGACTCGCTTGCGATTGACATAGGTGCCATTCAGGCTTCCGACATCGCGGATGCTCCAGCCTTCAGCGCCGCGGCGGATTTCGGCATGCCTGCGACTGACGGTCACATCGTCAAAGAAAAGATCGGCTTCGGGTGCGCGGCCAATGGTGACCAGATCCTTGGAGGCATCGAGGGGAAACTCAGTGCCCTCACCCGGACCCCTATGCACGACCAGCATCGCCGTTCCAGGGCTCAGTCCAGGTTGCTTCTGGGCACCAACAGCCGCGATCGACCCGGATGTTCCAGAACCGGTGAGCGGAATGACGTTGGTGATGGCACCGGTGTAATCCAGATTGACTTCCAAGTTGATGCCACACTCGGGGCAAAAGTGCGCGTCAGCAGGAACAGTCTTGCCACAGGAAGGACACTGACGCATGGCCTGAATCTACCGTGCAGCTTGAAACCCGGCTCCTAGGCGCGCGTTTGCTCCTCGTATTGACTTGAGCTCAGCAGAGTGTCGGTCTGGGTCGGGTCATTCAGGCGCAGCTTGAAGAGCCACCCCGAGGCGTATGGGGCCTGGTTGATGGACTGGGGCTCGGTGTCCAGCTGTTCATTGATTTCAAGAACCGTGCCCGACAGCGGCGCATAGATGTCGCTGACGCTCTTGGTGGATTCGACTTCACCGCAGGGTTGTCCGGCAATCACTGCATCGCCGACCTTGGGCAGGCTGACATACACGATGTCGCCGAGGGCTTCCTGAGCAAAGTGCGTGATGCCGACTTCAGCGACGTCGCCATCCAATCGCACCCATTCATGCTCAGCTGTGTACTGAAGATCCTCGTGAATCACTGTTGTCCCTCCAAGTGCTGTGAGGGTCCGAACTATGCCATGGGCTCAATCGACAGAGGCTGCCGAGAGTGCTCGGGCCTGCCGCACGTAATCCAAGCCCGCCCACCAGTACAACGCTGTTCCCCACAGGGCAAAGGCCCAGCCCGCCGAAGACGCCAGTGCACCCCACCACGTGTCGTACGTGCTGAGCAGCAGCGCAGGAAAGCCCCAGAGCAGGCAGAAGGTTGCGGCCTTGCCAATGACCGTGACAGGAAGCGCAACGAGCCCTGCCCGTCGGAGCATGGGCAGGAGGCACAACAGCACGATTTCGCGCGCAGCAAGAACTGCGACCAGCCACCACGGAATGATGTCGCGGATTGCCAGGCCTATGAGCGTTGCGGCGATGTACAGACGATCCGCGGCCGGGTCCAGATACTCGCCCAGTTTGCTGCCCTGATTCAAGGCGCGTGCAAGCGCACCATCCAGCCAGTCGGTAATGCCGGCAACCATGAGCACCAATACCGCCCAGGCATCGGCTTCGGGCACCAGCACCAGCCACAGGAACAGTGGAACTCCGAGCAATCGCAGAAAGCTCAGGGCATTGGGAACAGTCCAGATGCGCATCTCAGCCATGTCGAACCGCAGAGAATCGTCCATCAACGTGCGTCACCCGAACTGGCAGCCCGAAAGTGTGACTGAGCCAATCGCTGGTGATCACCTGCTCAATTGGGCCGGCCGTGACGACTTGCCCGTCCTTGAGCAGAAGTGCGTGGGTGAAGCCCGGCGGTATTTCCTCAACGTGATGCGTCACCAGGATTTGCGTCGGTGCGTTGACATCGGCGGCCAGGGTGGCCATGCGTGAGACGAGGTCCTCGCGGCCGCCAAGATCCAGACCTGCTCCTGGTTCGTCCAGCATCAACAACTCTGGGTCTGCCATCAGTGCCCTGGCGATCAGTGTTCGCTTGCGTTCTCCCTCAGAGAGGGTGGCGAAAGTCCGGTTGGCCAGTGAGTCGATGCCCCAGGCAAAAAGCAACTGGGCTGTGCGCATCAGATCCTGACCTTCATATCGCTCGCGCCAGCGACCCGAAACGGCGTAGGCCCCTGTGAGTACGACATCGGCCACTCGCTCGCCAGGAGGAATGTCCCCCACCATGGCGCTGCTTGCCCAACCGATCAATGGGCGCAGCTCGGCCAGATCCACACTGCCAAGTCGATCGCCGAGAATCTCGACTTCGCCGGAGGTAGGAAACATCCGTCCCGAAGCAACCAGCATGAGGGTGGTCTTCCCGGCCCCATTTGGACCAAGAATGACCCAACGCTCGCCGGCATCGACCTGCCAATTGACACCGTTGACCAAGAGCTTGCGGCCCCTGCGGACAACGACGTCCGCACAACTCAGGACTGCGGGCACGTTCCGACCCTAGCCGGACTTCAGGCAATCTGACCGCAACGACTAGCGTTGGATTGTCATGACTGCGCAGACGATGCTCATCACCCTCTCTGGTCGTGATCGCCCGGGTGTCACCAATCAGCTTTTCGCCAGTCTTGATTCAAGAGTTGTCGTCCGTGACATCGAACAGCTCGTGGTGCGCGATCGGCTGGTGCTGGCCGTGCTGCTGGATGTGGAGACTCTTTCCGTGAGCAAGACCGTCCACACGGTTACGGATATAGCGGCAGAACTTGGGCTGGAGCTGTCGATCGAGCCACAGATGATTGAACTGCGGCCCACCAAGCGTCAGCGCATTCATGTCACCCTGTTGGGCTCACCATTGAATCCCCGTGCCATCGCACACGTCACTTCAGCGCTGGCAGAGCAGGGCGGGAACATCGATCGCATCCGTCGCATTGCCAGCTATCCGGTCACTGCGTTGCTCTTTGAAGTGTCTGGAGCCTCGTCGGCCGATATGCGCAGAGCTCTGGCTGTTGCCGCAAATGAAACCGGCGCAGACATCGCTGTGCAGGATGCCGGACTCGATCGTCGCGGCCAACACCTTGTCGTGATGGACGTCGACTCCACGGTGATTCAGAATGAAGTCATCGATCTGCTTGCCGCCGAAGCAGGAGTGCTACAGCAAGTTGCCGCAATCACTGAGCGGGCGATGGCCGGTGAGCTGGACTTCGCAGCATCCCTTCGCGAGCGAGTTTCCCTCTTGAAGGGCCTTCCGGAGTCAGCGATCACCGCTGTGCAGCAGAAGATCGTGCTCACCCCTGGCGCTCGGACTCTGTGTCGCACGTTGAACACCTTGGGCTACCGCGTATGCCTGGTGTCGGGTGGATTCATTGAAGTCATCGCACCCCTGGGAACTGAGCTCGCAGTTGATCGGGTTCGGGCAAACTCGCTCGAAATTCGCGATGGAGTACTCACAGGCGAGGTTGTCGGGAACGTCGTGGATCGACTCGGCAAACGTCAGGCGCTCGAGGAGTTTGCCGAGGAGTTCGGCATTCCTATGCGCCGGACGATTGCCATTGGCGACGGGGCCAATGACATTGACATGCTCGAAGCCGCCGGTCTTGGTGTGGCATTCAATGCCAAGGCTGCAGCGCGTGATGCTGCAGACACAGCCGTCAACGTTCCATACCTGGATTCGGTGCTGTACCTCTTGGGCATCACACGAGAGGACATCGAAGTGGCCGATGAGCGAGCTGGCATCACTACACCCGCTCCACCTCTGAACTAGCCGCGGGGCACCACAAATGTGCTGACGACGGCCGAATGCCTGGACCACGAATCATCGGTGAGTTCCAGCACGGCAATTGCCGATGTCGGAAACTTTTCGCGACTGACCCATGCAGGTGCGGATGCTCCAGGCAGTGCCAAGAAGTCGGCCATCGACTCAACACCCGGATTGTGGCCTATCACCATGGTGCTGAGCCCAGCTGCGAGCTGTTCGGCGCACAGATCGATCAGCGTCGAGACAACAGCCTCATACACACGGGAGGAGTGCTGCACATGCGCATCGGGAAACGCAGAGGCCAATCCCTGCCAAGTCTGCTGAGTTCTCAGAGCGGTGGAGACAACGATCGCTGGCCGCGGACCAAGCAATTGCGAACCAAACTCAGAACACCACTTATGGGCCGCGATCACATCGCTCTGACCGCGCTCGTTCAGCGGCCGATCATGATCGGGAACACCTGTGGGATAGGCCGACTTCGCGTGTCGCATCAGCACGAGGCGTCCGCGAGTCATGCCTACGCGCCCTGAGAGTGCACTCCCCCGTCAACATGCAGGATTTCACCCGTTGTTGAGGGGAACCAGTCGGACATCAGCGCAACGCAGGCCTTGCCTGCCGGTTCTGGATCGTCCAGGTCCCAGCCGATAGGTGAGCGCGTTGCCCAGACCTGTTCAAAGCTGTCGAAACCGGGGATTCCCTTGGCAGCCATCGTGCGAATTGGTCCGGCTGCAACCAGGTTCACCCGAATCCCATGCGGTCCAAGATCTCGAGCCAGGTAGCGGCATGTGCTTTCCAGTGCTGCCTTGGCAACGCCCATCCAATCGTACTTGGGCCAGGCAAGCGAGGAGTCGAAGTCCAGACCCACAACCGAGCCGCCTGGGCTCATCATCGGAAGCACCGCCATGGCCAGGGATTTGAATGAGAAGGCCGACACCTCCATGGCGATGGCAACGTCGGACCAGGAGGTATTGAGGAAGTTGCCACCGAGGGCCTCTTGTGGGGCAAATCCGATGGAGTGCAGCACGCCATCCACTGAAGAGATGTGCTCCCGCAGATTGTCAGCTAGCCCATCGAGGTGTTCTTGATTGACGACGTCCAGTTCGATGACCGCTGCGGGATTGGGCAATCGGCCTGCTGCACGCTTGGTCAGCGAAAGACTGCGGCCAAATCCGGTGAGCACGACCGTTGCACCCTGCTCTTGAGCGAGCTTTGCAGCTGAGAAAGCGATGGACTGATCAGTGAGAACTCCGGTGATGACCAGGTTCTTGCCTTCAAGAATTCCCACGACATTCCTCTCTTGTGGCGTCAGTCGCCCATGCCAAGACCACCATCGATAGGGATAACCGCGCCGGTGATGTAAGCCGCACCATCACCTACGAGGAATTCCACGACTGTGGCGATTTCGTCCGGCTCAGCATAACGACCAAGGGGCACGATGCTCACGATCTCGGCCCGTCGCTCATCGGACAGTTCCGCGGTCATATCGGTATTGACAAAGCCAGGAGTAAGCACGTTCACCGTGATGCCTCGGCCCCCTACTTCGCGCACGAGCGAACGCGCAGCACCAATGAGTCCAGACTTTGCGGCTGAGTAGTTCACCTGACCCGCTGAACCGATGATGCCAACGACAGAGGACATGAAGATGATGCGGCCGTATCGGGCTTTCAGCATGCTGCGCAGAGCGCGACGGGCCAATCGGATTGACCCTCCAAGATTTGTCTGGAGAACGACGTCGATGTCCTCATCGCTCATGCGCATGAGCAAGGTGTCGCGCGTCATTCCGGCATTGGCAATAAGAATCTCGACGGGACCGAACTGCGCTTCTATCGCATCAAAGCCGGCATCGATGGAAGCCGAGTTCGACACGTCCATCTCCACCGCGTGGAGTCCATCGGGAGCTGTGCCCGATCGAGTGCCCACCACAACGGTGTAGCCGGCAGCCCGTAGGGATAAAGCGATGCTGAGCCCGATACCTCTATTGCCGCCAGTGACCAGTGCTACGCGAGACATGTCGTACCTCTCTGAACGTCAGATGCCGCTTTGATCCTCGAGACGGTATCCAACCTTGAGCGAGACCTGGAAGTGATCAACTTCGCCGTCTCGGACATAGCCGCGCACCTGCGAAACCTCAAACCAATCGATATGACGGACGGTCTTTGAAGTCCGGCTCACCGCATTGCGGATGGCTTCGTCAATACCCTCATTGGAAGTGCCTACGACTTCGGTGATTCCATAAGTGCGATTCATGCTCGGACCGTACACCGGTGTTCAAATGCAGGCATAGGCTCTACCTATGAGCTCGGAGCCCCAAGCAGAGGCAAAGTCGGCCTCTGACGGCGTCTTCAACATCACCGCTGCACAACGCGCCTTGAGCAATGAGCAAACAGGCCGGACTCGCCGCTATCTGGTGTCCATGGGCATTCGCACTGCGTGTGTCATCGCGGCAATCTTTGTCCCAGGATGGCCAAGATGGGTGTTGATCGCCGCGGCCGTCACTCTCCCGTACTTGGCCGTCGTCATCGCCAATGCCGGCCGGGAGAACGACACAATCGGAGATCTCGGCGTTGGGTCGGCTTCGGTCCCACAGATTGAGGCTGGTACGACCACCATCATCACCGGCATCATTGCGCCGCCACCTGTGCCTCGATAGTTCACCGTGCTTGCCCTGCTTCGTACTCGACGTTGGATCAGTTTCACCATTTTGGTCGTCGTCGTCATTGCCGCATTCGGGCTGCTCAGTCGATGGCAGTGGAGTCGTGCCGAATTCAAGAAGCAGGAGCGATTGCAACTGGAAACTGCTGCGGTCGTCAATCCGAGCGCGCTGCCAGATGACTCACAGTTGCAGCGGTCCAGCGAATGGAGCCGCTATACGAGCAGAGGTGAGTTCGATGCCGATCACCAGGTTGTCGTGCGCAAACGCCCCCTCAATGGGACGAACGGCTTCTGGGTTCTGACCCCTTTCACGACCGAACGCGGCACCACAATCTGGGTGAATCGTGGCTGGTTTGCAGCCACCGGGGCAGCGACGGTGATGCCGCCAATTCCACAGGCGCCTGCGGGTGCGCAGTCGATAGTGGGCGATTGGCGGTTCTTTGAATCAGCCTCCGTCGCTGATCTGCAAGGACTGCCGGCCGGGATGGTGCCGTCCGTTGCGCCAGAGGTGTTGCCCATCAACCAGTCAGCTCCGGGCTATCTGCAGTTGGTATCCCCAAAGCAGGCAGGTCTCACACTGCTGTCGGCTCCCCAGATTGATGAAGGCCAGAACATCTCGTATGCAGTGCAGTGGCTGCTGTTTGCCGCAGTGGGAATGATCGGCTGGTTCATCTTCCTGCGCCGGGAGGCACGAGAAGACTCACTCGCACAGGAGTCGGTTACGACGTCGTCATGAACTGCGTGCGATACAGGTCCGAGTAGAGCCCATCGCTCAGCAGCAGTTCATCATGCGTTCCACGCTCGACTATTCGGCCATCTGCGACGACGAGAATCTGATCTGCATTGCGGATTGTCGAGAGGCGGTGGGCGATCACGACTGAAGTTCTGCCGACAAGTGCACTGTCAAGAGCTCGCTGCACTGCCGCTTCACTCTCGCTGTCCAGATGTGCCGTCGCCTCATCCAGGATCAGCAGCCGCGGGCTCTTGAGCAACACCCGTGCCAAGGCAAGTCTTTGCTTCTCGCCACCGGAGAGTCGATGCCCGCGATCACCCACAACAGTGTTGAAGCCATTGGGCAGTGAATGAATGAGGTCCGAGATCTGCGCGGCTTCACAGGCTGCATACAGCTCATCATCGGTGGCCTGCGGGTAGGCATATCGAAGATTGGCGCCGATGGTGTCGTGGAAGAGATGCGCATCTTGAGTCACCACGCCAAGGCCAGCCTGCAAGTCTGACTGCTGCACATTCCGAACATCGACTCCCCCGACGCAGATCGTCCCTGAACTGACGTCGTAGAGCCGAGTGATCAATGAGCTCAAGGTGCTCTTGCCAGCACCCGAAGGGCCAACCACAGCCGTCAAGGTTCCAGCTGGCACGACGAAGGACACATCCGAAAGCACCGGCACGTTCTCGAAGAATTCTTCCTTTCGTGCCACCGATTCCAGCGAGGCCAATGAAACCTGGCGAGCGGTGGGGTAGGTAAAGGAAACCTCATCGAAAGTCAGCGACAAGGGACCTGGAGGAAGCGGGGTTGGAGCAGCAGGATCAAGGACAGAAGGCTTGAGGTCGAGCACTTCGAATACCCGCTCGAAGGACACGAGCGCAGTCATGATGTCCACGCGCACATTCGACAGGGCGGTCAGCGGTCCGTACAACTGAGCGAGCAGCCCGACCAGGGCCAGCAGGGTTCCAAGAGTCAGGACACCGCTGATCACAAGATTGCCACCGAGTCCATAGGCGACCGCTGTGGCAAGAGCGGCTGTGAGTGCCAAAGCTGAAAAGAACCATCGGTTGGCCATGGCCATCTTGATGCCGATGTCGCGCACATTGGCTGATTTGGCAGAGAAGTTGTCGGCTTCCTCATCGGGGCGTCCGAAGAGCTTCACCAGAAGCGCGCCTGCGACATTGAAGCGCTCAGACATCTGGTTGGCCATGTCGGCATTGAGTCGCATTTGGTCGCGTGTCAGCTGTTGAAGCTTGCGACCCATCCAGCGAGCAGGCAGCAGGAAGATCGGCACGAGGATCAGTGAGGCGATGGTGACCTGCCACGACAGCAGGAACATGGTCACCAGAACGATGGTCAAGGCAATCAGATTGCCGACCACGCCACTCAATGTTGAAGTGAATGCCTGCTGAGCGCCGATCACATCGCTGTTCAAACGAGAGATCAATGCACCGGTCTGGGCACGCGTGAAGAATGCGATCGACTGGCGTTGCACATGGTCAAACACTTCAGTGCGCAGGTGGAAGATGAGCCCTTCGCCGATGCGGGCCGAGAACCATCGAGCCACAAGACCAAGAGCCGCATCAAGTATCGCCAGTCCCGCGATGATGAACGCCGTGACCGTGACGACCTGTGAGTCGCCGACGGACACTCCATTGTCGATAATCCGCCGAAACAGCAGGGGTTGCGCGACGGTCAGCAAGGAGGCGGCAGTCAAGGTCACAAGCAGCAGAATGACGACGCCGCGATATGGCTTGGCGTAGCTGAGAATCCTACGGACCAAGCCCTTCTGCAACTGGCGCTTCAGGACATCGCGATCACTGGACATCGACCGCATCGTCATCCAGGCACTGTGGTTACTCATGGAGCCCCAACCCTCTACGCAAGTTCGACGAGGTCCGCATAGTCGGCATTCCAGTGATCCTCATCGCCATCGGGCAGCAACAGCACTCGTTCAGGATCCAATGCGAACACCGCGCCTGGATCGTGAGTGACGAGCACTACTGCCCCCTCGAATGAACGTAATGCAGTCAGCACTTCTTCCCGACTCGCCGGATCAAGGTTGTTCGTGGGTTCATCTAGGAGCAGAACATTGGCTCCAGAGACCACAAGGCAGGCCAATGCCAGTCGGGTTTTCTCTCCGCCGGACAGGACAGCCGTGGGCTTGTCCACATCGTCGCCACTGAAGAGAAACGAACCCAGAACTGTGCGCTGTCGTGTGTCATCAAGGTCAGGCGAGTTTCGCTTCATCATCTCAAGCACTGTTGCGGTGGGATCCAAGGTCTCATGCTCTTGCGCGTAGTACCCCACGACTGCGCCATGGCCCGGCTTCACTTGACCGGTGTTGGGTTGGTCGACCTGCGCCAGAATGCGCAACAGAGTCGTCTTGCCCGCTCCATTGAGGCCCAGGATGACCACCCTTGATCCCCGATCGATCGCCAGATCAACGTCGGTGAACACCTCAAGGGATCCGTAGGATCTGGAGAGACCCTCTGCAGTCAATGGCACTTTTCCGCAGGGCTTGGGAGTGGGGAAACGGAGTTTGGCGACCTTGTCGGCCATCCGAGTGTCATCTAGGCCCTCCATGAGGGCGTCGGCTCTCTTGAGCATGTTCTGCGCTGCAGTGGCCTTGGACGCCTTGGCTCGCATCTTATTGGCCTGGAAACGCAGGACGTCAGCCTGCTGCTCGGCATTGCGGCGTTCACGCTTGCGACGGCGTTCGTCAGTCTCCCGTGCGGTTTGGTACGCCGACCAACCCATCGTGTAGATGTCTATCTCACGACGATTGGCATCCAGATGCCAGACTCGATTGACCGTGTCCGCCAGAAGTTCGGTGTCGTGGCTGATCACAATGAATCCGCCGTCGTAGTTTGCAAGGAACTTCCGCAACCAGCGAATCGAATCGGCATCCAAGTGGTTGGTCGGCTCGTCGAGCAGGAGTACTTCGGCCCCGCTGAACAAGATGCGCGCAAGTTCCACACGTCGTCGCTGACCACCAGACAAGGTGCCAAGCGGCTGGGCAAGAATTCGATCGTCAAGGCCAACCGAGGCTGCGATCGTCGCGGCCTGTGACTCAACTGCATAGCCGCCCAAGGCTTCGAATTCAGCTTCCGCACGCGAATACCGCGCCACGATCCGATCGCGTTCGTCAGGATCGGTGGTGTCCATCTGCATTGAAGTCTCTTGCATCCGACGCACCACATCCTGCAGACCGCGGGCACTCAGGATCCGATCACGCGCGAGTTCCAGGGGATCACCGGATCGAGGGTCCTGCGGGAGGTACCCGACGCTGCCTGTGGCATTTACCGTGCCCTGTGAAGGCAGAGTCTCGCCAGCCAGAGCCTTGGTGAGCGTGGTCTTGCCCGCACCATTTCTGCCGACCAGGCCTACGCGGTCGCCTCGTCCAATGCGGAAGCTGGCCGGCCCAAGCAACAGCTGTGCACCGGCACGCAATTCAATGTCAGTAGCAACGATCATTCGTGATGGTTCATACGTTGAAGCCGAGCGAGCGCAACATGTCGCGCCCGTCATCTGTGATCTTGTCCGGCCCCCATGGCGGCATCCACACCCAGTTGATCCGGAAGTCAGACACCACAGGGCTGAGTGCAGCTCGCGTCTGATCCTCAATGACATCGGTCAGCGGACAGGCTGCAGAAGTCAGCGTCATGTCAACGGTGGCAATATTGGAATCATCAACACTGACTCCGTAGATCAGCCCGAGATCCACAACGTTGATGCCCAATTCGGGGTCGACCACATCGCGCATGGCTTCCAGGACGTCATCCTCGGTGGCTACGTTCATGATCCATCTCCCTTACTGAGCATTCCGGCCTTGATCTCTGCGTCCTGTAGAGCCATCCAGGCCAACAGCGCACACTTCACCCTCGCGGGAAACTTCGCAACTCCGGCAAATGCCACAGCATCGCCGAGCACATCCTCATCAGGCTCACCCTGGCCTTGCGCATGCATCAGTTCGATGAAGGCTTCGCGGACAGTCTGGCTCTGGTCCACTGAACTGCCCGTGAGCAATTCGGTGAGCACGCTGGCACTGGCCTGCGAGATCGAACAGCCTTGACCTTCGTAGCCGATCTCCAGCCCGCCCTCTGCGTTCGTGGACACCTGCACCGTGATCTCGTCGCCGCAGGTGGGGTTCACGTGATGTGCGCTCCCCTGAGGCAGCTCGAGAAGTCCCTTGCCGCGCGGGTGCTTGTAGTGATCCAGAATGATTTCCTGGTAGAGCGAGTCCAGTTCCATCACTTGACTCCGAAGTACTTCTGAGCCGCAACAATGCCTTCCAGTGCCGCGTCAATATCGGACTCATCGTTGTAGATGTATGGCGACATCCGCGTTGTCGAAGGCACGCCAAAACGCCGGCATGTCGGCCAAGCGCAATGGTGACCAACGCGTACAGCCACTCCCCTGCTGTCCAGAACCTGACCAACATCGTGGGGGTGCAAGCTGTCGACAACAAAGGAGATTGCGCTGCCTCGATCGACAATCGTGTCTGGCCCAATCACCCGAACGCCGTCGAGATCGTTCAGTCCTTTGAGTGCATATTCGGTCAATGCCTGCTCGTGGGACTGGACCTCGCGCATGCCCAGAGCCTGGAGATAGTCAACGGCCGCGCTCAGCGCAACTGCCTGCGCAACCACAGGTGTGCCAGCTTCAAATCGCTGCGGTGGCGGTGCGTAGGTACTTGACTCCATCTGCACCAACTCGATCATGGACCCACCAGAAAGGACTGGCGGCATCGAGCTCAAGACATCTGGAGTGCCCCAGAGGCAGCCGATGCCGGTAGGGCCAAGCATTTTGTGGCCGCTCCAGGCGAGCAGATCAGCTCCAAGGGCGTCCACATTGACGGGCATGTGCGGGATGGACTGACAGGCATCGACCACTCCGATCGCGCCTACCGCATGAGCCTGATCCATGATTTCGCGAACGGGATTGATCGTGCCCAAAATGTTGGACTGGTGTACGACACTGACCACTCGGGTGGTTTCGTCGATGATCGAACTGAGGTGACTCAGATCCAGTCGTCCATCCTCAGTCAAAGGAATCCAGCGCAAAGTCGCGCCGGTCTTGCGGCACAGTTCCTGCCAGGGAACCAGGTTCGAATGGTGCTCCATCTCAGTGACCACCACTGAGTCGCCAGGCTTCAGCACGAACCGAGGATCCACGATGGCTTCATCCCACTGTGCGATCGCGGTGGCGTTGGAGAATGCGTAAGCCGAGAGGTTGAGCCCTTCCGTCGCATTCTTGGTGAAGATCAGGTCTGGTGCTTGCGCACCGACGAACTGGGCGATGCGGGCGCGAGCATGCTCGAAAGCGCTGGTTGCTGCCTCTGCGAGCGCATGCGCACCACGATGAACTGCAGCATTGGATTGCTCGTAGTAGTCACGCTCAGCATCAAGGACCTGCCGAGGCTTCTGCGAGGTGGCGCCACTGTCCAGATACACCAATTTCTGGCCACCATGAACGGTGGTAGCCAGGATTGGAAAATCTGCCTTGACGGCCTGCACGTCGAACACTTGGCTAGGCGCTCCTGGTGATTGATGTGAAGCGCTCGTAGCCATCGGCTTCCAGTACATCTGCAAGCTCTGGTCCGCCGGTTTCAACAATGCGTCCATCAGCGAAGACATGGACGACATCTGCTGCGATGTAGCGAAGAATGCGCGTGTAGTGGGTGATCAGCAGGGTTCCAGCGCCTGTCTCTTCGCGGAAGCGGTTGACACCTTCAGACACCACACGCAGTGCGTCGACATCCAGCCCGGAGTCGGTCTCGTCCAGGATTGCAATCTTGGGACGCAGCATGCCCAGCTGCAGGATTTCCAGACGCTTCTTCTCCCCGCCAGAGAATCCCTCGTTTACATTGCGCTCGGCAAAGGATGGGTCCATCGAGATGGCCGCCATCGCCTCCTTCAACTCCTTGATCCACGTACGCAGCTTTGGGGCTTCGCCTCGCACAGCTGTTGCCGAGGTACGAAGGAAGTTGGCCACAGAAACGCCCGGAATCTCAACGGGGTACTGCATTGCCAGGAACAGTCCGGCGCGTGCTCGCTGATCGACAGTCATCGCCAGCACATCCTCGCCATCCAAGGTGATCGTTCCGCCGGTCACGATGTAGCGAGGGTGCCCTGCAATCACGTAGGCAAGGGTCGATTTACCTGAGCCATTGGGACCCATCACGGCGTGTGTGCGACCAGAGTCAACTGTGAGGTCGACTCCTCGAAGAATGTCCTTGGGGCCAAGATCTGTCTCGACTTGGGCGTGCAGATTGTTGATGACCAGTGAGCTCATGATGCGGGCCTTTCTTCGGCATTCCAGGGTTTCGGGTCGGTGGAGACTTCGATCTGAGTTGAGG
>JAUSQD010000067.1 GCA_030652695.1 Actinomycetota bacterium
TCCTGCCTGGCACGGAGGCCGAGAAGATGTCGCCATTTTCAGCGGCGACCAAGGACGCCCTGGATGCCATCGCCAGTGAGAACATCATCGATGAGATCACTGACCGCGGCATCCTTGAAGTGCTGCCGTTGACGTATGTGCGCGGTCGCACGCTGACTGACACCATCGTGATCCTTGATGAGGCACAGAACCTGGAGCGGTCCACGATCCTCACGGCGATCTCTCGTCTGGGCAAGAACAGCAGGGTGTTCCTGACTCATGATGTGGCTCAACGCGACAACCTCCGCGTGGGTCGCCACGATGGCATCGCTGCGGTGGTCGAGCGGCTCAAGGGAGAGCCCTTGTTCGCTCACGTCACGTTGACGAAGTCTGAGCGCAGCCCGATTGCCGCCCTGGCCACGCGTCTGATCGACGACGGAATTCTCTAAACCCGTACTTGAGGGTCGGGGTTTCCCTGTGGACAGCGGTGTGATGCCGACCACCTGACGCATCGGACTGATCGCGACGCGCCGGGTGATCCATGAGGGCTGAAGTTATCCACAGGTGGGACGTGAGAAGCGCCACGTCAAGTGTGGGTGACAGATCGGGCAACACAAGGCACCGTATTCCGAGGGTTCCAGACTTCGGAGGAGGTGATGTGCGTGCGCAAGGCTCATGTGGTCGCGCTTGCCGTCGTCTTGTCCGTCGCAGTGACCAGTCCGGCCTTTGCCGCTGGGGACCCAGCGCCAGGCCTGCATGGTGAAGTGAGCAAGCCTCTTGTCTCAACTCCAGCGCCGGTGCCCTCCCCACCGATCAAGACACCAGCGCCTGTGCCGACTCCACCTCCAGTCGTGACTGCACCACCCAGCGCTGCGCCAAGTTCCCCTGCTCCTTCGCCGGCGCCAGTGGTCGATGAACCCGCACAACGAGCGCTGGAGGTCAGCTACGCCAAGGGTGACTCCGTGGCCACTGACATGCGTGGGATCAAGGAGAGTCTGTACAAGGGCAAATGGTTCAACGCCAAGGATGAAGACACCCGCCGATGCATTGTGCGCAAGGAAACCGGCGGCAACTATGAATCAGTCAGCTCCGGTGGGGACTACCGAGGCGCGTACCAAATGAGCCGCGCACTTGCCATTGGTGCAACCTGGATGATGCAGAGCGAGGTCCGAAAGGAACTCGGTGAAGAGCCGGCCGCCTTGGTGCCTGCCTTGCGCAATGCCCCGACCCAGACGTGGAATCGCTACTGGCAGGACCGAGCATTCTGGACGATCTGGCGCAATGGCGCGGGCGCCAGTCACTGGCGTTCCATCGGCTGCTAGACCGCTTGACTCCCAGCGCAGCTACTTTGGCGCTCCCACGGGAATCCGGCTGATGAGCGGCTTCATCGTCTCGGCGAAGAAGTCATTGCCCTTGTCGTCCACGACGACGAATGCCGGGAAGTCCACAATCTCAATCTTCCAGACCGCTTCCATCCCAAGCTCTGGAAAGTCCAGGACCTCGACCTTGGTGATGTTGTCCTGCGCCAGGCGGGCGGCAGGTCCACCAATCGAGCCGAGGTAGAAGCCGCCATTGGCCTGGCAGGCGTTGGTCACGGCCTGGCTGCGATTGCCCTTGGCAAGCATCACCAGCGAGCCACCAGCCTTTTGGAACTGATCGACATAGCTGTCCATGCGCCCAGCAGTTGTGGGGCCAAAGGAGCCAGAGGCATAGCCCTCTGGAGTCTTGGCCGGTCCGGCGTAGTAGACCGCGTGATTGCGGAAGTACTCCGGCATTGCCTCGCCGCGATCCAACATCGCCTTGACGCGAGCATGGGCGAGATCTCGGGCCACGATCAGTGAACCGGTCAAGGAGACGCGAGTCTTGACAGGCAACTTGGACAGCTGCTCGCGCACCACATCCATAGGTTGGCTCAGATCGATCGCCACGACGTCGTTGTCCAGATGCTCATCAGTGATGTCTGGCAGGTATTTGGCGGGTTCGCGCTCGAGCTGCTCCAGGAAGATGCCGTCAGCTGTGATCTTGGCCTTTGCCTGACGGTCGGCGGAGCAGGACACAGCAATGGCTACCGGCAGTGATGCGCCGTGACGAGGCAGCCGGATGACGCGAACGTCATGGCAGAAGTACTTGCCGCCAAACTGGGCGCCGATGCCGAATTCCTGCGTCTGCTTCCAGATCTCCTGCTCCATCTCCAGATCACGGAAGCCATGACCATCGGGGGAGCCGTGCACAGGAAGGCCATCCAGGTAGCGCGCGCTCGCATACTTCGCAGTCTTCAGCGCGTACTCCGCACTCGTGCCACCGACAACCACCGCCAAGTGGTACGGCGGGCAAGCTGCGGTGCCAAGGCTGCGCAGGCTCTCGTCCAGGAATGCGCGAAATGAAGTGGGATTCAACAGCGCTGCGGTTTGCTGGTAGAGGTAGCTCTTGTTCGCACTGCCGCCACCCTTGGCCATGAACAGGAATTCGTACTCAGCTTCATGGCCAGCATGAGTGTTGGCGTAGATCTCTATCTGCGCGGGCAGGTTCGTCCCGGTGTTGCGCTCCTCCCACATATTCAGGGGAGCCATCTGTGAGTAGCGCAGGTTGAGCTTCTCGTAGGCGTCGAAGATGCCGTGAGCCAGGTGCTCTTCATCCTCGCCAGTGGTCCAGACATGCTGGCCCTTCTTGGCGCTGACGATTGCTGTACCGGTGTCCTGGCACATCGGCAGAATCCCGCCTGCGGAGATATTGGCGTTCTTCAGCAGGTCCAGGGCAACGAAGCGGTCATTGGGGCTTGCTTCGGGGTCATCAAGAATCGTGGCGAGCTGAGCCAGGTGTCCGGGCCGCAACAGGTGCGAGATATCACGCAGGGCCTCATAGGCAAGCAGGCGCAGGGCTGAGGGCTCTACCTGCAGGATCGTGCGACCCGCGACGGTCGTCGTGCTGACGCCTTCGGTCGTGACGAGGCGGTACGGGGTCTGGTCGGCGCCGAGTGGAAGCAGCTCCTGGTAACGAAATTCAGCCATGCTTGCAGCGTAGACGCGTGACTGGTCCAGGTCATCAGGAATGCCAAGTGACCCCTGACACCGTCAGTCCAGATCCGGCTTGCCTGCTCCAGGGCTTTGGAAGTCGACTGCTGAATACTGCGACAACTTGGCCAGCCGATGCTCGCTCTTGACCTCTCGAATTGTCCCGCTCTTGCCCCGCATCACGATCGAGTGCGTTGACGGACCTGCCGGGAGGTAGCGCACCCCGCGCAGCAATTCACCATCGGTGATGCCTGTTGCGCAGAAGAAGATGTTCTCGCCAGTGACGAGATCATCTGTGCGCAGGACTCGGTCCAGATCGTGACCAGCATCCAAAGCCTTGCGACGCTCATCCTCATCAAGGGGCCAGAGCTTGGCTTGAATCTCGCCACCCATGCAGACCATGGCGCAGGCAGTGATGATGCCCTCGGGAGTGCCACCGATGCCGGCGAGCAGATCAACGCCGGTTCCAGCGCGCGCGGCCATGATTGCGCCCGCAACATCGCCGTCGGAGATGAACTTGATTCGCGCACCGGCGTCTCGCACGTCTGCGACGAGCTGCTTGTGGCGAGGCCTGTCCAGGATGCAGACGGTGAGGTCAGCGACCTGCTCGTCCTTGGCGCGAGCCAGTTGCTCCAGGTTCCAGGCGATCGGTGCACTGATGTCGGTGACGCCGGCGCCTTCAGGCCCTACGACCATCTTGTCCATGTAGAACACTGCACTTGGGTCATACATCGCGCCTCGTTCGGCGACGGCAATCACCGAGATGGCATTGGGCATTCCCTTTGCAGCCAGGGTCGTGCCGTCAATGGGATCCACGGCAACATCGGCTTCGGCTCCCTGGCCATCGCCCACCCGCTCGCCATTGAAGAGCATGGGGGCGTCGTCCTTCTCGCCCTCGCCAATGACGACGACGCCGTTCATCGACACCCCGCCAATCAGGGCACGCATGGCGTTCACTGCGGCGCCGTCAGCGCCGTTCTTGTCGCCGCGACCCACCCAGCGGGCAGCGGCCATGGCAGCTGCCTCGGTCACTCGTACGAGCTCGAGTGCGAGGTTGCGGTCGGGTACTTCTTGCCTGCTGGCCGTCGTCATGGCGTCGCCTCCTGCACGGAGCCTAATGAGCGCGTGGGGCTGGTGATCAACGCACACATGAATAGGTCATCATGAGTGGGTGAGTACGACCACTCCAACCCCGACCGGACGTCCCAACGCCCGGATGTTGCAGACCGTCGGGGACATGGCCAGGTCGATTGTGGTGGTGCTGGCAGTGGTCGCGGCCCTGTTGATCTTCAACCACCGGGCTTCACCGGATCCCATTCGGGAGGTCTCGATCACCGAGCCCTTGATCGTGGCCAACATCAGTGCAGACTTCCCCGTGTTGGTGCCGCAAGGCCAACGGGACTACCGGTTGACGAGTGCTCGCTGGGAGAACACCAAGCCCGGGGTGTGGCATCTGGGCTATGTGACTCCCGAGACCACGTATGTGCAGTTGGAGCAATCGGCCACGTCGGACCTCAGTTTCATCAGTGATCAGCTGACAGGCACGTCGAACACTGGGACAAGGTTCATCAACGGGGATGAATGGACGACGTACGCAGGCTCGGAGAACTCGGCCCTGGTCCGAACCAGCGATGAAGTCACAACCGCCGTGACCGGATCCGCACCGATGGATGAACTCGTGAAGGTCGCAGCTTCGCTCGCTACGTCTGATCCGGTGCAGAACTCGTAGCAGTGTCGAGTTGTGCGCGAGCAGTGGACAGCCATTGCTGGCAGTGTGAGGCGAGCAGTTCTCCGCGCTCCCACAGGGCGAGTGAAGCCTCCAAGGTGTGGCCGCCTGACTCAAGTGTCCGCACGAGCTCGGCAAGTTCATCTCTCGCCTGCTCGAAGGACAGCTGAGATACGTCTTCTGGCTTGGTCACGATTCCTCCGCTGAGTTCTGTCGCACTTCGACAGCAAAGCTGCCCTTTGCCACCTGCACGCGCAGTTGCTGCCCGATGGCCAGTTCACCTGGGTCTCGAATGATGTCCCTCATCGTTGTGGTGACGATGGCATAGCCGCGATCCAGGGTCGCAGCTGGTGACAAGGCGCGCACTCGTGCTGCGAGGTGCTCAATGTCTTGGCCCGCGCCATCAATCTGCGCAGCCACTCGCGCTCTGATCCGACGAAGAGTGTCGTCTACAAGCGTGCTTTCCCGCTCCAACCGGGTGCTGACGATCGAGAAGGCGCGAGCCTGTAGAGCGCTGATGATGCTGAACTGCTCCTGCCAGGAAGGAACGATGCGCTTGGCCGCGTCAGTCGGGGTTGAGGCGCGGAAGTCAGCGACCAGATCCAGAAGCGGTGCATCCTGCTCGTGGCCGATTGCCGAAACAACCGGCGTCCGGCACGCCGCCACAGCACGTACGAGTGATTCATTGCTGAAGGGCAACAGATCTTCAACGCTGCCGCCTCCGCGGGCGATGACGATGACATCGACATCGCTGATGGCGTCGAGCTCTTGCACTGCCTCGGTCACACCCGCGACTGCCTGCACTCCTTGCACGGCTACTTCTCGCACCTCGAAGGGGATTCCGGGCCACCGGTCTTCAACATTGACGAGCACGTCGTGCATTGCTGCACTGTTGCGTCCGCACACAAGGCCGATTCGCCTGGGCAGGAATGGCAGCGCCTTCTTTCGCTCGGGGGAGAAGATGCCCTCGGCGGCCAACAGTGCACGAAGTCGTTCGAGTTGCTCCAGCAAGGTCCCCAGGCCAACAGGTCGGATCTCCTTGGCTCGAAACTGCAGGTTGCCGCGGCCCGTCCAGTACTCAGGCTTGGCGTGCACCAGAATCCGCTGACCCTGTTCCAAGGGGGGAGATACCCCGCCGATGAGGGCGGCATCGGCGACAACGGTCAGCGACATGTCAACATCTGGGTCGCGCAGGACCAGATAGATATTGCGAGCCCCTGGCCGAGGGCGAAGTTCGGCGATCTGGCCATCCATCCAGACTGCGCCTAGGCGACCGATCCACTCACCGACCATTCGCGAGACAGTTCGCACCGGAGCAGGCTGCTCTGGAGAGGATTCAAAGGCCACAGGCGCAGCGTATGTGCTGCTTCTTGGGCAGGGCACTTACGATGAGGGACATGTCGAGCCAAAAGCGGGTCCTGCTGGCTGCGCCGCGAGGCTATTGCGCAGGGGTCGACCGAGCAGTTACCACCGTTGAGAATGCACTGGAGACCTACGGCCCTCCTGTGTACGTCCGCAAGGAGATCGTCCACAACCAGTACGTGGTGCAGTCCCTGCGCGATCGCGGAGCCATTTTCGTTGAAGAGCTTGATGAAGTGCCGGCTGGTGCAACAGTGGTCTTCTCGGCTCATGGGGTCTCACCCACAGTGCACGTGGATGCTGCCGAGCGTGGGTTGAAGGCAATTGATGCAACCTGTCCGCTGGTCACCAAGGTGCA
>JAUSQD010000081.1 GCA_030652695.1 Actinomycetota bacterium
TACCCACCGGCTCCCGTTGCGAAGATGCTCCTGCCAATTTCGTCCAGTATCGCTCGCCGATTTCCGCGTCCGAGGCATCAGCGATTTCCGCAAGGTCAGCAAGAAACACCTGGGCGGAATCACGCCCACTCTTCTCCACCACGACCGGGGCAATCGACAGTGCCCGAGCGCGCGCGCCCAACGCCGCATATAGCTGCTCGGAGGTAACGCCGATGCCGTACCGATCCAGTGATCGCAGTAACCCGGCCGCGGTCAGAAATGACACCGACCGATCCCGCGCACCCGCCCGGTCCACCGCCCGCCACCAGTTGCCGACATCTCGAGACGAAAACACCGTTGAATCCATGCTCCCCGACTCCAGCGCCGACAGCACGAGCGACCGAATTGGAGCCGCCGGAACGCGAGCCAGCTTCGACCTTTGCGTCTTCACGCCATGCGTCAACCGGCTTCCGGTGAATGCCTCCTCGATGATCGCCAGATCAGCTTCGCTCCTGACAAGTTCACCGGGCCGAAAACCCAGCAGGTCCGCGGTGGTGCCTGCGCCAACAAACCGCACGCGACGAACGTCCTGCGCCCCCACCCCTGTGCGGTAGGCGACCTGCTGACTCAACACACCCGTCGATCCCGTTACCCGGTACCAGACCTGACCCATGGCCGCCACGGAATGCGCGATGGTCGTGACCTTCGCGTGAGCAGTCACCTTGACCACCGCGAATCCGGATTCCAAGCCGGAAATTGATCGTTGCTCTTGCTTGACCTGCGGATTGGGTTCATCTCTTGTCCTTCGTGGTTCTTGTTATCCATGTCGTTCTCGTGCTCTGGGTGTTCTGGATCGGTGGTCATTCCTTGTTGCTCGTCGTGCGTTCTTGGTCCTGCTGACGGCTCGGCGCAAGTCCCTGCCCTATCAACGGTGCGACCCCCTCGGTACCTCGCATTTACCACGAGGGTCCGTAAACCGTCGGGCTCAGCCGGAGGCTGTCGACTCACACCGGCAAGGGCTGAATGCCCGTTCTTGGCACACCGCATAGATTGCCTAGGGCTCGAGATTGCGCGCAGAGCAAGGCCGATCCACAGCTACTTCCGACTACCAAGTCGCGCCGTGTGAACTCGACCGCGGTACCCCAGCCGATACACACGGAAGGGATCGCGGGATAGCGAGAACCGAAACAGAACTGACACAACAGGGGGCCAAATCAACGTGACAGGTATGCCACTGCCGCCCGATGACCTGCCAAAGAGCCGCACAGGGCGTATCCCTCAATGGGTCGTCGACGAGGCCATGGGTCGCCCCGTCGAGGCCCCCGGTTTTCGCTCGCACGGCACACCGGATCCCCTCAAGACCACTTCCGACGGCCGACACGGGCGTGTTCGTCCATGGCTCACAGCGATGGCCGTGTTGGCCGTTCTAGCGGCTCTCCTCTTCGGTGCTCAGCGGCTCGGGATAAGCCCGCTAGCTGCGCCAGGAGCGGCCATCGCCAAGCCCGTCAACGGACCAATGCCCGGTGTGGATGAGGCTTCGGCGCCTCTCGGTTCACCACCCCCACTGTCCGGCTTTCCCTCGGCCAGATTCCGGTTCGAGGGCACCCAGACTGACGGAGGAAACCCCGTGGCCTGGTCACCCTGCCGCCCCATCCACTACGTCGTGCGAGCGCTCCACAGCCCGCCCGGCGGACGACGGGCACTGGATCAGGCCATCGCGAAAGTCTCGGCCGCCACCGGCCTGACCTTCGTCGACGACGGCCCCACCGACGAGGCCCCAAGCAGTCAACGCGAGCCCTACCAGCCAGAGCGATACGGAGACCGCTGGGCACCTGTGCTCATCGCCTGGGCCACCCCGAACGAGGTACCAGACTTCGGCGTCGACATCGCCGGAGAGGCGGGACCGACCCGGGTCACGACCGCCAGTGGCGACTCCACCTATGTCAGCGGAGTCGTATACTTCGACCCCGCCAAGTACACCGAGAGCACGGCCCGATCGGGCCAGGCCGTCGCCGACACCGTCATCCTCCACGAACTCGGGCACCTCGTCGGACTGGCACACGTCAACGACCCGGCCCAGATCATGTGGCCACGAGGCAACAGCGCGGGACTGACCACCTACCAGGCTGGAGACCTTGCAGGACTGAGAGCTCTCGGGCTGGGAAATTGTCAACAAGACACCTAACTCAGCGTCACCAAAGTACCTATCTCCCAGAGGAGTCCGCTCATCAAATCCACCAACGCGCTCAAGTCTGCATCGGCTCACTTGCGCATTCCGTTGGCGATACCGCCTCGTGAGATTGCGGCAGGTGTCGTTGGCACCTAGGCAAAAGAATCACGTCGTAGCCCGCACGGCAGGCCTGAACAACACGGAGCACGCTGACCGGTCCAAGAGTGGCGAGTCGACGTCTGACTCGACGTTCGGACCCGGTGCCGCACCGTGGAATTCAGTGCTCGTGGACGTTAACTGGGTGTCGCCTGTGCGCGTCTGCTATTGCGATGGGCGTTTCCCGAACACCGGGTCCCTCGAGAGTTGACAGCCACGAGCTGGCCAGGCGCTGCTCCTCGAAGCCTTCCCACTGCGAGCACAACTGCGCAAGCCAATGGGCAATTTGGAACACACGCCCAACGGCAGAGCTGTCCGTCGGCGTCGTCTGCGGCGGATTCTCCACGTCGATGGGGCTGAGGAAGACGGGCCAGTCGGGTGTCTGAAGTTGCTTGGACGTCACGCGCGATGCCTGCTCGACCTCGAATGCCTCCCGGTGACGATCCAGATCCGCGTTGACCAGTGCGACTGATCCAGATACATCAAAGGGTCGCTCTACGGCCACATCGACTGCATCAAGCGCCTGATAGCCCGCGGCCGTGGCGAGAACCATGCGCTTGAAGGTGAGCGACTCAAGCGTCACGGCGTCTGTCGGCCCGATGGTCCAGGCGCCGCAAAGTCGGCTCATCTTCTTGGCCCGCTGTCCGACTGGGCGGGGACCGACGTTGACCCACCACACCGCCACCTGACTGTCGTCGGCATCAACGACGGCGACAACAGCTTCCCTACCCATCATGCGGGCCCCCGATCGGCTAAGACGTGAGTATTGCAGCGCACCAAGCCTCGAAGCGCGATTCAGCCAGACACCTTGGCCTGCTCGCCGTGCCAGTGAAGGAATTGATCAACAGAGAGTACCGGCTTGCCCAGCTCACGGGCCTTCTTGGCTTTGCCCGACATCGACGCTGGATCTGCCGCGATGACTGCATCGCAACGCGTCTTGGACACAGCTCCCACAGGAACGAGGCCAGCGCCCTGCGCGAGTGACTCCAACTCCTTGCGATCAAGGACCACGCCCGAGCTGTCGACCGCAGTCCCGGTGAAGCACACGCGCCACCCAGATTCGAGCTCCGGGGGCCGAAGGCTAGTGGGTGGTGCGATCTCCGGGATGGGCAGCCCTAGCACGTGAGCAGCATGGGCGAGGGCCGCCCGCTCCTCGTCCGTGATGATCTCGTCACGGGCAGCAGCCACCACCAACGCCTCAAGGGCATCAGTGTGCACGTCACGGACAGCCTCCGCGCTCACTCCCAGCGCCGCAGCCTGTCGACCAAGTGCGTCTCGGGTCTCGTCCTCGTCGACAGACTGCCCGATGGCCGAGGCGACTGCGTCGGCATAGTCCGGGACGGGGTCGCCGCCGTACCGTCGCCCAGAATTCGTGACGTTCCGGCTCCGCATTCGGCCAACAATGCGGGCCTCAGGACCAGGCACGTAGGGCGCGGTTACCGTGTCGACAGGACCATAGGCGGCATACAGCGCTCGGGTGGCCCGAGCCAGGTCAAGGGCAGTCGGCTGTTGAGGCAACACGACGCCAGCACCGCTTGCGGCGTGGGTTAGGTCGGTCTTAGACCAATCGCGAGTGTCGATACCCAGTCCGAGGTCGACACGAACACCGCTCGCTTCGCTCTCGCGTTCCATCATCGTCTGAACCAGCGGCAGTCCGTGGGCGACCACGACGCAGCCAGCCAGGCGCCGCGCTAACCACGGCCACGCCTCGCCAAACGTGGGCGCCAGCGACAGGTCTGAGGCACTCAGCCCATAATCGCCAGCGGCACTGCCCACGTCGCGCATGGGGTTGAGCAGCGTGCTGAACTCCTCGATCTGCCCATCCCGCTCGACGATGCAGCCGATCTCCATCACTCTGTCATGTCGGCCCATTCCGGTGGACAGTGCGGCGATGAATGCATTCCCGTCGGCCATGACGTGCCCGCCTTTACTACGGGACAGGAACCGGGTGACTTCACGCTCAACCTTGACGTGGTGACGTTTGACCTCGCTCTTGAGGACAAGTCCCGGCAGCGACGTGCAGCGGCTTAGCGCCACATACAGCTGTCCGTCGGCGAACGTGCCACGGCCTAAGGACACCACGGCGCGTTCGAGTGTTTTGCCCTGGCTCTTGTGGATCGTTACTGCCCACGCTGGCTTGAACGGCAACTGACGAAACGATCCGACCACGTCGTAGGCAAGTTTGCCGTCGGCGACCACGGGCCTAATGACGTCCCATTGATGGGGCCCGACTTCGACTTTGCCGCCGTCGAGGAGCTCCACCGTGACGGTGGTCTCTCCGCCTTGAACCTCCGAGTTGGAGATCACGCCCATGGAGCCGTTCACCCACCGGTCGCCCTGGTCGTTGCTGACCAGCATCACCTGAGCACCGACCTTGTAGTGGAGGACATCTGGAACGGACTTGTCCGTGTCCTCGACCTCGCCCCAACTAGTGGCGGCATGGGTGAGCATCGGCGTTGCCAGCGCGTTGAGCTTGCGGTCGTTGACGGCTGCGGCCATCGCATTGGTCGTCGTGAGCGTGACCCAGAACTCGTCGTCGGGCGGCTCAAAGGTGGGCAAGTAGCGCTCATTGAGGCGGTCGAAGTCAGCCTGGGTCGCGTCGCCGGTTCGGATCGCGTTCAACAGGGCGATGAACTCGTCATCATGCTGCCGGTAAACGGTGTGCAACTCCACGGTCTTGTACTCCAGGGCACCGAGGGAGTCGGCGGAGAAGAAGAACGGGGTGGCATAGCGCGTGCGAAAGTGCGCTTCCTCTGACTCCGCCACGACCGGCGGCAGCTGGTACGGGTCTCCGACGAACACCATCTGGACGCCACCGAATGGCGCACCGGGCTTAGGTCCGAAGCGGCGAAGGGCGGCGTCGACGGAATCGAGCAGGTCGGCCCTAACCATGGACACTTCGTCGATCACAAGGATCTCCAGGCTTCGGAGAACCTTGATGCTCCGACGGGGGAAGTAGTCATTGGAAGCGACCATCTCGGGAGTCACCGTCGAGGGGAAACTGAACAGGCGATGGATCGTCTGCCCACCGACGTTCAGGGCCGCGACGCCGGTAGGGGCTGCGACGACGGCTTCGCGATCAGTCATATCGAGGAAATGTCGGAGCAGGGTCGACTTGCCAGTACCGGCCTTGCCGGTGATGAAAACGCTGTGTCCAGCGTCAAGCATCTCCATCGCGGCCCGGAACTGCTCGTTGAAGTCCAGATGCTTAGTCATGTGCGCCTCGTTCCCCCATCGAAATCGGAACGATCCCATAATGGCGTAGCGGGCTGACGTGGGCGCGGCAAAGCGAACAGCGCGAGGGATTTGGCGGGATGCGTGTCTGTGCCCGCCAGTAGGGTGACAAGCGGGGCACCTCTTGGCACACGGAATAACGTTGAGCACCGTCCGGTGAAGGGAGGCGCAGGGAACGCACGAACGGGGTGAACGTGGCATCAATCGAAGCCGAGGCGTACGGCTCGAGCATGCACATCGACGGCGGAATCCTGACCGTCACCGCCAGCAATGCTGTCGGCAAAGATGCTCTGGGTGCGTCCGCCAAGGCCATTCCCATTGGGACGATTACTCGCATCGAGATGCGACCGGCGGGGATGCTTCGAAACGGACTGATCACCATCGAAGCCGGATCCGATACCACCCTGGTGCACTTCCGGCGCAAGCACGCCGGCGCAATTGGCCAGGTCGTCGATCTGCTGCGCCCTCAACCGCCGGGGCTTCGTTCAACTCCTACGATCGACGAATCCCCGACAATTGCGCCAACCTCCAAGGCTGGCTATCAAGTGGCAGCACATGGTGGCCGGAATTCAGATGCCCAGTGGTTGGGTCCCGGACAGACGGTGCAGTTCGGCAAGCGCACCCTGCCCGGAGGGATGCTGTATATCGGCACGTCCCTCTTCGCGCAGAACGGCTACTCGACCGAGCCAGCGCTGATCAACCCTAGGCTTCCCGTCGATGACAAGCGGCCCGACTGGGGTGCGCGCACCGCGTCGTACTGGCCGTCCTATGACTCCATCACTCCGCAGGCCAGGTCGGCGTACCTGCAGTGGCTTGCTGGTGGACGTCAGCAGCCCGATGCCCCCATCACCTGGGCGTTCCTTTTCTTCTACGGTCTTGAGCGTCGAGTACTCATCGACGCGGCAGCGCATCCCACATCCGAGGCGGAGCTTGGTGCTATCCGCGCGGAAGTACAGAGACTGCTGGGGATCTACAGGGGGAACAACTCATTTCGTCGGTATGCCGGTTCCTTCTTGGAGCTTCTGAACTCCGCGGACGGCGACTACGAGCCAGGCAACCCTCCCAATACGATCGTCGCCGATACCTGGAAGCACTTCGACGCCGTTGCCAAGGCCGTCGGCTACTTCTCCAAGAACGCGATCCCCGTACCGGCGACCTGGGCGCTGGCGTGGATCCGCGTGAACCCCGAAATCCTGCTTCGCACGCCAGCAACCCGCTGCCCGCAGGAGTTCGGCACCTTGTTCGAGCTTCGTTACCAGGATGCGTACGGCGACGGGATCATCGTCAAGCCAGGGAAGCGGCGCCAGCACGGAGCCGTCTACCAGGCCGCCAGCAGCGGCATTGGGTTCACGAGCACCAGCAGTGAACTACCGGACGTCGTCAGTCAAGCAGCGGCACGGCACGCTCTCGAGCCGATTGTCGAGTCGTGCACGGCCGACCTCGATTCGTTCAGCCGGTACCTCGGCCGCAACCCCAACACTCGCGGGACTCTTCCTGCCGTGGCGCTCCTGCCTCCAGAGCTCGTGCCGCCGGAGGCGTCCGGATTAGCTGACCTCGACAAGTTCTTGCGCGACCACACCAGCGCAGAGCCGACCATCGTGTACGCCGACGACCTAATCGCTCTATGGCCGACCACGAGCGGAACGCTCGCCAAGGCAGACGCGGTGTCGCTGGCACAGTTACTTGGCACCCGCGGAGTCGGTATTGAGCCTGACGTGCGCTTTGGCGGACCAGTACCAGCCTCTGGGTCGCAGGTCGTCCTGTTCCGCCTCGAACGCGGCGGCCCGACCACACCGAGCCCGGAGTACGCGGCCGCGACCCTGCTCATGCACCTAGCCGCCCTGGTTACCAGTGCTGACGGGCAGGTGACCGACGATGAAGTCGAACACCTGCGTGCCCACGTGGAGCGAACACTCGGCTTGAACCACAGCGAAAACTCACGCATCCACGCCCACTTCCGATGGCTGCTCACCGGCAAACTCAAGCTGACCGGCCTGACCAAGCGGCTGGCTGTCCTCACCGACGATCAGCGCTCAGCTATCGGGGCTCTGGTCGTGAATCTCGCCGTCATCGACGGCCGCGTCGATCCCGGTGAGGTCTCCGCGCTGACTGGGATCTACAAGTTCCTCGGCCTCGACCCGACCACCGTGTTTAGCAGCGTCCACGCAGCGTCGACCACCAGTGCCCCCGCCGACCAGCCCGTGACCGTGCGTCCGTCGACGCCAGGTGCCCCCGGCTATCAGGTTCCGTCGCCTCGGCCGGAGCCAGGCGTACCCCTCAAGCTCGATGAGCAGGCGATCGCGGCCAAGCTCGTAGAGACCGCCGAGGTTTCGGCGCTACTGTCGAGCATCTTCGTAGACGAAACCGCTGCCAGCCCTGCACCGGTCGCAGCCCCGATCAGCGACGTCCCGCTGGTGCCAGGACTTGATGCGGCTCACTCTCAGTTACTGCGCCAATTGGCCCTACAGGATGAGTGGAGTCGGGCCGAGTTGGACGCGCTGTGCAACCAGCTCGGACTGCTGCCTGACGGGGCACTGGACACGCTCAACGAAGCCGCGTACGAACTGGTCGGCGACCCTGTGGTCACGGACAACGACTTGCTCACCATCAACGCCGACGTAGCCGAGGGGATGCTTCTATGACCATCACACCGCTAGCTGCCAACGAAGGCGAGCGGTCCATCCGACCGCGGGAACGCGATGCCGTCATCCAGGCACTGAGCTCCGGTGTCGTGCCTCGTGTCGGGCAGCAGCACATCCAGGTCGGTCGTGTCGAAGAGGTCAAGGCATTGATCACGGACATCGACCGGATCGCTGACGGAGGGTCGTCGTTCCGTCTGACTGTCGGCGAGTACGGGTCCGGGAAGACGTTCTTCCTGCTGCTGGTGCGCTCTATCGCAATGGAACGCAAGTTGGTGACCGTCCATGCCGACCTGTCACCGGATCGCCGCCTACATGCCACAGGTGGACAGGCACGCTCCTTATACGCCGAGTTGATGCGCAACATGTCGACCCGGTCCAATCCCGACGGTGGGGCCATGGGCAGCGTCGTCGAGCGGTTCGTCACCGCAGCGCTCACGGAAGCTCGCGAGACCGGAGCGAGCCCCGACCAGGTCATCCGCGAGAAACTCGCCGAACTGTCGGAGATGACCGGCGGTTACGACTTCGCCGAGGTCATCGCCGCCTACTGGCGCGGACACGACACCGGCAACGAACAGCTCAAATCGGACGCGGTCCGCTGGCTACGCGGCGAGTTCTCTACCCGCACCGATGCACGCGGCGCCCTGGGCGTGCGCACCATCGTCGACGATTCGACCTTCTACGACCAGCTCAAGCTGATGGCGCGGTTCGTCACCATGGCCGGCTTCGCCGGCCTGCTGGTGTGCCTAGACGAGATGGTCAACCTTTACAAGCTGTCCAACACCCAGGCACGGACTTCGAACTACGAGCAGATCCTTCGCATCCTCAACGACTCCTTGCAGGGCAGCGCCGCCCACCTGGGCTTCGTCCTCGGAGGAACACCAGACTTCCTGCTCGACACGCGCCGCGGCCTGTACTCATATGCCGCACTGCAGTCCAGGCTCGCGGAGAACCGGTTCGCGACCGGCGGCCTGGTCGACTACTCCGGCCCGGTGCTGAACCTGGCAAGCCTGTCAGCCGAGGACTTGTTCTTGCTGCTCACCAGGCTGCGGCATGTGTACGCCTACGGCGACACCAGCGCCTACCTCGTGCCCGACGACGCCCTGACGGCATTCATGTCGCACTGCGCATCAAAGGTCGGCGACTCCTACTTCCGGACCCCCCGCACGACCATCAAAGAGTTCCTGAACCTGCTAGCAGTCCTTGAGCAGAACCCCGGAACCACATGGGCTGGCCTGGTTGGTGGCGTCGAGTTTGAGCCTGAGAGCAACCCTGACCTTGCGCCGATTGCGGACGAAGAAGACGAAGCCGGCACATTTGGCGGCGTCCCGACGCCGCCAAATGCCGCAGACGGTGACGAAGACCTTGCCACCTTCCGCCTCTGACACCCCACAGGGAGCCCCCCAGCCGGCTGCTTCTCGTGCCTTCGAACGTATGCATCCGCGCATCCAGCGCTGGGTGTGGCAGCAAGGCTGGGAGGAACTCCGTGATGCCCAAGAGCGAGCCTCGACACCCATCCTGGCGGGCAACCGGGACCTGATCATTTCAGCAGCGACCGCCTCGGGTAAGACCGAGGCAGCTTTCCTGTCCATCTGCAGCGCGCTGCTGTTTGCCCAGGATGGCAAACTCCAAGCGGACAGCGCCGGCATCCAGGTGCTCTACGTCAGCCCCTTGAAGGCGCTCATAAACGACCAATACGGCCGGCTTGATCAACTGTGCGAAGAACTCGATCTGCCAGTCCATCGCTGGCACGGGGACGTCGCCGCTTCCAGGAAGACAGCGGTCATCCGTAAACCCGACGGCATCCTGCTCATCACCCCGGAATCCCTAGAGGCACTGCTCATCAACCACGGGCCCCAAGCTGGTGTTCTCTTCGCGGCCCTGAAGTACATGGTCATCGACGAACTTCACGCGTTCATCGGCAGCGAACGGGGAGCCCAACTCCAGTCGCTGCTGCACCGCGTCGACCTCGTCTTGCGTCGGAAGACACCGCGCATCGGACTATCGGCAACGTTGGGTGACATGTCTATAGCGGCCGAGTTCCTGCGCCCGGGCGCCGGCGATGGCGTCGAGATCATTGTGTCCGCGGACGGAAGTCAGGAGTTGAAGATCCAGATCCGCGGTTACGAAGAACACGCCGTCGATCATGAGGACGCACGGGAAGCAGAAGATGGTGAAGAGCCATCGCAGGAGATCGCCTCGATCACCGCCGACCTCTACCGCGTGATGCGAGGGAAGGACAACCTCGTCTTCGCCAACTCCAGGCGCTTGGTCGAGCAATACACCGACCTACTCACACGTCGCTGCGAGGCAGACCGGGTTCCGAACGAGTTCGTGCCCCACCACGGAAGCCTGTCCAAAGAGTTGCGGGAGAACACCGAAGCCCGGCTGAAGGCCCGGGACACGCCCGTGACAGCGATCTGCACTTCCACGCTGGAACTTGGCATCGACATTGGGTCGGTGGAATCAATCGCCCAGATCGATGCGCCACGCACTGTCGCCAGCCTGCGTCAACGGCTGGGGCGATCAGGTCGGCGGGCTGGGCAGCCGGCAATCCTGCGTATGTACGTCACCGAGCGCGAGATCACGCCCAACACCTCACCCGAAGACGCACTGCGTGCTGACCTTGTGCAGTCGGTTGCGATGATCGAACTACTGCTCGATGGCTGGAACGAGACCCCGGATGCCGCCGGCCTGCATCTGTCGACATTGATTCAGCAGCTGCTGTCGTTGATCGCCCAACACGGAGGCGTCAGCCCGGCCGACGCGTACCAGGCCCTGTGTGGCCACGGCCCGTTCGCACGCGTTGACAGTGCCACGTTTGGTCGCCTCCTGCGCGCCCTTGGAAGCCCGGAAATGGACATCATCAGCCAGGCCGGCGACGGGCTACTACTGCTTGGGCTCAAGGGCGAGAGGCTGGTGAACCACTACTCGTTCTACGCAGCCTTCGCCACCCCTCAGGAGTACCGCCTAGTCGCCAGCGGACAGACGCTCGGCATGCTGCCGGTGGACTACCCGCTTATGACTGGATCCCTTCTGATCTTCGCGGGCAAGCGCTGGAAGGTCATCGACATCGACGAGCAGGCCAAGGTGATCGAGCTCACCCGCTCGCGGGGCGGACGACCGCCCATGTTCGGTGGCGACGGGGATCGTGGGGTGGCCGACGTGGTCAGGCAGCGCATGCTCGAGGTGTACGCAGGGGATGAGGCCCCTGCGTATCTGGATTCGACCGCGCTACGACTCCTGGAGGAAGGTCGCGGCTACTTTCGCCGGTTTGGACTCGCCGACTGTCGCATGCTGTTATCCGGAGCTGACACCTTGGTATTTCCGTGGGTAGGTGATCGGGTCATGTCCACGCTGGCTTGCATGTTCACAGCGATGGGTCATGAGGCAGCACACGACGGAATCGCGCTTACTGTCCCGGATGCCCAGCCATCTGAGGTGCTGGCACTCCTTCAGCAGGTAGTTGCCGGTCCGGAGATCGACCCGCTGACCTTGGCGGCGGGGGTGCCGACGAAAGCATCCGAGAAGTACGACTGGCTGCTCCCTGACGAGCTCCTTGACCTGGGTTTTGCTGCGCGGGCGATCGATGTGCCGGGTGCCTACCGGGCTTCACGTGACGTGGTCTCGATGTCGCGTGACCACTAGACATTGTGGACCTGCTCTGTACTTGCACGTGACGCCGAGAAGAGCCCGTCGTCGTGCTGTTCTCGGTTCAATCTCGGTGCTCTGAGCCCGCAGCAATTCCGTTTCGTCATAGAGCTGCCGCCAGAATTTGAATCCAGACCTTCGCACTACGAGTGCGGGACGACAAAGTTTCAACTATCTGGCCATGAGCCCGGAGATCCCACCGATCGACCGAGAGTTGTTTCGCCACAATGCCCTGACCGGGGACCTAGGTGCCGGCGCGTTTGCGCCAACTCGTCGGTGGCCGGGCAATTGGAGGCGTTGGGAGAGTGTGCCGCGCCACCACTGGCTATAGACGCGTCAGCGATGATCAGTTGCGTGGGCTCAGCACCACCTTGCCACCGAGCTTCTTGGCTACGGCGCCAACGTCGTCAGCCGCGATAAACCAGTTCGGCCCCACGAGCAGCGCCTCTGGAGGTAGCGGTGGCTGCAAGGTCTTGTCTACGCTCGCTTTCGCGGCCGCGGCATTTGGGAACCACACGAGAGAGCTCAGGTTTGGGTAGCACGTCACCATGGCCGAGCCATCGTCGAACCTGTCCGGTCCGTCGGGCTTGGGACACCGGCCACCGGCCTCCTCGTACGCCTTGAGCAAGGCCTCGATAGTGGCGATTCCGTCTTCAGGTATCGCTTGGACTGGGGTGGGAACGGGTGTGCCTGGACCGGGCGGACTTGGTGGTGGGGTGCCGTCGCAGATCGCCAGACCCGTGTCGATGATCGGGCTGATATCGATCTTCGATCCGCTGATCGCAGGGTTGTCTGCCCAGATTGGGTTGATCTTGGGCAGGCCGCTGTTCTGGAGCGCGGTTCCGTTTACTGCATAGCGCGCGCCATCGGGCGCTTCGAAAGTCACTTGGCCGTCTTCGCACCTGACCGTGCCGCCCTCAACAGTGAGTGGCCATTGCCGACCCCACTCAACGCTGCTCATGTATCCCTCTAGTCGCTGCGAAGTAGTTACTTCGCTGGACTTCGTCGCGGAATCCACAACTGCAGCGCCGCAGGCGCCAAGCAAGATAGACAGGGCAGCTGATAGGGGTACGGCGGCAACCATCAGTTTTCGATTGGTCATGTCTCCTCAGGTGTTGAGGCTAGCGGCTGCGTTCTGCCAACTCGATTAGGTTATGGGTCTGCCGCGTCGTCGACAACGCGAAGAGCGTTAGAGGCAAGCGGCTTCGCCAAACATCAGGAAGCCTATGCAATCGAATCGCCACCCCTCCAATTTCCCTCCGTTCAACCGCCTCGCTGCACCGAAAGAAGCGTCGCGCTCGGTGGGTAGGTTCGATGTCGCTTAGGGATTTGGAGGGGTTATGACGCCGCTCGCGCCGAGCAACTCAGAGAGTCAGAGTTCCGCATGGGAATCGGAAGTGAGACGTGCAGCTTTCTACTTCCGGGCAGCTCTCATCGAAGGAGGCCTTGAATGGGAGTTGTTCAAGGATTTCCCTCGCGGGGTTTGCGGCGACACGTGCCTCCTGTTGGGACAGTACCTATCCAACCTCGGGCTCGGCGAGTGGCTTTATTGCAGCGGCTCGTCGTACGGGCCCAATGGCGAATTTCGGTCGCACGCGTGGCTCGTCCAGAACGGATGGATCGTCGACATAACCGCGGACCAGTTCGAGGATGTCACCGAGACGGTGACCTTCACTCGGGACTGGACTTGGTATCGCGACCGCTTCCCCGAACAGACGATGGCCATGGTCGCAGGTACGAACTACTTTGATCCTCAAGAAGGACGTCGCCTGCTTCACGACTTTCAGGTACTGGAGCAGCGCGCAAATCAGGCGTCTCGTTGATCTAGCGCTGTCTCCGCAAGCGGCTAGTAAACGATTCCGACAACATCCTCGACAAAACCGGATGTCTTCTTGACGCCGGGGGTGTACTTCGTCGGATGGCCACACCGATTCCGGAGACTTAGATTCTCTCCTAGGGTTTGCCATTCGCCTTTGTCAATCAGCCCCAGTTCGCGCGCTGCGATGAGCGTCGTTACGTCCTTGATCGCTGCGAAGTCTTCGATCTTTGCTATCGACTTGGCCTTCGGATCGTGCTTTGCGATCGCGGCGTTCAGAGTGCCTGCACCTTGAGCCAAGCAAGATTCTTGAATGGTCCGAATAGCGCCTGACCACATGAAAACGACGGCGGCTCTCAGCGCGCCCGCCTGCAGGCACAGAAGGGCCTCCTCCACATATCCGCGCACGATCGGGTCGGAAATCTGCGTCGCGAGACTCGCGAGCGTCGATATGTCATTCACGACCTCAAGCTCATCGCCTTCCACAGGCAGGTAGGCCGATACATACCGATTCCCAGAATCCGTTAGGCGCCATTGGAGGTGTCGCCCGCCGTCACGGGTCGAATCCACGAGGTGGCCCGCTTTGCCGAGTACGTCAGGCACGTTGACCGCCGCGTGCCCTGGAACCCTCGCGCGTTTTAACGCTAGGCGGATCTCAGCCGATGTGAGGGAGTCCGCCTGGCCGTCATGAGTCTCGAAGTACAACACGGCCAGAACTTGCGCTCGACGCGGTGCCTTCTTGAGTGGTGCGAGGAACTCCGCAAGTGTCTGAGTCACCGTCAGGCCAGAGGTGGCCGCTTGAGCATCGTATGTTCCACAAAGTTGATGCCGTTCACGCTAACCCTGATCTCAGTTCTCGTTGACGAGAGGAGGTTTTTCGACCCGGTTTGGGAGATGGTGTTTGAGAGATCCGTGGGAATCGGCCAAGCAGAATCTCGGAAGCAGGTAAAGATGCGGTCCCGGGTTGTCGCATCCTCATCGATCTCATGTGTGAGCCAGTAGGCGGCGACAAGAACGCGCTCGTTGTTGTTTGCTGGCTGTGTGGACGCAACGAATTCCTTGAAAGAACGCTTTCCTTTGGGGACAAGATCTAGATCCTTGTCGATCTTCGGAGGCGACGCCGATATCTGTCGCTTGGGTTTCGACACATCCGCGGGTGTATCGCTTGCGGCCGACGTCTTCCGCACCGTCTTCTTTGCGGACTTGGTGATTGTCTTGGACGGATCTTTCGGCGGTTTCACGGGAGCATCCTCGTCGGACATTGTCGCTACGAGCAGCTCGAAGGCGGCCTGCTGAATCTCGGGGGACGTGAACGCATTTACTGCCTTTGCGATCTCTGGAATGCGAGCGAGCAATGCGTCGAACTGATCGTCAGCCATGCGGCCCCCGCCCCTAGTGGTGATCTCAGTTCGATACTGCCAGCACTGGCGCTAGTTCGCGGGGAACCTCGCCGGGACCTCTCAGTCGCGTAGATCGATCTTCGAGCGAGCAGCACCAGATGCTGGCATCCTGCCCACATGGCTGCGCACTGGACCGATAACTCGCATTCTCAACGCGAAGGGGTGGACCAGCACCACGACCGAAGGAGACGTCCTCTCTCTACTTCAGCTTGACTCCCGAGGTCTTGCGACCCACCACGTCTTCCATTGCGGAGGGTTTAGTCCATCCTCATAATCGATGCGGGCTGCGAAGTCGACGCAACTCGGCAATATTGAGTCACTCCCAGTGGGCCGGAAAAGTTCGCACTCACAGTCGAAACTGTGAAACTACTTACTAGCCAAAAGATTGTTGGGAGCGGCTTCGCTCGTTTTTGCGTTGAGCATTCCCGCCATTTCCAACTGCACAATCGCCTTGCTTATGTGGCCAAACGTGAATAGGCGGCCTTTTCGCTCAGTCCAAGCTTGTACTGCCTTGGTCGCATTTGCCGGGTCGCGAGAACCTTCGTGACTTACGACCCAATGAACTGATGAAAGCAATTCCAGGCCGTAGTTGCCCTCAAAGCCATCGATCGTCTCCATGACTGGTTCAACAATGAGCGTTTGAACTTCAGGGTGGCTGTTTTCAATAAGTTTCGCAGATCGCTCCAAGCCCAATTCCGTAGGTGAAATGGTCATGAAATCCAATACCTGTTGAGTCCCGTCGCCGTAGCCAGCAAGGAAGGAACCTTCCATAGATTGGATAAGATGCCTGACCGCTTCGCTGTAGGGACCGTACCGACCCTGTACGAAATTCAGATTCAGTTTGGGTTGAAGTTGTTGGGCGAAGTACATCAACTTTTGAATCTCCATTGCGGAGGCGCCTTCCCCGTCTTCCCACGGTTCTACCGCATTGCGACGCAGGCTGTACTCATGAAGAATCTGAACGAGCACTGACCGTCCCCAACTCATCTTTATAGCGTCGCCTTGGATTGGACGAAACTTCTTCTCAGGGGCATACAGGCGTACGTCAACATCAGACAAAATTCCGAGACGCTTCCGTATGAGAGGCTCAACATTGGTCCAGTCCAGCCCACCATTACCGGCACCGAGCGGGGGGACAGCAATCGACTTGATACCCAAGTCTTCAATGACGCGGATCAAATCATCCAGTCCTGCATCAACATCAGACAAACGCGAATTGGCTTTCCAATGCCCTTTCGTCGGGAAGTTGATAATCCATTTGGGTCCGGTTATCGCATTCGTCTCGAAGACGAACATTTGGCCCAACTTCACTTCGTCTTCCTTGCACGCGATCGCGTATGCCCGGAAGTTCTCAGGATAAGTTCTCTTGAACTGAAGTGCGATGCCCTTGCCCATTACACCAACGCAGTTGACGGTATTGACCAAAGCTTCGACGTCAGCGCCCAGAAGATCGCCTTCAGCACTAGTTATCAACCGTCCACCCCACAGTCCATCAGTAGATGAAATCAGAAAGTACTTGATATTGCCTCGTACCACTGACAGTGGCTAGAGCACTCTTTGCACGCGCGAGCGTCGAGTCAATTTTAGTCACCACAGCGCTAACGAGGGTTAGAGGCACCTCGCCGAGCACAAGGATTTCGGCTGCCCTCCGCGACGGCCTGTCCGCGTCATCCGTCGTGCCATTCCAGTATCTTTGCTTGAGCAGGTCGAAATCAACGAAGGTCCCCAAATCGTCCACGCTCCGGCTAAATTGAACAGTCCCCGCAGCCGCGTTTCGGTCGCTTGCGCACCAAATCATTCCGCTTTCAATCAAGTCGCTCATTCTGATGCCAAAGAAGACGAGTTCCTTCGAATTGCCGCGCGGGTCTCCTTGGCGCCTTGAAACCACAAAGAGCATCGGGCTCTTAGCCGCGATATAGAACGGCACATGGTCACTCACGACGACATTCCGAGGGTACTCGTCGTCAGGATCTACCTCCTGAGCGTTCCGTCGATTCTTGACCTCTTGATTGGCGACATCGACATTCGGTGTGACGCTGTTGGCCGCGTATAAAGCTCCAGCCGCAGCAATACTCGCGACATTATCCACATGCGTGAAGTGCCAGACATACCAATCTCGGGGTCGGCTCGCCAACGGCCCTTCTTCCCCGTGAGCCATGAATCCCCCATCAGCAAAGAATCTAGGACTCAATGTGGCTCATCACAGGGAAATCGACGTGCAGGCAACCTGGAGCGGTGTCGTAAACCACTAAGGAGGTCTGCAAGCATCACGACTACCCCCTGAACCGACTTGATCGCTACTGAGAGTAATGGATGGTACGACCAGTTTCGGCTCTAACTCAGGGCAACGCCGGCTGGAGTTCATTCAGAATCCTGAAGGTGGCCCATCGATAGACCATGTCGTAGGAACTAGCCTTCGCCGCGGCACTTTCCTAATAAACTCGTTGATCCCGACATTGCCCCTATTGGGGAAGCATTGACATCCAGGTGCCGGACTTACGCGGATTTCGCTGTGACCCTCCTCAATCCGAAAGTGTCTGGGCTTCGATTCCTCAGTAGCCAGACCGCCCGCTTTCATTCCTGCGCAATGGTCATTCTCTTGTTCTGCGACTCCAGTGGCACCTCTGGCCGTCATCGAACTTGCGAGGTACCGAGGGGGTTACACCGTTGATAGATCAGGAGCCCACTTCGCCCTGGAATGGAGATCATCATGTCAATCTCAAATGTCCCCCGCTCGCACCTGCTAACCATCGAGCAAGCGGCTGATGAACTCGGCGTGACGCCACGAATGATTCGCCGACTGACGGCAAGTCGGCAGTTGCCTTACGTCAAGGTTGGTCGCTTGGTACGCATTCGACAGGCTGACGTCTCGGACCGTGTGGATGCGTGGACGATTGCAGCTATTGATCGGCCTGGGCAGGACCGAGTTTCCTAGCTTGCCAACCCCGTGCTCAGCGCCGTTGCGAACGTATCTTTTGTGTTACGTTTCTGGCCGGAGGTAGACATGGATGGCAACCGCGCTTTCTGGGACGACTTGGCACACGATCTTGAGGACCCCGAGTTCCTTCGGGAGTACGTGGTCGAGTCGATGCGGATCGCGACACTCGATTTCGTCCTAAACGCCCTCGATGAGGCGCGCGAAGCAGCCGGGCTTTCCAAGGCTGAACTCGCTCGCGCAATCCAAGTTGAGCCGGCCGCAATTAGGAGGCTGTTCTCCTCAGACCAAGCGAATCCCACCTTGGGCACGCTTGCCGCAGTCGCGGCGGCACTAGGGATGCGCATCTCCGTTGAGCCGCTTTCCAAAGCGCACCGTCGGAAATTCACCGTGCCCCTTCTTGAAGGGCTGGTAGCAGACACCATGAAACTCGCCAAGCACCTGGAGACGTTCAGGTCTCCGACGAGCATGCCCGCGTGGTAATCGGCCGATCGAACGCAGGTTCCTTCTGATGGCTACGCGATTTGGATGCGCTCGTCCTCGGACTCGACCTCCAAATGCAACGTGCCACCCATAGCTTCGACGTACTTGCGGAGGGTGTCCACTTGGGCGCGCTCGATGTCCCCATTCTCTATACGGGACACCCGGTTCTGGCTGACATGGAGCCGCGAGGCAAGTTCCATCTGGGTCAGGTTCGACGCCTCGCGCAATTCGCGAAGCCGGTAGGCCGTGACCTCGTCGAGCAAGCGCTTCCTGTGTGCATTGACCGCAGCGCGATCGACTGGGCGCTCGCGCAACAGATCCTCAAGGCTCTTGGCCATGAAGGTCCTCCCTTTGTAGACCGTTCAACTGCTCACCCAAGCGTTCGTCAGTATGTGGCTGACCGGTACCACTGCTGCCAATTGCCAAGCTTTCCTCCGGCAAACATCAGGATCGAAGGCGACTCGACAATGAGTTCAGATCGACCTCTAGTCCCCTGCGATCCACTACGATACACCCTCTAGGCTATATAGCCTAAGCATTGTCCAAACAAGACTTGGGCTTCGCATGCCTCCAGGGACGCGACATGAGGCGGTGAGTCGCTACGCGGCTCAAGCCCGTCGGTCGTCATGCGGTGTTCCTTCGCGGCTCGTGTCGCAGGGCGCGGCGCACTCGTCGGGCCTCAAGTGGCGTCACGAGGTCCCTACGGCGTGCCTCAGTGAGCGCGTCCTGGAGTCGTTCGGTCATCACCGTTGCCTGCGCCTCGATGAGGGCACGCCACACCCGCGTCGCGGGGATTCCGTCGTACTCGGTGATCTCCTCAACTGGGAGACGGCGCCGGACCACGTTGACGAATCCTGGGTCGGCAAGTCGAACGCGATGTGGGGTGGCGACGGTAATGCGAGACGGCTCGACGAGTGCGAGATTGTGCAGGGCCAGTACCGACTCGCTGTCGAGATGGGCGTCGGGGCCCACCACCA
>JAUSQD010000087.1 GCA_030652695.1 Actinomycetota bacterium
CCAACCCCTCGCACCTTGAGGCCGTGAACCCCGTGCTCGAGGGAATCGTGCGAGCAAAGCAGGATCGCCTCCCCCGCGACGAGACCAGTCGCATCCTGCCGATCCTGATGCACGGTGATGCCGCCTTCGCCGGTCAGGGCGTGGTTGCCGAAACCCTGCAGATGTCGCAGATTCAGGGTTACCGAACTGAGGGCACGATTCACATCGTGGTGAACAACCAGGTGGGCTTCACCACCAGTCCGCGCTACAGCAGGTCATCGGTGTATTCAACCGACGTGGCGCGCACCATCCAGGCGCCGATCTTCCATGTCAATGGCGACGACCCAGAGGCCGTGGTCCGCATCGCCCGCCTTGCCTATGACTTCCGTCAGAAGTTCCACAAGGACGTCGTCATCGATCTGGTCTGCTACCGCCGTCGTGGTCACAACGAGGCTGATGACCCCTCACTGACACAGCCACTGATGTACAAGATCATCGACAACAAGCGCTCTGTGCGCAAGCACTACACCGAGTCACTGATCGGTCGAGGCGACATTACGGTTGAGGAAGCCGAAGAGGCCCTGAAGCACTTCCAGGGAGAACTTGAGCGGATCTTCCAGGAGACGCACACCGACCCAGGCAAGGCCTTCAGCGAGTCCGAGCAGGACATCGTGGAGACCGGCAGCCGCCAACTCGTACGCCAGCGCCCGGCCTATGAAGTCGACACCTCCATCACTCAAGAGCAGATCGACACCGTCATCGCCTCGCAACTGCAGATGCCTGAGAACTTCGCGGTTCACCCACGCCTGCAGCCGCAACTGGCCCGACGCGAGCAGATGGTTGCCGACGATGCGATCGACTGGGGCATGGGCGAGGCTCTTGCCTTCGGGTCGCTGCTCATGGATGGCCGCACGATTCGTCTTGCAGGTCAGGACTCACGACGCGGCACCTTTGGCCACCGCCATGGTGTGATCGTCGACAGCCAATCGGGTTGGCAGTACAAGCCCCTGAAGCAGTGCTACCGCGGCGACGCAAAGCTCTATATCTACGACTCACTGCTCAGTGAGTTCGCGGCCATGGGCTTTGAGTACGGCTACTCGGTGGCTCGGCCCGATGCACTCGTGCTGTGGGAAGCGCAGTTCGGCGACTTCGTCAACGGCGC
>JAUSQD010000095.1 GCA_030652695.1 Actinomycetota bacterium
CATCCCGGTCATGCTGCTCGACGAGGCGATCTCCCCCGGACAGGCCTAACGTGGCGCTGGTCGTTCGAGGTGCGCTGAAGACCTACGACTGGGGAGTCGTTGACGGTCTTGCGCCCTGGGTCGGCGACACTGTTGGTCAACCTCAGGCAGAGCTTTGGTACGGAGCGCATCCGGGCGGACCCTCGCCGCTGGTCACCCCTGACGGTGTGGCGACTGGCGAATTCCTGGAGACCGGTCGTTTTGGTGGCGATGTTCCGATCCTGCTGAAATTTCTGGCCGCCGCGCGGCCTCTGTCGGTGCAGGTGCATCCGATGGCCGAGCTTGCTGCCAGCGGCTACAAGGCGCAGGTGGCGGGCACGGAATCGCAGAGCGTGTACGCGGATCGATCCGAGAAGACCGAGATGCTGATCGCGCTGGAGCCATTCGAGGTCTTCGCCGGCTGGCGAGAGCCAACTGAATGTGTCAGCTTTCTTCGCGCTCTTCAGGCTGCCGTTGAGGACTTTGACCCCAGCGCTGCCATCGCGGCAATCGTCCAAGGCGACTACCCATCGGCAATCCCGTTTCTTTTGGACAGCAATGCCGTCTCGGCTATCGCTGCGCTGGGTCCAGCTGCGCAGTTCATCGGGCTTCCGCAAGCCGAGGTCAATGCCTATTCCCTGGTGGCCACTCAGTACCCAGAGGATCGCGGCGCCTTGATCACACCGCTGCTGTCATTTCGGTGTCTGCAGGCCGGACAGGCGCTGTACGTGCCCGCCGGCATTCCGCACAGTTACATTCAAGGCGTCGGCATTGAAGTCATGACTTCCAGCGACAATGTCATTCGTCTGGGTCTGACTTCCAAGCCGATCTTCATTGACCACGCACTGCAGGCCCTGGATCCTGAAACGCAGCCGCAATTCATTGATGCCGAAATCGGAGAGGAGATCAGTCCGGCCGGAGCACCATTTCGCGCGCAGCTCTTTGGCCAGGGTGCAGAAGAACTGCCCAGTGGCAACTTTCGCATTGTGCTCTCGATCCAAGGCAGGGCCACCATCACCTGCATGGGTGAAGAGACGGTGCTGCTGCCAGGCATGGCCAATGTCATTGGCGCGACTGAGCCTGAGGCTGTGGTTCGTGCCGAAGGCCTGACTGCTGTCGTGCATGCCGTCCCGAGGGCGGATCGATGAGCACAGAAGGTGGACTGAAGGCAGTCTTCGCTGCACTGCTGGCCAATGTGGGCATCGCGATCAGCAAGTTCGTTGCCTTCGCCTTCACCGGATCATCTTCAATGCTCTCTGAGGCGATTCACTCCGTCGCTGACTCTGGCAATCAGGTGCTGCTGCTTGTGGGAAACAAGCGCTCGCACAAGCCAGCCGATGAGCATCACCCCTTTGGGTACGGTCGTCGCCGATACGTCTACGGCTTCGTTGTGGCCATCGTGCTGTTCATGGTCGGCGGACTGTTCTCGCTCTACGAAGGTTCGCATAAGTGGCAGAACCCGGAGCCCCTGAACGACTGGTGGATTGCCGTCCTCGTACTGGTCATTGCGATCGTGCTCGAAAGTTTCAGTTTCAGAACGGCGATCCGTGAGGCAAACCGCTCGCGTGGCAAGCGATCAATGCTGAAGTTTGTTCGTGATGCTCGTCAGCCTGAATTGCCAGTGATCCTGCTTGAGGATTTCGGTGCGCTCATCGGTCTGATCTTTGCTCTGCTCGGCGTCAGTTTGGCTGTCATCACCGGAAACGGTCGCTTCGATGCGCTGGGCGCGATGGCCGTGGGCACCCTGCTGGTGGTCATCGCCATCTTCCTCGCGATGGAGATGACGACCATGCTCGTGGGGGAGAGCGCCCTGCCTGAGGAAGTCGATGCCATCCGAGCGGCCCTTGAAGCCTCAACTGGCGTGCTGCGTGTCATTCACCTGCGCACGATGCATGTTGGTCCTGATGAGCTCTTGATCGGCGCCAAGATTGCCATTGCGCACACGGGCACTGGCGCGCAGATTGCTGATGCGATCGATGCGGCGGAGAAATCCCTTCGCGCTGCGGTGCCTAGTGCGCGATATGTGTTTCTGGAGCCCGACATCGAGCGGACACCATCGTTGCCGCAAGGCGACTAGCGTCGACGCTGAACTCGCCAGACTGACGTAGCTACGGCAAGTGGCCACAGATTCAGCACCACAGCTGCGCTGCGTTCCGCCAGTCCCACCTTCTGCGCATCGGTCAGCACCGAGGCAAAGAACCATCCCGTTGCCATGACCAGTGCCGTTCCGGCGGTGAGCGCCACAGCCGGTCGCAAGGTCCAAGGGCTCACCGTGCCGCGAGTCCAACTGGCCAAAGGCCAGATGGCCAGTGCTGCGAAAGAACCTGCGGCGACGATTCCGTGCACCGGGGCTGATTGACCAGCGGGCGGCAAGGGGTTCGCTGCAACCAGCAAGGTGAAGACACCACCGGCAGCCAGCACGATGCGCCCAGCTCGCGGCACTGGCCGCAGAGCGATCGCCGTGCCAATCTGACTCACGCCAACGGCGACGAGTGCTGATGTCATCACCCAGGGATGTGTTGCATCCGCTCCGGCCAGGGCGCTGATGGTCTGGGTGGTGGAGTCAAAGTCGCCTGGTTGCGCACGCGCCGCAATGGTCCAGCCAGCAACGAGCAGGATCGGGGCGGCGGCTGCGGTGATCAATCCCCAAGTGGGCATGCGCGACATCTCTGCAGACTATGGCCTCTCGGACACTAGCGACCCCATGGCGAATTGCCCCTGTGAGCAATCTCCCGCCCGGGACAGCGTTGCTGCTTTGGCCTCTCGCGGGTTCTCTGGCAGAATCGGATCGCCGGACCAACGAAGCCTCGTGACGTTCGCGCCCAATCCGCATCACTCACGAGGAGATACATATGTCCGTGTTCAAAGCTGATGGCAGCCCAGACTTCAAGGTTGCCGACCTGGAATTGGCCGAGTTCGGTCGCGATGAGATTCGTCTTGCCGAGCATGAGATGCCCGGACTCATGGCCATGCGCGCCGAGTACGGCGACAGCAAGCCGCTCACTGGTGCCCGCATCACCGGCTCGCTCCATATGACCATTCAGACTGCCGTGCTGATCGAAACCCTTGTTGATCTCGGCGCCGATGTGCGCTGGGCTTCCTGCAACATCTTCTCCACCCAGGATCACGCAGCTGCGGCGATCGTCGTGGGACGCGAAGGCACTGTCGCCAAGCCCAATGGTGTTCCTGTCTACGCCTGGAAGGGTGAGTCGCTCGAGGAGTACTGGTGGTGCACTGAGCAGATTCTGATGTGGCCAGATGGCAAGGGTCCGAACATGATCCTTGACGATGGCGGCGACGCGACGATGCTCGTCCACAAGGGCACCGAGTTTGAGGCAGCGGGAGTCGTGCCGACTGCGGATGCCTCAACTTCAGAGGAGTACGCGGTTGTCCTTGAGACCCTGCGTCGGTCACTCACCGAAGATGCTCAGCGTTGGACCAATGTTGGCGCAGGCATCATGGGCGTCACTGAAGAAACCACCACTGGCGTTCATCGTCTGTACGAAATGATGCGTGACGGCGCCTTGATGTTCCCCGCGATCAACGTCAATGACTCAGTCACCAAGAGCAAGTTCGACAACAAGTACGGCTGCCGTCACTCGCTCATCGACGGGATCAATCGCGCGACCGACACGCTCATCGGCGGCAAGGTGGCT
>JAUSQD010000096.1 GCA_030652695.1 Actinomycetota bacterium
TTGGCCGTCGTCCCGTGGCCGTCAGGTGATATTGGTGCGTTGCTAGCCCTTGTCCTTGTGGGCGCTCTCGTGCTTGCCGCGAGATACCTGCGGATGCAGCATCCCCGGTGGAGTCCATGGCGGCTGCGCGCGGGGCTGTGCGCTGGCGCTGCGGCATTGGTACTGCTCATTCCGTGGCTGATCGCTCCCCGTGGCTGGCCTATGTCGGACTGGCTCTTTGTGGCATGCGACGTGGGGCAAGGCGATGCGCTCGTGGTGCGCACAGGCCCGAACTCGGCAATGCTGGTCGACGCCGGACTAGACGGGCGTGACGTGGATCGATGTCTTCGTCAGCTGCATGTGACGACTCTCGATGTCGTCGTGATCACCCACTTTCATGCCGATCACGTAGGCGGCCTGAGCGAGGCGCTGAGAAATCGCGCGGTGGGAGCGGTGTTCGCCACCCCAACCCTGGAACCCGAGGGTGAGGCCATGCGTGTCCAGCGAGCGCTGGCCGATCGAGGATTGGTGTTGCAGTCGGTGCGGGCCGGTGAACGCCATCAATTGGCAGCCGTGTCGTGGCAGGTGCTCTGGCCGAGCAGAGAGATCAGCCAGGGGTCAGTGCCGAACAATGCCAGCGTGGTGCTGCTCGTGGAAGTCAACGGCCTGAGGATCCTGCTGCCAGGAGATGTCGAGCCCGAGGCGCAGGCGGCACTCGTCGCAGAGCAGCCGGCCATGAATGCCGATATCGCCAAGGTCCCCCACCACGGGAGTCGCTTCCAGGACCCCAGATTCGCGCAATGGGCGCAGGCGCAGTTGGCTGTGGTCACCGTCGGTGAGGGCAATGACTATGGACATCCGGCCGCCACGGCTCTGGAGGAATGGGCCGCGACTGGGGCAGCGATCTGGCGTACCGATCTCCAGGGCTCGATCGCGGTTGCGCGACGCGAGGACGGCAACTTGGCGGTCGTGGCCCTGAAGTCCTAGCCATGGGATGCTGACTGCATCATGGCCAAGACCGCTCAGGCAGTTCCGCGCATCACTGTTGCCTATGGCAACGAGCCCCTGCTCGTTGACCGAGTTGTGCGCACGACGGTGACGCAACTTCGGGGCTCGGAGGCTGATCTGCAGATCAGCACGATCTCCGCCAATGGCGAGGACTCCGCAGCCATGCTGCGCGAAGCCTCCTCACCGAATCTCTTTGGCGACACCACGGTTGTGGTGGTCACCGGCATCGATCAAGCAACGGATGACATTGATGCAGCAGTGCGTGAGTTCGCACGTGAGAAGCCAGATCACGCTTGGCTGATCCTGACCCATCCGGGGGGAGTCAAGGGCAAGAATCTTCTGGACGAGCTGAAGAAGGCCGGCGCCGAGCAAGTGCTGTGCACTCAGCTCAAAGGTCGAGAGCTTCGCGCATTTCTTGCCAAGGATGTTGCCTCCTATAAGAGGGTGATGACAGATGACGCGCTGAGTGCGCTCATCGATGCTGTGGGGCAAGACCTTCGACTGCTCGTTGGCGCAATTTCGCAGCTGGTCGCTGATATCGAACACGACCCGATCGGTCGCGAAGAGGTGAGTGAGTACTTCGCGGGCATCACAGGAGTGACGGGTTTCGCTGTTGCAGACGCCGTCTGGGAGCGCCGCCCGGCGGACGCCTTGCGATCCCTGCGCTGGGCAATGCGCGATTCAGGAGATCTCTCTGTACCCATGGTGATGGCCATGGCGGCTGGCTTGCGATCGATTGTCCGCGTCGCCGGAGCAGGCCCTGGCGCATCTGAGGTTGAAGTCGCCCGCGAGGCGGGCGTGCCTCCGTGGAAGGTCAAGACCCTGCGTCACCAGTGGTCAGCGTGGAGCGGAGATCAGCGGCGGTTGGCTGCTGCGGCCGTGGCCCTCAGCGATGCAGACGGCGCTGCAAAAGGCGGAGTCGGTGAAGGCACCAGCCTTGATCCCGAACAGAAGATGCTCGCCCTTGAGCGATTGGTATTGCTCACTTCCTCTCGCGAAGCTTCCTGATCATTTGCACCCTTCGACAGGATTGTGCGTCTAGGGTCTGCGTGCGGGCGGTCGCGACAGTAGTGACAGGAGTGTGAATGTTTGACCTCACTGGACGCACCGCATTCATCACCGGGGCCGGGCAAGGCCTTGGTGCGCAGATTGCCCGCACTCTCTCAGAGCAGGGAGCTGCGGTCATCCTCAATGACCTCTTCGCCGAACGAGCTGACGCCGTGGCCGCAGAACTGAACGCTGCAGGCGGCAAAGCAGTGACCGCAATCGCCGATATCTCCGACCTGGAGGCATTGAAGGCAGCCAAGAACGATGCTGAGTCGGAGATTGGCAGCGGCGTTGACATTTTGGTGAACAACGCCGGCATTCCTGCCGGAGGCATGGCCTTGGAGAAGTTCCTGGACACCGATCCCACGACCTGGCACCGCCAAGTAGATCTCAATGGATACGGCACTTTCAACACGTGCTACGTCATCATGCCGGGCATGATCGACCGGGGCTGGGGACGCATCGTGACGATCGTCTCCGAAGGCGGACGCATCGGTGACCCAGGCATCGCGGTCTACGGAGCTGCAAAGGCCATGGGGATGGCCTTCATGAAGTCATTGGCAAATGAGTACAGCCGATTCGGAGTCAATTGCAATTCGATATCCCTTGGCACCTTCGGCGCACCTGGAGCATTCAGCGAAGAGATGCAGGCCAAGATGGCGCGCAACTACGCAACCAAGCGCCTTGGCACTTGGACGGACATTGCTCCGGCGGTGTTGTGGCTGGTGTCAGAAGAGGCCGGCTGGGTGACCGGTCAGACCGTTCCCGTCAACGGTGGTTACGCCACGAGTTGAGTCCCGCGACATGCGAAAGCCCCCATCCACGAAGGATGGGGGCTTTCGAGGTTCTGGTTAGAGCGCGGCAGCGCGAGTGGCGATGGCCGACTTGCGGTTGGCTGCCTGATTGGCGTGGATGACGCCCTTGCTTGCTGCCTTGTCCAATGCGCGAGTTGCTTCGCGAGCGAGCTCGGCGGCCTCAGGGCTGCCAGCATCTGCTGCCTTCTGGAACTTGCGGATTGATGTCTTCAGGCCGCTCTTGACAGCCTTGTTGCGCTGACGATCCAGTTCGTTGGTCCGGATGCGCTTGATCTGCGACTTGATGTTCGCCACTAGTGACCCTTTACTCAATCGTGATGGGGAACCCCGAGCCCGCAGGTGGCGGTCATCAGGGGATGAAGCAAACCCGTAGGCTACCGGCATGGTGGCGAAAGCGCCAAATGCCCCATTCATGAGCCCGAAGGACCCACGTGCCAGGACCGCAGCCCGGATCAACTGACCCTACGGTCATCCGGAACTTCTGCATCATTGCCCACATTGACCACGGCAAATCCACCCTTGCGGATCGGATGCTGCAAGTCACCGGAGTGGTCGATGACCGCTCGATGCGAGCCCAGTATCTGGACCGGATGGATATCGAGCGTGAGCGCGGCATCACCATCAAATCCCAGGCGGTTCGCCTGCCGTACAAGGCCGACGATGGCGTCGAATATGTCCTGAACATGATCGATACCCCTGGCCACGTGGACTTCACCTATGAGGTCTCGCGCTCGCTGGCCGCCTGTGAGGGGGCGATCCTTCTCGTGGATGCCGCTCAGGGCATCGAGGCGCAGACCCTGGCGAATCTCTACCTGGCACTTGAGAACGATCTGGTGATCGTCCCTGTGCTGAACAAGATCGATCTTCCAGCCGCGCAGCCAGAGAAGTACGCAGCCGAGCTCTCGCGAATCATCGGCTGCGATCCCGATGACATCCTGCTGACCTCAGCCAAGTCGGGCCTGGGCGTGCGAGAGGTGCTCGAGCGGGTTGTCGAGACGATCCCCGGGCCAACTGGCGACGCCGATGCTCCGGCTCGCGCGATCATCTTTGACTCCGTCTATGACACCTATCGCGGCGTGGTCACCTACGTTCGCGTGGTCGATGGCCGCATCGGCACTCGCGACAAGGTCTCGATGATGTCGACCGGGGCGGTGCATGAGCTGCTTGAAGTAGGTGTCATCAGTCCTGAGCCAGTCGTGTCCAAGGGCCTGGGCGTCGGTGAGGTCGGCTACCTGATCACCGGCGTGAAGGACGTTCGCCAGTCCCGTGTGGGTGACACCGTCACCACGGCACAGAAGGGAGCGACTGAATCACTTGGCGGCTACCGCGACCCGAAGCCGATGGTCTACTCCGGCCTCTACCCGATTGACGGTTCGGACTATCCGCTGTTGCGCGATGCGCTGGACAAGCTGAAGCTCAACGACGCCGCGCTGATCTATGAGCCTGAGACCTCACTTGCTCTTGGATTCGGCTTTCGCTGTGGCTTCCTTGGCCTGCTGCACATGGAGATCGTTCGAGAGCGACTTGAGCGCGAGGCCAATCTTGACCTCATCTCCACTGCCCCCAACGTGATCTACCGCTTGGTGCGCGATGACGGGACCGAGTTTGTCGTCACCAATCCAAGTGAATTCCCAGAGCAGAAGATTGCCCACATCTTCGAGCCAATCGTGAAGGCCACCGTCATTCTTCCCAGTGAATTTGTGGGAACAGTGATGGAGTTGTGCCAGCAACGCCGCGGAATGATGCTCGGGATGGACTATTTGTCCGAAGACCGAGTTGAACTGCGCTACACCCTGCCGATGGCCGAGATCGTCTTCGACTTCTTCGATGCTCTGAAGTCAAAGACCAAGGGCTATGCATCTCTTGACTACGAACTCAGCGGCGAGCAGGACGCTGACTTGGTCAAGGTCGACATCCTTTTGCATGGTGAGGCCGTCGATGCATTCAGCTCGATCGTGCATCGCGACAAGGCGATGAGCTACGGAACGATGATGACCTCCAAGTTGAAGGATTTGATTCCGCGCCAGCAGTTTGAGGTGCCCATTCAGGCAGCCATCGGTTCACGAGTGATCACGCGCGAGACGATTCGGGCTATCCGCAAGGACGTCCTTGCCAAGTGCTACGGCGGTGACATCAGCCGCAAGCGCAAGCTTCTGGAGAAGCAGAAGGAGGGCAAGAAGCGGATGAAGATGGTTGGCCGAGTTGAAGTGCCTCAAGAAGCATTCATCGCCGCGCTCTCAACCGGCGACGAGACTTCGAAGAAGTAGTGTCGGCCGATCAAGCGAGCACTCTTTCGCTTTACGTCCACGTGCCTTTCTGCTCAAGTCGCTGTGGTTACTGCGACTTCAACACGTACACCGCAACAGAGCTCGGCAATGAAGTGCGGCGCGACAGCTTCCACGAGGTGCTCGCGGCGGAAGTCCGCATCGCTGCAGAGCAGTTGTCGACATCTCAGCAGGTCAGCACAGTCTTCGTTGGCGGTGGCACTCCGACCCTGCTCGGCTCGCATGGCCTGAACTACGTCCTGCAGGAGATCAAGGACAGTTTCGGCCTGGTTGCTGGCGCAGAAGTCACAACCGAGGCCAACCCTGATTCGGTGGATCAGCAGATGCTCGAGGAGTTGCGCGCAGGTGGCTTCACTCGCATGTCCCTTGGCATGCAGAGCTCGGCGCCGCGAGTGCTGCAGGTGCTCGAACGCACACACACCCCAGGTGCGAGTGTGCAAGCGGCAAGATGGGCAGTCGAAGCAGGATTCGAACACGTCAATTTGGACCTCATCTATGGCACGCCCGGAGAGACCGACGATGACCTCAAGGCTTCAGTTGACACGGCATTGTCTGCGGGCATCGATCACCTGTCTGCATATGCGCTGATAGTCGAAGATGGCACAGCTTTGAGCCGAAGGATTGCGCGTGGTGAACTCCCAGCGCCTGATGATGATGTCTGTGCTGATCGATACGAGCTCATTGACCAGCAGATGAACGCGGCCGGAATGCCTTGGTACGAAGTGTCAAATTGGGCCAGGCCTGGCGGTGAATGTCAGCACAACCTCGCGTACTGGCGCAGTCAGCACTGGTGGGGAGTGGGACCCGGGGCTCACAGCCACATCGACGGACGACGTTGGTGGAATGTCAAGCATCCCGCGCCTTACGCGGAGCGGGTTCGTGCGCATGAAGCACCGATAGCTGATGCCGAGCAGCTCACCGCTGATGATCTGCGAACGGAGCAGGTGATGCTCGGCCTGCGCTTGGCAGAAGGCATGTCAGCGCAGTCCTTTGATGACGTGTTGCTTGACGATCTGCTCAGGCGCGGGCTGATAGATCAGTCTGCGCGGGCTGACAGTCGAGTGCAGTTGACCTTGGCCGGGCGCCTGCTCGCTGATGCCGTCGTCCGCGAACTGCTCCCTAGCTGAGGCCGCTTGCGAAGGCTGCGGCGCTCTCACCGGCAATGCGACCAAACACCAGGCACGTTGCGGTGGGCGTTGCATCCATCGCACTGCCGTAGCCCGCAATGCCGCTTGCGCATTCGCCGCCTGCAAACAGTCCGGGGATTGCCATGTTGTGCTCGTCCAAGACTGCGGCACGAGCATTGACTCGGGGACCGGCTCCCGTGAAGCCGATCGAAGCCAGCCGCATCTCGGTGGCATAGAAGGGGCCCACCTCGATCGGACGCATCTCGCTGGGATCCTTCAACTGCACTGAGTCGTATCCGTCGCGGGCGTCCTGGTTGTACTGATCCAAAGTTCCGCGAAGTGCCTCCGGCTTGATGCCGATCTTTGCCGCGAGCTCATCGATGGTCTCGGCTTTCACGATGCTGCCGCGCTCCACTTCAGCATCGACAACGTCTGCGACATAGTCCGGATGCAGCCGGCGCTTGGTGTCGCCGGCAGCCAGGATGTCGCCGCTGGGTGTGTAGGCGCGCTTGCCCGCGTCATCAAAGATGAGATGGACGGGCCCTTGAGCGTGCTTCACCGCTCCTTGCATTGCTGCCACGCCTGCGCATTCGTCAACGAAGCGTCGGCCATTGGCATCCACGAGCACCATGTGTCCAGGCAGGGAAGGGAGTGAGACCTGCACGTATCCCGGGCGAAGTGTGACCTCCCAGAGGTCCTTGCCGGCGATCTGCGCACCGACAGCCGAGGCCAGGGGGATGGCATCTCCCTGCGCAAATCTTGCGAGCTCCTCCCCGCCAACGGGCAGCACCCATTCTCCGGCCAGTTCTGCAACGGACGGCAGCCATTCGGCGACGAGTTCCTTGTTGCCACCGAATCCCCCGGTAGCCAGCACGACTGCCTTTGATCGGAGTTGTTCGCCCTTGGCTTCGACGCCGACAACGCGACCATCCTCGATCAGCAGCCGATCGACCCGGGTATTGAGAATGAACTCCACGCCCTGCTCGCGCGCCACGCGGAGCAGCACTTCGATGATCTTCCAGCCACCTCCAGATCGATGAATGCGGCTGACCTCATTGGTCTCGCTTGGCAGAATTCCCTTGACCACTAACCCGTTGTCCGCCAACCACTCGATCTCCTCACCAATGCCATAGGTCAGCGCGCGAGCATTGGCTGCATCGATTTGGTACTCGTGCAGACGCATGTACTGCTTGAACAGTGCCTCGGGTGAATCCTCTACTCCGGCTTCTTTCTGGAAGCGAGTGCCGGCACCCATGAGATGCGCGAAGGAGTACTGGCTGCGACCGCCGAGCTCTGGCTGGGCCTCAACCACCACCACTGATGCACCGTTTGCGCTGGCAGCAACCGCTGCGCGAAGACCAGTGAATCCACTGCCAAGGACGATGACATCAAAGTCGGACATTGAGAGAACTCCAGGAGGCCGGGGGTGTTGAGGTCGTTCAGCGTAGCGAGATGTGGGACAGCTCGATAGATCCACCAGCAGTGCATTGGGCAGGTACGGACGAACGTGGGATCAGGACAACCAGACGGTCGAACTCGCCCGCTCCAGCAGCGGGCTGCGCTCGATATTGGCCAGACCTCGCCGCCCTGTTCGCAGGTAGTCGTCGTTGCCAGGATCAAGAGTGAGTCGCTCCCAATCGACGTCGTCCCAGTCGTTGCCTGTCATCAGATCTTCGGGATCGCCCTTGACGTGTCCGGATCCATCTTCATGCGGTGAGTCTTCGCCCACTGCACCCAGGGCGTGCACGATCTCGTGGGCAAGTGTGTAGGAGGCATAGTCAGGAAAGGTGTCCTCGACTGAGGGATAGATCTCGCAGTTGTCCATCGGGAAGCTGATGTAGGGCCCGTTGCGCCCGTCCCAGTACCAAGCGCAGGCGTCGTAGTCCTGCTCGCCCTCGATGAAGAAGATAGGCAGCACACGTGGCTTCACGACACCGCGTGCAACATACGAGGGCATGGCGTCGAAAGCGATGTCCTCTCGGTCAGTGATCTCTGACTTGGACAGGATCGATGCAATCGTGAGCACTGATGGTCGTCCGTCGGTGCCTCGCACAAACCTTGGTGACAGTCCGCCGCCGATTTCTGATGCGAGCCAGGTGTCGGCCTGCATGGCAATGTGTTGGATCCCGGCTGATCGCCCGGCAACGGGCTTGCTGTCAGCGGGATGGACATAGAAGAGCTGGAACTGCGTGACCTGCCTCGGTTTGAGCACGGAGGCTGACTTGGGGCTGGCCTGAGCCGAAGCAATGGCTGCCAGGCCGCAGGCAAGCAACAGCGCGGTGAGCATGACAGCGATTCGTCGCCGACGGCCCGACGTTGCATGACACATGGTGATGTTCATGGGAGCTAGGAGACCCGGAATCCAGCGGCGCGCTGCACAGACAACTGCACATCTGCGCCTGCTACGCACGAGAGCACATGTCCGCCTGCGGTCCTGTCAGCTGTAATGCCATGCAGATGCAGTCCAGCTGCGCCGATGCCAGCGAAGTCAGCGCCGGTGCGAAATCCCACGAGCACGGCCCTTCTTGAGCCCAGTGGGAACACGGTCTGCTTGGCCACAGCTTCAGCGAGCGAGGGATATGGAGTGTTCTGGGCCTGGACACTGCGGGTCACCAGATCATTGAAGGTGCCGCGCACACGCACTGCCACGACTCCGGTGTCAGTTGTCGCGAGAGTGTTGACTGCGGTCTGAAGGTTTGCACAAGTCGTGCCCGGTGCGACGGGTCCAGAGACGTCGGGCTGGAACCGGATCGCCTCGAAGAAGGGGGTTGAAGCCGTGCTGCTGATTGGCTGTGGAATGCCATCAGTCCCTACCCGATATGCGACGCCACCCACCATCACCAATTCGCCGTCGAGGCGGTCAAAGGTGCCAAGGCCCAGGGTTTGGTCAGTGATGATCGATTGCACGGGCGCCAGGCCGGTGTAGTTGGGCGACGTGAGGTAGTCGTAGG
>JAUSQD010000097.1 GCA_030652695.1 Actinomycetota bacterium
ATGTTGGTCGCCATGCCCACAGCAATGCCTGAGCTGCCATTGACCAGCAGGTTTGGAAACCGGCTGGGCAGCACGAGTGGCTCTTGGGTGCGACCGTCGTAGTTCGGTCCGAAATTGACTGTCTCCTCGTCAATGTCACGAACCATTTCCATGGCAAGTGGTGCCATGCGGCACTCGGTGTAGCGCTGGGCAGCTGGTGGATCATTGCCTGGCGAACCGAAGTTGCCCTGACCCTGCACAAGTGGATAGCGAAGCGACCAAGGCTGGGCAAGGCGGACAAGTGCGTCATAGATCGCGCTGTCACCATGTGGGTGATAACTGCCCATGACATCACCGACCACACGCGCGCTCTTGGAGAAGTTGCGATCGGGACGGTAGCCGCCGTCGTACATCGCGTAGAGCACGCGGCGGTGGACTGGCTTCAGTCCGTCGCGCACATCAGGCAGAGCTCGCGACACGATGACCGACATCGAGTACTCAAGATAGGAACGCTGCATCTCTGTTTGCAGATCAACAGGTTCGATCCGGCCATGGGAACTGATTACCTCAGTGTCTTCAGACACGTTGAACTCCTGAAACTAGATGTCGAGGAAACGCACGTCGCGTGCGTTCTGCTGAATGAAATTGCGGCGTGATTCGACGTCCTCGCCCATGAGCACGCTGAACATCTCATCGGCCTGCGCCGCATCATCGAGAGTGATCTGCTGCAGCACTCGATTGGCAGGATCCATCGTGGTGTCCCAGAGCTCGTCAGCGTTCATCTCGCCAAGACCCTTGTAGCGCTGGATCGCCTCGTCCTTGGGCAAACGCTTGCCGGCCGCGATGCCTGCTTCGATGATGCCATCGCGCTCGCGATCGGAGTACGCAAATGCTGCGTCGTCTCGTGACCACTTGATCTTGTAGAGCGGAGGCTGTGACAAGAACACATGCCCCAGATCCACCAGCGGTCGCATGAAGCGAAACAACAAGGTCAGCAGCAAGGTGGTGATGTGCTGACCGTCAACATCAGCGTCGGCCATCAGCACCACCTTGTGATACCTCAGGCGGTTGATGTCGAACTCGTCTTGAATGCCAGTGCCAAATGCCGATACCAGCGCTTGGACTTCGGTGTTCGCCAGAACCTTGTCAATGCGAGCCTTCTCAACGTTCAGAATCTTGCCGCGAATCGGAAGGATCGCCTGAATGCGTGGATCGCGTCCCTGTCGGGCTGATCCGCCGGCGGAGTCACCTTCAACGATGAAGATCTCACACTCTTCTGGCTCACGGCTTGAGCAGTCAATCAGCTTGCCTGGCATACCGGCGCCACCGAGCAGTCCTTTGCGGTTGCGCGCGAGGTCACGAGCTTTGCGAGCCGCTATGCGTGCCGTTGCGGCTTTGACGGCCTTGCGGGCGTTCTCCTTGCCTTCACCATGGTGCTGTTCAAACCAAGCGCCCAGCTGATCATTGACCGCCTTCTGCACAAAGGCCTTCATCTCGGTGTTGCCGAGCTTGGTCTTGGTCTGGCCTTCGAACTGTGGCTCGGCGAGCTTGACGCTGATGATGGCTGTAAGGCCCTCACGCACATCTTCACCAGAGAGGTTGATGTCCTTTTCCTTCAGGATGTTCCACTCGCGGGCGAACTTGTTCACCAGTGTGGTCAGAGCGGAGCGGAAGCCCTCTTCATGGGTGCCACCTTCAGTGGTGTTGATGGTGTTGGCGAAGGTGTAGACCGACTCTGCGTAGGTGTTGTTCCACTGCAGAGCGATCTCGGCGCTCATGCGTCGCTCATCAGTGTCAGTGTCGGTCTCCACGTAAATGATGTGCTGATGAGCAACGCCCTTGCTGGCGTTGATGTGCTGGACGAAATCAGCGATGCCGCCGTCGTACCGATAGCGAACACTGCGCACTTCTTGCTCTGCGTCAGCCGCAACAACTGTCGCAAGCGCGGCACTGGCCTCGGCTTCTTCACCGGACAGGGCAGGCCGATCAACTGCTGCTCGTTCATCGGTGAGCTCGATCGTCAGGCCCTTGTTCAGGAAGGCCATCTCCTGGAAGCGACGCGACAAGGTGGTGAAGTCGTACGTGGTGGTCTCGAATATCTCGGCATCTGCCCAGAAGGTCACGGTGGTGCCAGTGGTGTCCGTGGCTTCGCCGATGGCCAGATCCGCCTGCGGCACGCCATGGAGGTAGGACTGGCGGTACACGCGATTATTGAGTCGGACCTCAACATCCAGAGTCCGCGAAAGTGCATTCACCACAGAGATGCCGACACCATGCAGCCCACCGGAGACGGTGTATCCGCCGCCGCCGAACTTGCCGCCGGCATGCAGGACCGTGAGCACGACCTCAACAGCTGGGCGACCCTCACTTTCAACGATGTCGACCGGAATGCCTCGACCGTCGTCGACGACTCGCACGCCGCCATCGGCGAGCAAGGTGACCGAGATGGTGGTGGCATATCCGGCCATTGCCTCATCAACAGAGTTGTCTACGACCTCGTAAACCAGGTGGTGCAGGCCTCGCTCACCCGTGGATCCGATGTACATGCCGGGACGCTTGCGGACAGCGTCCAGACCTTCGAGCACGGTGATGGCGCTTGCGTCATAGGACACGGTGAACCGGCCTCCTGAGTGCTGGGGAGTGTGCTGGGGATGGTGGCGTAAGTCTACCCCGAATCTGTGACATGACTGCCAGATTCTGGCCCGTGGCACCATCTAGGACGCATTGACCCCCCTGGGTAAAGGCAGGTGTATCAACCAGTCACGAAATTGCCCTCTTAGTGGCTGCTTGGCCCGTGAAGGCTAGCCGTAGGTATCGCGCGGCCCGCGGCCTTTGACATGTCGAGCACCAGACTTCCATGAGGGTCCCTGAGGGCCTTGTATCCGAATGTCACTCACCACGCCTGCGCCCACCGCAGCATCAATCGTGGTCCGCAACGTGGGCAGGAGGTAGCGCACTTGGGTTGCCCACGTAGTGGATTCCGCACGCAGGGTGAGCACTCCATCGACAAAGGACTCCGGCACCACATGGCTGGCCAGGTCCTCCCCCACAATTTCTGGCCACAGTGCGGTGACTTGAGCACCGGCTCGGTCACGATGCCAACCGCGATTGCTCATCAGTTCGCCCACGGCATCACCCAGGGGCAGTGGGTCGCGACTGTCGGAGGTCTTCGAGGGGTGTTTGCCTTGAGACTTCGAGCGCGGCTTGCCGCCCCCAACAGCCCGGTTCAGCGCCTTTGCGGCGGCATCTCCGCCAGCTGGGATATCTCCTGACTCAGAGGTCATGTGTCACCCTCCCAGCATCCACGCGAAAGCGCGAGCCGGAGAGTTCTGCTGGAATATCCGCATCGACAGCTGCGGTGATGAGCACCTGATTGGCGTTGACCAGGCGCTCCGCCAGACGCTCTCGGCGGGCGACATCCAGTTCGGCGAACACGTCGTCCAGGATCAGCACCGGGTCATCACCATCAGCTCGCAGGACATCGAATGAGGCCAGGCGCAATGCCAGCGCTATTGACCACGACTCTCCGTGCGAGGCGTAGCCCTTGGCTGGAACCGGGCCCATTCGGATAGCCAGATCATCTCGGTGCGGGCCAACCAGAGTCACGCCACGGTTGAGTTCTTCATCGCGCCGGAGTGCTACTGCTTCAAGGAGTGCGGCGATCCAGACCCCTCGATCACGCGATGTCAATGGCAGGTGATCTCCCAGTGAAGCCTCCATGCTCGAGACATACCGCAGATCAAGTTCAGCTGAAACATCCTGTGCAATGAATTGATAGTTGCGCACCGCCGGTGGGGTCAGGGCATCAAGCAGCTCCAGTCGCGCCACGATGAGCTCAGCGCCGATGCTCGCCAGCTGCTCATCCCAGACCTGCAGGGTTCTCAGCATTTCCTCGCCTGCGCTTCTCCGAGCAACCGATGCTGACTTCAACAGCGCATTGCGCTGTTTGAGAACTCGATCAAGATCACTGATGGTTCCCGCCAGTCGCGGAGTTCGTTGCACCAGTAGGTCATCCATGAATCGTCTGCGATCAGATGGGTCGCCCTTGACCAAAGCCAGATCCTCGGGAGCAAACACCACCACGCGCAGGATCCCAAGCACATCACGCACTCGTGAAACGGGAGCTCTGTTCACACGCGCTCTATTTGCTTTGCCAGGAATGATCGCTATCTCGACCAAGGCTTGTTGGTCATGCGCGGACACCGCACATCGAATGATGCCTTGAGTGGTGGCAATGCGGACGAGTGGCGCATCACTTGCTACGCGATGACTGCCAAGTGTCGCGATGTAGCCGATCGCCTCAACCAGATTGGTCTTGCCCTGACCATTGCTGCCAACAAAGGTTGTGACACCAGGTTGTAGATCAATGCTCACTTCTAGGTAGGAGCGAAAGTCTGTCAGTGACAGATGTGATACCCACATACAACTCGGTGCTGCCTCAGCCGGTGAGACGAACAGGCATGAGCAAGTAGCGATAGTCATCGCGCAGTTCAGAACTGACTTCCGAAGCCCCCGTCAATACCGCAGGCCTTGTCGGTTGGGTAAACGACATTCGCACGTATGGGGCATCAAGCGCAGCAAGACCATCGAGCAGGTAGGTCGGATTGAATGCGATCTCAATGTCATCACCATCGAGTGACGATTCAACAGCCTCACTTGCCTGCGCATCTTCGCCTGCGCCAGCGCGAAGAATGACTTCGGAACCCTCAAAGGAAAGCCGCACAGGAGTGTTGCGTTCTGCCACCAGTGCAACTCTCTTGACTGCGTCGGCAAGCACGGCTACTTCAACTGTGGCAACTGCTGAGGACTCCGTTGGCAGCAGTGTTCGATACTTTGGAAATTCGCCATCCAGCAGGCGCGTCGTTGTGCGACGGCCGTTGCCTTCAAAGCCGATCAGGCCTTCACCGGCTTCAGCAAGCGCCAGGGTCACCAGATCAGCATTGGCCAATGCCTTTGCAGTGTCCGCCAGTGTGCGCGCAGGAATCAGGGCTGTAGCTGAGATGCCCGAGCTCTTTGGGCTCCAGGTGAAGTTGCGAACCGCCAGTCGGTACCGATCGGTTGCCGCAAGGACCAGGGATTGCCCCTCGATCTCCATCCGAATTCCGGTCAGTGTTGGCAAGGTGTCATCGCGTCCAGCAGCAATGGCCACCTGAGCAACAGCTTCGGCAAAGAGCGCGGCATTGATCTCACCTGACGACTTTGGCATCGCTGGCAACTGTGGGTAGTCCTCAACCGGAAGAGTCGGAAGAGTGAAGGAGGATCGGCCGCAGGTGATCACAATGCGGGTGCCCTCACTTGCAAGAGTGACCGGAGCTCCTGGCAGCGAACGGGCAATATCGGCAAGCAGGCGACCTGAGACAAGCGTGGTTCCTGGCTCTTCCACATCTGCACTGACCAGTACGCGAGCTGAAACCTCGTAGTCAAAACTGCTGAGCGTCAGCCCTTCTGCGTCAGCTGTCAGCACGAGCCCTGCAAGCACGGGAAGTGATGGACGAGATGGCAGGGTGCGAGCAGCCCAAGCCACCGCATCTGCGAGCGTGTCTCGTTCAACTCGGATCTTCACTGTTCTTCCCCTTTTGACCTCAGCACTGGCAGGTGTGGGGAGGATTGTTGCATCACCCTAAGGCTGTTGATTCCATCCTGAGTTATAGAAGTCGTAGTAGTCGTAGGTCCTGTGGAAACTGGGGATGACGAATGTTTCCTGCGGTCATCAGGCGTGGGGTCGTCCACGGACCTTGGGGATGACCGTGGGATGAATGACACTGGAGTGTGGACAACCGGACACTTCGGAAGAATCGTCCACAGTTTCCTTGTGACTTCTCCCCAGACGGAAGGTTGGCGTTCACCGACAACACAAAGTTGTCCACAGGATGTCCACTGATGGGGATAGGGGACATTTTGACTCGCCTGGGGGACAGGAATCGGAGAATAATCTCCACTGATAGTCAAGTTATACACAGGGTTACCCACAGGCTCTATCCACACCTGTGGGAAAGTTGGGGACAGTTGTGACAGTTGTGACTGACGGGGCATTACATCGGTCGGGGTTGCGACTTGATTCGACTCGTCAGATCACTGACCTGGTTGAACAGACTGCGTCGCTCGGCCATCAACTGGCGAATCTTTCGATCGGCATGCATCACCGTGGTGTGGTCGCGTCCGCCGAAGGCCTGACCGATCTTGGGCAGTGACAAGTCGGTGAGCTCACGGCACAGATACATGGCGATCTGTCGAGCTGTCACCAGAACGCGGGAGCGACTGGCGCCACAGAGGTCGTCAATGGTCACGCCGAAGTAGGAAGCGGTGGCAGCCATGATCTGGGCAGCGGTGATCTCCGGGCCAGCCTCAGAAGGGAACAGGTCCTTGAGCACGACTTCGGTGATCGACATGTCCACTGGCTGACGGTTGAGTGAGGCGAAGGCTGTCACTCGAATGAGGGCACCCTCGAGCTCACGGATATTGCTGGAGACCTTGGAGGCGATGTACTCCAGCACCTCAGGTGGGGCCACGAGTCGTTCCTGCACGCTCTTCTTGCGCAGGATTGCGATGCGAGTCTCCAGGTCAGGTGGCTGCACGTCGGTGATCAGACCCCACTCGAATCGTGAACGCATGCGGTCCTCGAAATCCTGCAGCAGTTTTGGTGGGAGATCTGATGTGATCACGATCTGCTTGTTTGCGTTGTGCAAAGTGTTGAAGGTATGGAAAAACTCTTCCTGCGTCTGGACTTTTCCACTCAAGAACTGAATATCGTCAACCAAGAGCACGTCAACATCGCGGTACCTGCGCTGGAATGCGGCAGCCTTGTCATCGCGAATGCTGTTGATGAACTCATTGGTGAATTCCTCTGAGCTGACGTAGCGAACACGCGTGCCCTTGTAGAGGGTGCGGGTGTAGTGACCGATCGCGTGCAGGAGGTGGGTCTTGCCCAGCCCGGACCCTCCGTAGATGAACAGTGGGTTGTACGCGCGAGCTGGCTGCTCAGCCACCGCAACGGCGGCCGCATGGGCAAAACGGTTGCTGGAACCAATGACGAAGGTGTCGAAGGTGTACTTGGCGTTGAGGCGACCTTCTTCGAGCCGGGTTGTGGGTGAGCCTGTTCCGGGGCGGTCGTCATTGCGCGTTTCAACAAAGGTCTGGGCCGCCTGCTCGGTGACAGGAGTGGGCAGTTCGCTGGCATAGGTTGCATCGGCAACCGCGTCAGTGACTTCTTCCAGTCCTGGATCAATGGTGGGATCCACCGTGACAGCAAGGCGCACTTCACGCCCCATCGTGGCGGTCAGGGCCTCCACCACCATGGGCCGCAAACGGGTCTCAAGGACGTCCTTGGTGAATTCATTTGGGGCGGCGACCAGCGCAGTGTCCTCGACCAGACCAAGGGGGCGCGTCAGCGCAACGAAGGCTCGCTGCTGAGGTGTCAGAATTCCCTCGGATAGGGTCGCGAGCACTTCAGGCCATACATCTGCCAGATCGCGCGTCTCTTCCACTGTTCCTCCTTGGTTCATTGTCTTGCGAGTGTGACAGTTGTCCACAAGTGTTTCCACAGGTGTGGACCTGCACCGTTCCAAGACCTGTGGACGATAGTGAGGAAACTGAGAATTCGCCAAGTTTTTTGGCGAGGAACGGACGGGCAAGTCCACCCATTTGACCCGAAGGCCCCAAGATCCGTACCCTTTGCCAGTTCTAGGGATCGTTTGCGCATGTGGCGCTGGTTCCTAGCTTCCCCGTCTACGAACCAGCAGGAGCCAGCGAATGAAGCGCACCTTCCAGCCCAATAACCGTCGTCGCGCAAAGACGCACGGCTTTCGGCTTCGGATGCGTACCCGCGCTGGCCGCGCTGTGTTGGCCGCCCGCCGCACCAAGGGCCGCGACCGCCTTTCTGCCTAATGCTCGCCGCACCCTCTCGGCTGCGGCAGTCGGCTGACTTTCAGCAGACCGTCCGGCAGGGTGTTCGCGCTGGCCGCCCCCATCTGGTGGTGCACCTCTTGTGCCGTCAGGTCGACGAACCCGCACGCATCGGTTTCACCGTCGGAGCCCAGGTAGGTGGTTCAGTGACCAGGCATCGTGTGACCCGCCAATTGCGCGAGTTGAGTCGTCCATTGATGGCCACATTGCCACCCGGTTCCAATGTCGTGGTGCGAGCCCTGCCTGCCATCACGCATACGCGCTATCACGAATTGGCACATGAGCTGTCCGAGGCCCTGCTTGCGGCTATGCGCAAGGCACAGCGATGAAGCACCTGCTCTGGCTTTGGGATCACTCCATTGGCGGAGTACTGAAGTACGCGTTGATTGGATTGATACGCGCGTATCAATTGACCTTGTCGCCTCTGTTGATGCCCAGCTGCCGCTTTCATCCCAGTTGTTCGGCATATGCGCTGGGCTCAGTGCGCACGCACGGAGCAGTCAAAGGTGCTGTTCTTGGAGGCTGGCGATTGCTGCGATGCAACCCATGGAATGCTGGAGGTCTGGACCCCGTGCCTGACCATGGGCATTGGCGACCAGACATACTTCCAGATGGACGACCCCGCGCGCAGGCGTCCGCAACACTGACGGATCAAGGGAGACCATGTTCATCTTCGATTGGCTGAAGGACGGGGTCAGCTGGGTTCTCGTCCAGATTCACCAGTTCCTGAGCCTGTTCATGAATCCCGACAGCGGGTGGACGTGGACTTTTGCCATCGTTGGCCTGGTCGTCTTCATTCGCATCCTGCTGATTCCGCTGTTCGTCAAGCAGATCAAGTCGCAGCGCAATCTCCAGATCATTCAGCCGAAGATGAAGGAGATTCAAAAGAAGTACGCCGGCGACCGCGAGAAGCAGTCAGCCGAAATGATGAAGCTCTACAAGGAGACGGGCACCAACCCTCTGGCCTCCTGTCTGCCCATTCTCTTGCAGGCACCCATCTTCTTTGCACTGTTCAGTGTGTTGAACGGCATCGCGCAGTACAGCCCCAACGACACCACGTACACCGCCCCTGGTGTCTTTGCCTGGAGTCAGTACGCAAGCCTCGTGCCATCAATGCACGACGCGCAGATTTTCGGGGTTCCGCTCTACGGAACGTTCATGGACGCAGAGCAGACGCCAAATCCCACGGCAACGCATGTCCTCTGCGTGATCCTGATCATCTTGATGACCGCGACGACCTTCCTGACTCAACGCCAGTTGATTGTGAAGAACAGTGCGCCGGACAACCCCATGGTCAAGCAGCAGAAGATCCTGCTCTATGTCTTCCCGATCATGTTCATGATCTCGGGCATCAACTTCCCTATCGGTGTGCTCATCTACTGGTTCACCACCAATCTTTGGTCCATGGGGCAACAGTTCTATGTCATCCGCAACAGCCCCCAGCCAGGCACTCCAGCCTTTGAAGCCAAAGAGCTGCGAGCCGCTGAGAAAGCCAATCGCAAACGGGGTGTCAGCACCCATGAGGTCATCGAAGGCGTCGTGGTGCAGGAAGCTGTCACGCCGCGGGCCCAGCCGAAGAAGACCTCTCGAAGCCAACGCAAGCGCAAGTAGGAGTATTGAA
>JAUSQD010000115.1 GCA_030652695.1 Actinomycetota bacterium
TCCTCTGCCGCACCCGGGTCCAGTGCTGAAGTCGGCTCATCGAGTACGAGCACCTTGGGGTGGGCGGCAAGGACCGCGCCAATCGCCACCCGCTGTTGTTGGCCTGCGGACAGGGTGAGCAGCGGACGATTGCGAAGATCCGCAAGCCCAAGCAAATCAAGGGTTTCCTCAACCCGACGGCGCATGATGTCGGGACGAAGCCCAAGGCATTCCATGCCGAAGGCAAGCTCTTCCTCGACTGTGTCAGCCACAAAACCACTGGCTGGATCCTGCGGCACCACACCCACAAGATCGGCGAGTTCGCGCGGGGGATGGGTGCTCGTGCTTCGTCCGTCAATGGTGACTTCGCCGATCAACGTGCCGCCGGTGAAGTGCGGAACCAAGCCATTGATTGCCTGCAGCAAGGTGCTCTTGCCGCTGCCGGTTCTTCCGACGACGAGCACCAGCTCGCCTTCAAGAAGTTCCAGGTTGACGTCGTCCAGCACTGGTGTGGCTGCACCTGGATAGGAGATGGTGACGTGATCGAAGCGAATCATGCGGGAGCCTGCGCCAACACCTGGTCATTGGCGCGCGATGCATACATCTGTGGCACCTCGGGTGCGGTAACTGCGGGGGTCAAAGCGATCAGCAATCCGATGACGGCCAGCGCGGGCAGCGCCGGCCAAGCAGGCGGGTCTACTTCAGTGGCAAGGCCTGATGGAAACCACCACGCCGCGCTGATGAAGCAGGCGGCAGCGCAAATGCCAGCACCTGCAACTGCCCATTCCGGGGCCCACCACGGATCTGGCCGATAGCGGGTTCTCACGGCATTGCGCGCTGACCAGCTGATCGCCAACAGGCTTGAGCCGAGCCCGATCAGGAGCATGGGTGCGCTGAGGAACCAGGGAGTGCCAGCTGAGACAAGTCCGTAGGTGCCGATGCACGCGGCTACAAGACCAAAGCCCAGGAGTCCGGCGTTGATCTGCTTCTGATGGGCGCTCATTTCGCTGCGACGTCCATAGCCACGTGAGTCCATTGCCGCTGCAAGGGTCACTGATCGCTCAAGTGCACCCTCGAGCACCGGCATTGCTGCGCCTGCGATGGCTTTGGGTCCTCGAGTTGCGCGCCCGCGAAGGTGTCGAGCTGATTGCACCCGTGTGACGTCTGCAATGAGCTGCGGTGTGAACGTCAGTGCGACGACCACGCTCACGCCAACTTCGTACAGCGCAGCGGGGACCGACTTCAGAAGCCGACTCGGCGAAGCCAGGGAGTTGGCTGCACCAACACACATGATGATCGTGGCAAGCCGCAGGCCGTCGTAGAAGGCCAGCAGCAGACTCTCCAAGGTGACTGGCCCGCCGAGACGCACCCCTGCCATCCAGTCTGGAAGTTCGATGCCCGGAAGTGTGAACAGCGTGGTGGTGCCAATGGCTGCACCGAAGAGCAACTGCACGAGCACGCGAACAACGATGATGAGCACGCCGAGCTTGGCGAAGAACATGAATGAGCGAGCCCAGGGTGCGTCTGGCTTCCGCGCGCTGACCACAGTTCCGGCCACGGCAATGATCAGGACCAGCAGGAGAGGATTCAGTGTTCTGCTGGCAGCTGTCGCAAGTCCCAGAGCCCAGACCCACCAGGCTCCAGGGTGCAACCAGCGCGATGAGCCGCTCGCACCGAGTTGCAGAGCTGCATTCATCTGCGTCTCCTCAGCCGGTAGGCCAGAACTCCGAGCAGCACTAGCGCGCCAAGCCCAATGATGACGGGCAAGGCGCTGGTTTGGTCAGTTGAATCAGCTGGTGCTGCGGGGGAGGTGTTCATCGCATCGTTCGTTGCAGATGGCTTGACCTCGGAGTCATCCACAACGTCAGCGCATTCGGTGCTGGGGTACTTGTTGATTGCACAGATCAGCCCACCGCCGACTCGAACAGCATTCACGCTGCGAAGCACGTCATAGCCATTGGCATCAGCGTCAACGACCGTGCAGTACCTCGCCAGCGGACCCGGTTGGTCCCCAGGTGGTGCGGCTTCAGTGAGGCCAGGGTCCACGACAAGGGCTACTCGCTTCTTGCCCTCCACTGCAGCAGTTGCACCACAGATGGCATCGAATGCATCTGCGGCTTCAACGCGCGGCTGATTCGCAGCATCTCCGCTCGTGGACGAGATAGCGAATCGCCATCCTTCCACTGATCCATCCAGCGGCGTTGTGCCTGCGGGGCCGGCCTGGGCAAACAGCCATGCCCCATCGGTGACATGCCAGTAAGTCCAATAGCGATAGGCGGCAGCCTGCGAAGTGTTGACGAAGGTCAAGGAGAGCAACACGCCGACGAGCACGGATGCCAGTGCGGCACCGGCTCGTCGGCGTGATTGCTTCACAGGTGACCCCTTCGACTGCTGGGTATTACTTGGTGATCGAGTTCAGAAGGTTGGCGACCAGATTGGTCTTCTCACTTCCGAATGCTCGCGGGTTGGTGCCTGTTGCTTCTGCTACCTGGATCAACCCTGCGGCTGCAGCGGCTTGAAACTTCGGCCCGAAGAGCGTGTAGGCCGTGACGTGCTGCTGCAGCTGGGCAAGTCCAGCGACAACGCCGGCTTTGCCCTTGGCTGCCGAGGCGAGCGCAATGACGGCGTTGGCCGTGGCGTTGTAGTCAGCCTGCGTTGGATCCATGGCTGACGGCAATGCGCCCTTGGAGGAGACCAGAGAGTTCGCAAGGAAGGCTGAAACACGGGCCTCAGTGTCAGAGCCGCAGCTGGTGCCCTTGATCGGCGCGTACTTTGCTGGCTTGGCAACGGGCATGGTGCCCGCAATGCCAGTCAACCCTTGGGCTGAAGCAAGGTAATCCGCCTTGCCTCCCGGCTGGTAGGGCAATCCGAAGGTCCCGGTGCCGGTGCAAGGAACCTGGGCTTTGGTCAAGTAGGCCTGAGCCTTGTTGATGGCTGCCGCATTGGCCGGCAGGGTGGCGGCTCCGTGCAGAGCAGTGAGCACCAGGCCAGTGGAGTTCACATCTGAAGTTGAGCCAAGGGTGTAGCCCCAACCACCATCAGAGTTCTGCTTGGCAACAAGGGCGTTGATTGCCTTGTCAGCAGGAGCGTGGTCCTGTACTGCGCGCAACGCAGTCGCGGCCAGGGCCGTTGAGTTTGAGTCAGGTCCGCTGAACTTCGAGGGATCTGCGGCTGGGCAGGGTGTGCTGAGTGAGGCACGGTAGGAGACGAAGGCACCGTCAGCGCACTGCTGGCTCTTGAGCCAGGAGGTCGCTGCTGCAGGAACCTTCTTCAAGGGCGCGAGGGCGATGATCGACAGTGACTGGCGGTAGACGCCGTCATATGTCGGGTCTGTTGCGCCGAACAGCCCTGCATTCGAAGTGGCGGCCAGGGCGGGACTGATCAGGCTGGCGGCTGCCAGGCTGACACCAGCAATGGCGATGATTGAACGAGTACGACGTGACATGTGATCTCTTTCGGTGAGCGGGTCGTGAACAAGGGCCCGCAATACCGATGGCATCCATCGATTCGGGGCTCTGTTCCGTTACCTCGACGGATGGAGCCGCTCGTGCCTGTCAGGTGCTCCGACTCGCCTCTTTCGAGGCACACGGTTGCGGGACAGTGCCGGACTCTCACCGGTCTTCCCCTGAATTTCAAGCACGTGGATGAAGTTGTGCTGAGCATCCTAGGGTGTCGGCATGAAGCATCGTTACCTCGGCCGAAGCGGCCTGAAGATCAGCGAAATCACTCTGGGCAATTGGATTACCCATGGCTCGCAGGTCGACGACAGCACCGCGCACTCCACTGTGCATGCAGCATTGGACGTTGGCATCAGTTCCTTCGACACTGCTGATGTCTACGCGGGAACGCGAGCGGAGGCTGTGCTCGGTGAGGCTCTGAAAGGTCAGCGGCGCGAGCAACTCGAGATTTTCACCAAGGTGTTCTGGCCCACAGGTCGTGGACCAAATGATCGGGGATTGAGCCGCAAGCACATCTCTGAGGCGATCAACGGATCCCTGCGCCGGTTGAACATGGACTATGTGGATCTGTATCAAGCTCATCGCTTCGACAACGAGACGCCACTTGAAGAGACCTTGCGTGCCTTCGATGACTTGGTTCGTCAAGGCAAGGTGCTCTATGTCGGTGTATCCGAATGGTCAGCTGACGAAATCCGAGCCGCGGTGCAGATCGCTGATGACATGGGCTTTGACCGACTGATTTCCAATCAGCCGCAGTACAACATGTTGTGGCGAGTCATTGAATCCGAAGTCGTACCCACCTGTGTGGAACTTGGACTGGGACAAATGGTGTTCTCGCCGATTGCTCAGGGAGTGCTGAGCGGAAAGTACCTGCCAGGTCAGCCGCCGCCAGCTCAGTCTCGGGCGACCGACGAGAGTGGTGGATCCAACATGATCTCGCGGTGGATGCGCGAAGACGTGCTGACTGCTGTTCAAGGCCTGGTGCCCATTGCACAGGAACTTGCCATTACTCCGGCCCAGCTTGCTGTGGCTTGGGTATTGGCGCAGCCCAATATTTCTTCGGCCATTGTTGGTGCCTCACGCCCTGAGCAGGTGGTCGAGAACGCCAAAGCTTCCGATGTTGTCCTGACGCCAGAGGTGTTGACGGCCATCGATGCAGTGCTCGGTGATCTCATCAGCACCGATCCTGCACTCACCATTTCACCAAGCACACGGCCTTGAGCCAGATAGGAAACTGACATGGACTGGACTTGGCAGACGCAGGCAGCCGACGGCTCAGCAGTGGAGTCGGTCATCGCCAACGATGCGGCGTTTCCCACGCAGGGAGATGCAGAGTCGTGGATCGGTGAGAACTGGCATGACCTGGTGGACGAAGGAGTGGTGCAGGTGACTCTGCTGAATGGAGCCAGCATCATCTACGGGCCTATGAGCTTGCTGCCTG
>JAUSQD010000117.1 GCA_030652695.1 Actinomycetota bacterium
CCAACAATCACTGTGGCACCGACCGTTGCAACCGTGGAAAGGAAGAGCAGGACGTTGACGTAGCGGGCGCGGTCCTCCAGCACGGTGAGCAGACGATCAGCAGATTTCTGCTTCTCCCGGCGCAACTCTTCAATCCGCGACCGCGAAACGCGGCCTATGGCTGTCTCCGCGCTGACCAGCAATCCGGACAGCACGACCAGCACAATTGCAAGTGCAAGAAGCCAGGCGCTAGCCACGATCTCCCCCTACAGCTGTTCGCGCGCCCTGCCATTGCAGGAGCAGCTCATCTTGAAATGCGAACATCGCGTCGTACTCATCCTCTGTCGCATGGTCATATCCGATGAGATGCAGCATCCCATGAACCATCAGGAACTCCAGCCGCTGCGGCAGGGACATGCCAGCACGGTCAGAGTCGGACTCCACAAATTCCGGACAGATCACGATGTCGCCGAGCACGCCCGGAACCGGATCATCAGACGGTCTGAGTTCGTCCATCGGGAAGGACAAGATGTCGGTGGCACCGGGCTCGTGCATCCACTCCACATGCAGCTCTTCCATATCGTATGTACTGATCAGGGTGATCGAAAGCTCCGTATCTGGATGCAGTCGCAAAGCACTGAACAGAAATCGCGCTTCAGCCAGCAGATTTTCCAGGTCGATCTCGTAACTCGTCTCGTTCTCACAGGTCAGGTTCATGTGTCGCGCTGCGCGTCATAGCGCGCATATGCCTCCACGATCCGTCCGACAAGCTTGTGACGAACGACGTCACCGGAAGTCAATTGGCAAAATGCCACATCATCGATGTCCTCCAGGATGTCACCAACGATGCGAAGGCCGCTGGTCGTGCCTCCTGGCAGATCGACTTGAGTGACATCGCCCGTGATCACCATGGTTGATCCGAATCCGAGACGGGTGAGAAACATCTTCATCTGCTCAGCGGAGGTGTTCTGCGCCTCGTCAAGAATGATGAACGCGTCATTGAGCGTGCGACCACGCATGTATGCCAGTGGGGCTACTTCAATCGTGCCGCTGGTCATCAGACGCGGGATGGACTCAGGATCGATCATGTCGTGCAGCGCGTCGGAGAGAGGTCGCAGATATGGATCGATCTTCTCCGACAAGGTTCCGGGCAGGAAGCCAAGCCGCTCCCCCGCCTCAACCGCAGGCCGGGTCAAGATGATGCGGGAGACCTTCTTGGCCTGCAGTGCCTGTACTCCCTTTGCCACCGCGAGATACGTCTTGCCGGTACCTGCAGGGCCAATGCCAAACACAATCGTGTTGTTGTCGATGGCGTCGACATATCGCTTCTGATTGAGAGTCTTGGCGCGGATGGTCCGGCCCCGGTTGCTCAGGATGTTCGCGGTCAGCACTTCGGTGGGACGCGTACCGCTGCGCAGCAGCGCGATACTGCGATCGACCGACTCCTGAGTCAATCCCTGACCAGTGCGCAGCACAGCAAGCATTTCTGCGATGAGGGTCTCGGCAATGCCGACCTCGTCGATTGCTCCAGTGAGCTGGATCTCGTTGCCGCGAACCAGAATGACCACGGCCGGAAATGCTGCTTCAATCAAGCGAATGTGGGCGTCGTTGACTCCCAACAGCGCGACCATCGGCTGCGAAGTGGGAACGGTGATGCGCGCCTCCGCGTGTGATTCGGATGGCACAGTGCTCATGCAACTACCCCGGTGGCCATGTGAACTCCCTTCCGCCTAGAACGTGACCGTGCACATGGAAGACCGACTGCCCAACTGCCTCGCCTGTGTTGAAGACCAGACGGTAGGCATCACCAAGTCCGGCGTCAGCTGCGACGGTGGCAGCGCCGTCAACGAGCCGAGCCGTGAGTTCAGGTGCCTGTGCTGAGAGTTCCTGCAGCGTGGCGAAGTGGCGAGTGGGAATGACCAAGACGTGGGTGGGTGCCTGCGGATTGATGTCGCGGAACGCGACAACATCGTCATTGCGCAGCACGATGTCAGCGGGGATCTCCCCCACCACAATGCGGCAGAACAGGCAGTCAGACACGCTTCATCCTCCCATGCCTGCACCTGGCGGCGCTGCCCAGCGAAGACGAGAGGCAAGCAGCCCTACCGCAACCGCGCCAGCCAGCGAAGCTCTCAGTACTTCCGGACCCAGAAGGACAGGCATCGCTCCTGCAGCCACGAGCGACTCCTGCTCCTGCGGAGCAATGCCACCCTCTGGCCCCACGATCACGCAGATCCGCCCAACCGCAGGCAGATCCGCAGAGGCCAGGGCAATCCTTGCCTGCTCGTGCAGCAGAAACACCGCATCAAAATCAACCAGGCCCGCAAGCAATTCCTTGCTGCTGTGCACAGGAGAAATCACGGGGATTCTCGCCCTTCGCGACTGCTTCGCCGCAGCCCGAGCTGTCTGCTGCCACTTGACCAAGGCCTTCTCCGCGCGATCACCTTTGAGTTGAACGATGGAGCGCTGGGCAGACCACGGCACAATCGCATCGACGCCCACTTGAGTCATCAAATCGATGGCCAGTTCCCCGTGTTCGCCCTTTGCCAATGCCTGCACCACAGTGATCAAGGGATTGGGGAGCTGCTCATCGATGATGCTCTCGATGACCACCGCGGCTGAAGTGCCCTGGACTTCCAGCCGACCCATGGCTTTGCGGCCCATGCCATCTGAGACCAGCACCTGCTCGCCTGAGGTCATTCTCAAGGCAGCGGTGGCGTGGCGTGACTCCTGATTGGACAGTTGAACGACCGAGCCGACTTCAGCCGAGCTGACTGCCTCACACAGCAATAACTGCATTGTCACTTCTGAGTGAACGCATCCTTGAGTCGAGAGAACAACCCGGTGTTTCCCTCAGCCGAGGGATGCGAGACGCTCATGGCCTCTTCATTGCGCAATTGCGCAAGTTGCTGAAGGAGTTCACGCTGCGGACCATCGATGTCGGTGGGCACGCGCACATCCAGATGCACGTGCAAGTCACCCCGCTGGCCTCCTCGCAACCGGGCTGCACCCTTGCCGCGCAGCACCAACTCCTCACCGGATTGAGTTCCGGCACGCACTTCAAGCAGCTCGGCCCCGTCAAGGGTGTCCAGACTGATGCTCGTTCCAAGTGCCGCGGAGGTCATGGGAACAGTGACCCGGCAATGCAGTTCGTCGCCATGGCGCTCAAAGACAGGGTGGGCTGCTTGCACGATTTCCACGTAGAGGTCTCCGGCTGGCCCGCCGTTGGGTCCGACTTCGCCCTCCCCCGTCAGCTGAATGCGGGTGCCGGTGTCAACGCCGGGCGGAATCTGGATCGTCATCGTGCGACGAGTGCGCACCCGTCCGTCACCTGAACATTCATGGCAGGGATGCGGAATGGTCGTGCCAAATCCCTGGCACTGTGGGCACGGGCGCGAAGTCATCACTTGACCAAGGAACGAGCGCTGCATCTGCTGCAGTTCGCCACGGCCCTTGCACATCACGCACACCACGGGCTGGCTGTCGCCATCCAGTCCGGTGCTGTTGCACGAACCACAGCGACTTGCCGTATCGACAGTGATGTCACGAGTGTCGCCAAAGACTGCCGTGTTCAAGTCAATCTGCAACCGAATGAGGGCATCCTGGCCCCGGCGCGCACGCGTACGAGGTCCGCGTTGACCACCACCCCCACCGCCACCAAAGAAGGCGTCCATGATGTCTCCGAAATCGAAGCCAGCCTGGAAGCCGCCGCCCTGACGCGGGTCGCCGCCTGCGTCATACATCTGGCGCTTCTCTGAATCGCTCAGCACTTCGTACGCGGCAGTGACGTTCTTGAACTTCTCCTGAGCCTGGGGATCAGGGTTCACATCGGGGTGGAGTTCACGCGCCAGTTTGCGGTAGGACTTCTTGATCTCTTCCGGGCTCGCGGTGCGTTCAACACCTAGCAGTGCGTAAAAATCGGTACTCACTGCAGGCTCACTGCTCCTCAAGGATTCGGGTGACGTATTGGGAAACTGCGTTCACCGAGCGGATTGCCCCGGCGTAGTCCATATGGGTTGGGCCCACAACCCCCAGGGACGCAAGGCCCTGGCCGTGACGGCCATAGCGAGCGGTGACAAGAGAAGTCGATTGCAGACCCTCGACATCGGTTTCCTGCCCAATGCGCACGGTCACACCACTATTGGTGGCTTCACCCATCAGGCGCATGAGCACGACTTGCTCCTCAAGGGCTTCCAATACCGGCTGAATGTCGATCGGGAATGCTTCACCGTAACGAGCAAGGTGAGCGGTGCCACCCAGGACGATCCGCTCGTCGACCGTCTCCATCGCTGCATCCAGAAGAGTGGCAGTGATCGATGCAGCTGCCGGGCGCAGTGAAGGCTCGCAGTTCTCGGTGAATTGCTCAAGCAAGGTCGCCAGCGCTGAGAATGGCTGTCCCATCACGACCGTGAGCAGGCGTGCGCGGAGTTCACCAATCAACTGCTCACTGATGGGTTCATTGATTTCGATCGTGCGCTGCTCAATGCGGCCGGTGTCAGCAATCAGGATCAGCAACAGCCGCGTCGTGCTGATGGAGATCAGCTCGACATGTCGAACGGAACTGCGCGTCAAGGATGGGTACTGCACCAAGGCGACCTGCCGCGTGACCTGAGCCAGCAGCCGCACAGTGCGCACCATGACGTCATCAAGGTCAACAGCCCCTGACAGGAACTGCTCGATGGCTCGGCGCTCGCCCGAGGACAGTGGCTTGACCGCCGCAAGGCGATCAACAAAGAGCCGGTAGCCCAGATCGGTCGGAATGCGCCCGGCGCTGGTGTGAGGCTGGGCGATGTAGCCCTCATCTTCTAGGGCGGCCATGTCATTGCGAATGGTGGCTGGCGAAACACCAAGGCTGTGACGTTCAACCAGGGCCTTGGAACCCACCGGCTCATGGGTGGACACGTAGTCTTCGACGATGGCACGCAGGACAGCCAATCGGCGGTCTTCCAGCATGCTCACCTCCAGGCCTTAGCACTCGCATTTCTTGAGTGCCAAGTGTACGCGTGAATGGAGGCTGGGCATGATGGTGCGGGGCGGACCCAACCAGAGCAGAGAGCAGCAACACATGAGTGCACGACAGCCCCGCCGAGCCGCGGCGCTTGTTCTTGTTGCCGTCTCGGCCCTTCTGGCAGGCACCTTCGCTCAGACTTCTGCCCAAGCTGCCGATGCTGCCTGGGTCGACCAGATCGGCACCTACGACTACCTCACG
>JAUSQD010000120.1 GCA_030652695.1 Actinomycetota bacterium
CTGGGACAACGCCAAGAAGTTCGTTGAAGATGGCAACCACGGTGGCAAGGGTTCTGAGGCCCACGCTGCAACGGTCATCGGCGACACCGTAGGTGATCCGTTCAAGGACACCGCTGGTCCGGCCATCAACCCATTGATCAAGGTCATGAACCTGGTCGCGCTGTTGATTGCTCCTGGCGTAGTCGCCCTGAGCATCGGCGATTCGGCGAACCCAACTCTTCGCTGGGCGATCTCGCTCGGTGCTGCGTTGATCGTCGTGATCGCCGTGGTGATCAGCAAGCGTCGTCCGATCGCAGTGGGCGACGTTGAAGTGGCAGGTCGCATCAACGCATAGTTCAAAGGACAGGGCCCCGCACTCCTCATGAGTGCGGGGCCCTTCTTATTGCGGTTATGTCAGAACTTCGATGCCAAGCTCCCGCGCAGAGCTCACGAGCCGTCGGTCCAAACTGGCGAGCGGCAGTTGGTGCTTCAGGCACAGTGCAAGGTAACTGGCGTCGTAGACCGTAAGGCCTGTCTGGCGTGACAAACGCAGCAGCTCAACCCCGTCTGGATGTTCGAACTCGATGTTCAGCTCTTTGACTCCAGCGATAACAGCGTCAGCAAACTCCTGATCAACTCGCTTCCGGATTTGACCGATGCGCAGAGCAGATGCGACTTCGTAGAGCCACAGAGTCGGCGCCAAAGCGGACTCGGATTCAAGCAAGTCAAGCACTCGATATGCGAGAGACGACTCTTCGTCGGGCAGGACATTCGCCAATGCGATGGACGCATCCATCACGATCACAGTTCGCGCCGCCCACGACGTGCTTCCTCGATCAGATCCATGACGGACTCTGGGCCGGGCTTCACTTGGCTGCGCAGAGCGCGGAGAGCGGCCAGTGCGGCACGTGTGCGTTCACGCCGATCCTCGATTCCCGAAAGGTAGGCAATGGGCACTCCGCGCTTGGTGATGATCACCTCTTCACCCGCTGCAACCTTGTCCAAGAGTTCTGAAAGTTTGGTCTTGGCTTCGAACACTCCAACGGTGATGGCCATACCAATAAACTAGGTTGTTGGTTAAGTGCAGTCAAGCCCTCATGGGGGTACCCGAGATTTGACACAGGGGTGTGGCTTAACGTCAGACTCCGCTCCGACTGAAGGGACCCGGGTGGCCAACGACAAGACGCTGGTGATCGTCGAATCACCAGCGAAAGCCAAGAAGATTGCTGGATATCTTGGCGAGGACTACATCGTCATGGCTTCTGTCGGGCATATTCGCGACCTGGCCTCGAAGGCTTCCGACCTTCCCGAAGGCGAGCGCAAGCACTCCTGGTCCAAGCTGGCTGTCAATGTTGATGACGGCTACCGCCCCTATTACATCGTGCATCCTTCCAAGGCGCAGACCATCCGTGACCTCAAGGCAGCGCTGAAGAACGCCAAGGAGTTGCTGCTCGCCACTGACGAGGACCGCGAAGGCGAGGCCATCAGTTGGCATCTGCTCGAAGTGCTCAAGCCCAAGGTGCCTGTCCATCGCATGGTCTTCAACGAGATCACCCCGGAGGCAATCCGCGAGGCTGTCGCCAACCCACGCGAGCTCGATATGCAGTTGGTTGATGCCCAAGAGACTCGACGCATTGTTGATCGTCTTTACGGGTACCCGGTTTCTGAAGTGCTGTGGAAGAAGATTGGTCGCGATGCCAAATCCGCAGGACGGGTGCAGTCAGTCGCCGTTCGCCTGGTTGTCGACCGTGAGCGCGAGCGCATTGCCTTCAGCTCAGCGGGCTACTGGGATATCGATGTGGTGTTCTCTCCTGAAGACTTCAAAGCTCGGCTCACCAGCCTTGATGGCACTCGTGTGGCCATAGGCAAGGACTTCGATCAAACGGGTGCATTGAAGGCGCAGGACAAGGTCACTCTGCTCGATGAAGCACGTGCAACAGCGCTTGCTGCAGGGCTGAAGAGTGCGAGCTTCACGGTTCGCTCAGTAGAGCAGAAGCCCTCGCAGCGCAAGCCCTCGGCACCATTCACCACGTCGACCATGCAGCAAGAGGCATCCAACCGACTGCGTTGGGGCGGCCAGCGCACCATGCGCATCGCGCAGAGCCTGTATGAGAACGGCTACATCACCTACATGCGAACTGACTCCGTCAGTCTTTCCAGCCAGGCATTGAACGCTGCTCGAGCGCAAGTCACGGAGTTGTACGGACCTGAATATGTCGAGGCAACTCCGCGCACGTTCCCGAACAAGTCCAAGAACGCGCAAGAGGCGCACGAGGCCATTCGACCTGCTGGTGATGCCTTCCAGACCCCCGATCAATTGCGGCGTGAGCTGAACGCAGATGAATTCGCGTTGTACGACCTGATCTGGAAGCGCACCGTTGCATCGCAGATGGTCAATGCACGCGTGGCCACCACTACGGCCAAGATCGTTGGCACTGCCACGGACGGCAGCGTTGCTGAATTCACCGCCTCGGGCACCGTCGTGGTGTTTCCCGGTTTCTACGCGGCTCTGAAGGATGTTCCCGAAGAAGGCAGCGAGAACGAGAACGAGCTGCCAGCGCTGACTGAAGGCCAGACCGTTGACGCCAGTGAGTTGAACGCCATTGGCCACACCACCAGCCCGCCAGCGCGATTCACTGAAGCCAAGCTTGTCCAGCGCCTGGAGGAGCTCGGCATTGGTCGTCCTTCAACCTACGCATCGATCATGACCACGATCCTTGACCGTGGATATGTATGGAAGAAGGGCTCGGCACTCGTGCCGAGTTTCATTGCCTTCGCCGTCGTGCGCTTACTCGAAGAGCATTTCGCTGAGCTCGTTGACTATGACTTCACGGCAAACATGGAGAACTTGCTCGACCTCATCGCTCGCGGCGAGGCCAATCGAGTTGAGCAGCTGCAGGCTTTCTGGCTGGGTGGCGACTCCCTTGCTGGCCCGTTCCCCGGCATCAAGCCGCTGACTGAGGATCTCGGCGCGATCGACGCCCGCGGCATTGCCACGATGCCGATCAAGGGAACTGACGCGATGATTCGCGTCGGCCGATACGGCGCCTATGTCGAACGTGGTGAAGAGCGCGCCAATATTCCTGTTGACCTGGCTCCGGATGAACTCACAGCCGAAAAGGCTGAGCAGCTGCTGTCGGAGCCCACGGGTGATCGTGAACTGGGTGTCGATCCGGAGACGGGGCTGAACGTGATGGCCAAGTCGGGTCGCTACGGTCCTTACGTCACCGAAGTGCTCCCTGAAGGATCACCCAAGTCGGCCAAGCCGCGCACTGCGTCGCTGTTCAAGGACATGAATCTCAATGAAGTCACTCTCGATGACGCATTGCGATTGCTGAGTCTGCCTCGCGTGGTCGGCGTGGATCCTGAATCCAAGGAAGACATCACCGTGCAGAACGGCCGCTACGGCCCCTACCTGTTGCGCGGCACCGACTCGCGTTCCATCGGGGGAGAAGACCAGATCTTCACCGTCACCTTGGAACAAGCCCTGGCTCTGTACGCCCAGCCCAAGCAACGCCGTGGCCGCGGACAGGCTGCCGAACCCCTCCGTGTGATCGGTGCCGATCCCACGACCAATCTGCACATCGTCGTGCGCGACGGGCGGTTTGGCCCGTATGTCACCGACGGTGAAACCAATGCATCGCTGCGCACCGCTGATGATCCGATGACTGTCACCGCCGAGCGTGCATCTGACTTGCTCTCGGAGCGTCGTGCGAAGGAAGCCCTTGAAGGCAAGCCGGCCAAACGCACCACGAAGAAGGCCGCCAAGAAGGCACCAGCGAAGAAGGCCGCCAAGAAGGCACCTGCTCGCAAGGCGATTGATCGCAATCTCACAACGCGCACGGTGAAGAAGGCTGCTGCAAAGCGGACTGCCAAGAAGTCCGCAGCGAAAAAAGTAGCGGTCTAGGAAGTCAGACGGCCATGTTCATCGTCCTGGAAGGGCCCGATGGCTCTGGAAAGTCCACCCAGGCGCGCCTGCTCGTGGAACACCTCGTCAGCCGCGGTCGCCAGGTTGTCCAAACCCGCGAACCAGGGGGCACGCCGGCCGCTGAGGCCATCCGATCGCTCGTGTTGAATCCGCAGTTCGCCGGCCTGGACGATCGCACAGAGGCTTTGCTGTTCGCTGCCGCCCGTGCCGAGCACGTTGCTCAGGTGATCCGACCGGCACTGCAGCAGGGCGCGGTTGTGGTCTGCGACCGCTATATCGACTCATCCATTGCCTACCAAGGCGTTGGCAGAAGTCTGGGCGTGGAGCGCATTCGCGAGCTGAGCCTGTGGGCCACAGCAGACCTGCTGCCCGACCTCACACTTGTGCTTGATCTTGATGCGGCCGAAGGCATGTCGCGGGTTGGTGAGCGAGATCGACTTGAATTGGAGCCGCAGGAGTATCACGATCGCGTTCGGCGGGCTTTTGTTGAACTGGCGATTCACGATCCAGAGCGGTATCGCGTCATCAGCGCTTCGGGCAGCATTCAGGAAGTTGCGCAGCGCATTCGCCATGCAGTTGATGAGTTCATTGCAGGCAAGCCCGCATGAGTGCGCCAATATGGCAGGTGCTCATCGGACAAGACGATGTCGTGACCAAGCTTGAGCGTGCCGTGCACGACGCAGAGTTGATGACGCGTGGTGAGTCAGGGCCAGCCATGACTCACGCCTGGCTGTTCACCGGCCCGCCAGGCTCCGGGCGGTCCAATGCGGCGACAAGCTTTGCGGCAGCCCTTGTCTGCAATGAGGGTGGCTGCGGTGAATGCCAGGCCTGTCGCAATGCGCCGACTGGCGGTCATCCCGATGTCGACATCGTGCGTCCGCAGGGACTCAGCTACGGAGTTGATGAAGCACGCGACCTGATCAAGCAGGCGGCGATGTCACCGACGATGAGCCAATGGCATGTGGTGGTGGTCGAGGACGCCGATCGACTGACAGATCAGGCAGTCAACGTCTTGCTGAAGGCGATCGAGGAACCCCCACCTCACACCGTCTGGATCCTTTGCGCGCCCAGTGCAGAAGATGTGCTGCCCACCATTCTTTCTCGCACGCGTCACGTAGTGCTGCGCACACCTCCGACCAACGTTGTGATGGAAGCTCTGATTGATCGCTATGGAGTCGATGCGGCAGTCGCATCATTTGCCGCGCGCGCTTCGCAGGGCCATATCGGTCGCGCCAGAGCCCTGGCCACAGACGAGCATGCGCGCCTGCGAAGGCACGAAGTGCTGCGCATTCCCATGCAGCTGCATGATCTCCCGGCCTGCTTCACGCACGCTGCGAATTTGCTCGAGGCCGCAAACCTCGATGCGAAGTCCATCACTGATCCGCTCGATGAACACGAGCAGTTGCAATTGCGCAGAGCATTTGGTGCCGATTCGGATATGCGCTTGAAAGGGCAGCTCAAGAGATCGCTCGACAGCGCCATGAAGCAGCTTGAAGCGCAGCAGAAGCGTCGAAGGACCCGCACGGTGCGCGACCAGGTCGACCGAGCGCTCGTTGACCTCCTTGGCCTGTACCGAGATGTTCTTCTCATTCAGACCAGCGCCGAGATCTCCTTGATCAATGAGGAGATGCGTCCTGCGCTTTCACAGCTCGCAGCTCAAGGTCAGCAGCAGGACACTGGGCGCCGCTTGCTGGCAGTGAACTACACGCGCAAGCAGATTGACGCCAACGTCACTCCGCTCATCGCACTTGAAGCCTTGATGGTTGAACTGAAAGACCCCTGGCTTCGTGTCGCCTCGTAGATTCTTGTCGGGACTTGGTGCAGTCCTTGCTTTCGCCTTGCTGGCCGCCTGCGGCAATGAGACGGGAACCTCACCCATTCCTGCTCCCTCAGGGACTCAAGCCATTCCCGCAGCTCTCCAGTCGTACTACAACCAGCAGGTGAGCTGGGTTGATTGCGGTGGGGCCCAGTGCGCAATCGTCGAAGTGCCCCTGGACTACGCAGAGCCCAATGGGGAATCACTGTCGTTGGCTGTCACGAAGGTTCCGGCTACCGGCACACCTATCGGTTCTCTGTTTCTGAATCCTGGCGGCCCTGGAGGCAGTGGCTTTGACTACGCGAAATCCGCGAGAGTCAGTCTGTCGGAATCGATCAACGAGCACTACGACGTGATCGGCGTTGACCCTCGCGGAGTCTCCAAGAGTGATCCCGTCGTCTGTTTGACCGATCAGGAACGCGATGAAGTCGCGGCCGTCGATTTTGTGCCGCAGACACCAGCCGAACAGCAGCAGTTAGTCGAGACGGGCAAGCTCCCAGCAGTTGGCTGCGTCGCGAATGCGGATCCAGTGTTCAAGTTCATGGACACCAGGAATGTCGCTCGTGATTTCGACATCGTCAGGCAGATCGTCGGCGACCAGAACTTCAATTACCTGGGCAAGTCCTATGGCACTTCGATCGGCGCGGCCTACGCGGAGCTGTTTCCGCAACGCGTTGGTCGCATGGTGCTAGACGGCGTGTTGCCGCTGGACCTTGGACTGGAACAGATCACCAAGGCCCAAGCTGTAGGATTCGAAGATTCGTTCATGAATTTCGCAAAGGACTGCGCTTCCAAGGACGATTGCCCGTACAAGGGCACGGCGCAACAGGTTGCCACCCAGCTGCGCCGCTTCCTGATGAGTCTTGAAATTAAGCCGCTGCCCGTGCGTGATCGCATGCTGAACGGTTCCTTGGCAACCAGTGCAGTGCTTTCCTACCTTTACTTTCCAGAGCGCGACTACCCGCGATTGCGAGCGGCGCTGAATGCAGCTGTGAACGAAAGCAATGGCGAGCCGTTGATGATGCTCTTGGACGAACGCACTGGGCGTGAGGTCGATGGTCGCTATGTCGACAACTCAGCAGATGCCTTCTATGCAGTGACCTGTCTCGATCGCCAATATCAGGCAACACCGCAGCACGTCAGTGATTTGGCCACTCAATGGGAGCAGTGGGCCCCAACATTCGGTGTTGGCCTGGCCTGGGGACTGCTGCCGTGCGCGAACTGGCCAGCGCAAGGAGCCGGACCGGCCACGAGTGTGAACATTGTTGGGACAGAGCCGATTCTGATCGTCGCCACAAGTCATGACCCGGCGACACCTGGCATGTGGGGCAGGAATCTGAGCACTCAAATACAGAACTCCGGGCTCCTCACCTGGGATGCCTATAGCCACACTGCGTACAAGCAGGGTTCCTCATGTGTCGACGAAGTCGTCGATATGTACCTGCTTCAAGGGAATATGCCCTCGGCGAACGCGATCTGCAGCGGTTTAGAGCAGTGACAATTCGCTGGTAGCGTGCGTCGGTATTCAAAGTACGACGCTGCTGCCTTTGGAGTTTTCGTGTCACAACCCTCAGCTGTCCCACCACCGGATCCCATGCGCTGGAAGGCGCTGATCGTCATCGCGATCTCCCAGCTGATGGTTGTGCTGGATGCGTCGATCGTGAACATCGCACTGCCCGCAATGCAAGAAGACCTTGGCA
>JAUSQD010000122.1 GCA_030652695.1 Actinomycetota bacterium
TCCAGCCCATGTTCCATTTGAAGCCGAAGCCAAGTCCACCATTGAATGTCGGCTGCGTGACACCGGGCCAGGCGGTGGACTCCTCGGCGATGGTCATCACACCCGGCACTCGCTTGTAGACCGTCGCGTTCATCTCCTGCAGGAAGGAAACTGCTTCCAGATTCTCGCGGCCACCGAATTGATTTGGTGACCACTGTCCGTCCTTGCGTGAGTAGTCCAAGTACAGCATCGAAGCCACCCCATCGACACGAAGGCCATCGATGTGGAATTCCTCGATCCAGTAGATCGCATTGGCCACGAGGAAGTTTCGGACCTCTGTGCGTCCGTAGTTGAAGATGTAGGAGCCCCAGTCGGGATGTTCGCCGCGCTGCGGATCGGGGTGTTCATAGAGCGCGGTTCCATCAAAGCGCACCAAGGCCCATGGGTCAGTGGCAAAGTGCGCGGGCACCCAGTCGACCAGCACTCCGATGCCAGCCTGGTGCAGGGAGTCAATCAGAAACCGCAGGTCATCGGGGGATCCGAAGCGAGCGGACGGTGCGAAGTAAGAGGTCACGTGATAACCCCAGGAAGGCGCATATGGGTGCTCAGCCAATGGCATGAACTCGATGTGGGTGAATCCGGCATCCCGCACGTATTCCACGAGTTCGATCGCCAGCCCGCGGTAGTCCAAGTGCGGCCGCCAGGAACCGAGGTGGACTTCGTAGATGCTCAACGGCAGTCGATGGGGATCTGTGGTTGCTCGACGATTGATCCACTCTTGGTCGGCCCACTCATGGCTTGAGGTGTAAACCATCGAACTCGTGGCTGGAGGCGCCTCCGTGGCATATGCCATTGGATCGGCCTTTTCGCGCCAGACTCCGTCCTTGCCCAGCACATTGAATTTGTAGATCGTTCCTGCGCCGATATTGGGAACAAAGATCTCCCACACGCCAGTTGAGCCAAGGCAGCGCATTGGATGTGCGACGCCATCCCAGAAGTTGAAGTCTCCGCTGACACGCACGCCCTGCGCGCTTGGCGCCCAGACCGCGAATGACACGCCAGTGACCAGCCCAAACGGAGTCTCGTATTGACGAACATGGGATCCCAGTACCTGCCAGAGCTGCTCATGGCGCCCCTCGGAAATCAGATGCAGGTCAATTTCGCCGAGAGTGGGCAGGAAGCGATAGGGATCATCACCTGGAATGACTTCACCGCCATAGGTCGCATCGATGGCATAGGTCGGCACTTCAGCCCCGGGCAGGATGGCAAACCAGATGCCGCGATGCTCAAGGGTCATGGGGATGCGCGCGTCAGGCGTCACGACAGTCACGGCATCAGCTGCAGGTCGCAGGACGCGAATGGTCACGGACTTTCCGTTGCGGTGCGGACCAAGAATCGTGTGCGGATTGTGATGCCAACCGTCAACGATGCGGTCGAGTTCGGAAATGCTCACCTCGACTCGCGTGATCGGGCTAGTTGCCACCAGCAACCTCCCTTGGCACGTGGATGACGTGGGCTACTTGTTCCCATGGCGCAAGGCGAACATACGCCTCGCGACTCCAAGTCCAAGACTGGTCGTGCAGGAGATCCTTGGCAATGAAGCGCTGGTCCCAATCCAAGCCGAGTGCTGCCATGTCCCAGGACACGATTGCCTGTTGCGCCTGATACGAATCAAGTGTGCACACCACCAGCATCACATCGCCCATGTCCACTTTGGAGAACGCGATGATGTTGGGATTGCTGCTTTGGTGGAATCGAAGTGAGCGCAAATCCTGCAATGCGGGATGAGCGCGCCGAATGGCATTGAGTTGAGTCAGCAGTGGGGCAAGGGAGAGGCCTTGCTCTTCGGCGGCCTTCCAGTTCCGCGGCCGGTACTGGAATTTCTCACTGTCGAGGTATTCCTCGCTGCCGGGTCGAAGCGCGACGTGCTCGAAGAGTTCAAAGCCGCTGTACACGCCATAACTGGGTGAAAGCGTCGCAGCGAGGATGGCTCGGATCTCGAATGCATGCGGACCGCCGTGCTGGAGGTACTCCGTGAGGATGTCCGGAGTGTTCGTGAACAGATTCGGGCGCATATGCGCAGCAGATACTCCGGCCAGTTCGCGCAGATACTCCTCGAGCTCCTGCTTTGAGTTGCGCCAGGTGAAATAGGTGTAGCTCTGCTGGAATCCGATCTGGGCCAGCGCCCGCATCATTGGGGGGCGAGTGAAGGCCTCAGCGAGAAAGAGCACGTCGGGGTCGGTTGCATTGATGGCTGCGATCAATCGCTCCCAGACCCACAGAGGCTTGGTGTGCGGATTGTCGACGCGGAAGATTCGCACACCACGACCGACCCAAGTGCGCACGACTCGTTCAATCTCCGAGTACAGACCTTCAGGATCGATGTCAAAGTTCAGTGGATAGATGTCCTGGTACTTCTTCGGTGGATTCTCTGCGTATGCGATCGTGCCGTCGGCGCGAGTGGTAAACCACTCAGGATGGCTGGAGACCCAAGGATGATCTGGGGCAGTTTGCAGGGCGAAGTCCAGTGCAAGCTCCATGCCCAGCTCTTGTACTCGCGCGACAAAGGCAGTGAAATCCTTCAGATTGCCAAGGTCGGGATGGATCGCATCATGTCCGCCAGCAGCAGAGCCGATCGCCCATGGTGATCCTGGGTCGCCAGGCTTCGGATTCAAAATATTGTTCGGTCCCTTGCGATTGATCTCGCCAACTGGATGCACAGGTGGCACATAGACCACGTCGAATCCCATGTCGGCGATCGCTGGTAAGCGCACCATTGCGGTGCGGAAGGTCCCGGACTTCTTCTTGGCGACATCGGCGCCCTCGCTGCGTGGAAAGAGTTCATACCACGAGCCAAAGAGTGCTCGCCGACGCTGGACTTGCACTGGCCATGGACCACTCGTGGTGACTGACTCACGAATGGGATGTGCGTACATCGCGTCAGCTACACCTGGATCTATGGCAGAGGCCAGGCGGACTTTGGGGTCCAGTCCCGATCTCAAGGCTTGAATGGCGACATCGATCACGGAGTTGCGGGGGATGGCGGTTTCGGCAAGTGCGCGTTCCAGGATGCGTGCGCCTTCTTCGCACTCCAGCTCAACGTCGATGCCGGCCGGAATCTTGATCTGTGCTCGATGCACCCAGGTGGACCACGGGTCTCCCCAGGCCTGGATGTCGAAGTGCCACAGACCCATGGCATCAGGGCGAAAGCTTGCGACCCAGGAATCCAAGCCGTCGTACGTCGGGCTCATGCGCGTTCGGGAGTGCTCTTTGCCGGCTGGATCACGCACGACCAGATGCAGCCCGAGCGCATCGTGGCCCTCGCGAAAGCTCGTGCAGCGAACTTCCAGCAGTTCCCCCACTGCTGCAGCTGACGGACGACGTCCGCCAAGCACGCTTGGACTGACATCGGTGATGGCAAATCGGCCGGACAGCTCAGTTGGCACCGTGGTGTTCGGTGGCAACCAGGGTTGCGCTGTGGCATTCATCGCAGCGTTGGGACTGCTGGAAACGGCATCGACCATGGTGCAGACCGTACCGGCGAACGTTCGGCTTCCACGGCTGTTGACTCCTCAGCAAGGGTGCTCAATGTGCTGGCATCCAGATGTTTCGTGAAATTCACATGGCTGTGATCTGCGTGACGATGTAAGCGTTATCATATCGACTACTGTGGACTTGTGAGAGCAATCAGACGATTCACCGTCCGCACAGTCCTTCCGCAGCGCTTGGCTGCCCTAGAAGAGTTGGCGCTGAATCTGCGCTGGTCATGGGATCCGGAGACTCGCGACTTGTTCAAGTCCATTGACCCCGAGCTTTGGCTGGCCGTCGAAGAGGATCCAGTCCGTCTCCTGGGCGAAGTCTCAGCTGAGCGACTTGACGAGTTGGCCACGGACGATGGCTTTGTGCAGTGGATCAACCACCGAGCCGAGAACCTCAGCGACTACCTGGCAAGCGATCGCTGGTACCAGTCGCTTGGTGAGGACTCGGCTGCAGGCATCGCCTACTTCTCACCGGAATTCGGCGTCACCGCGGCCCTTCCGCAGTACTCCGGCGGCCTGGGCATTCTGGCAGGTGATCATCTCAAGACCGCGAGCGATCTGGGCGTGCCGATCATCGGTCTTGGCCTGTTCTACCGAGCGGGATACTTCAAGCAGTCGCTGTCGCGCGATGGCTGGCAGCTTGAGCGCTACCCCGTGTGTGATCCCGACGGCAGCCCGGTGACCTTGTTGCGTGAAGCCGATGGCACAGCTGCATCGATCGAGGTGGGTCTGCCGGGAGGACGAGCCATTCATGCGCATGTCTGGATTGCCCGCGTTGGTCGCATCCCACTGTTGATGCTGGATTCAGACGTTGAAGAGAACGGTCAGGCAGAACGTGACGTGACTGATCGGTTGTACGGCGGCGGCGGCGAACATCGTCTGCTGCAGGAGATGCTGTTGGGCATCGGCGGAGTGCGCGCGCTGCGTGCCTACTGCCGGATCAGCGGAGCCCCAGAGCCCGAGGTCTTTCATACCAACGAGGGCCATGCGGGATTCCTTGGACTTGAGCGCATTCGCGAACTGGTGCAGTCCGATGTGAAGTTGAGCTACGACGAGGCTTTCGAGGCTGTGCGCGCGAGTACCGTCTTCACCACGCATACGCCGGTGCCTGCAGGCATCGATCGCTTTCCACGGGATCTCGTGGCTCGCACTTTCGGCGGCGACAATGCTGAAGCTGGTGTGCCTGTTGAGCGAATCCTGGCCCTTGGAGCTGAGGATTATGCAGGCGGCGATCCCAATGTGTTCAACATGGCGGTCATGGGGCTGCGCATTGCCGGCCGTGCAAACGGTGTGAGCCTGCTGCATGGTCAGGTCTCCCGCGGCATGTTCTCAGGCCTTTGGCCTGAGTTCGACAATGAAGATGTCCCGATCACGTCGATCACCAACGGCGTCCACGCGCCGACATGGACGGCACGACAGATTCGCGATCTTGCTCTGGGTTCCGACCGGGCCGAGATGCTCAATGACGCTGATGGCTGGCGGATGATCGCCGAGGCACCTGATGACCGACTTTGGGCAGTCAAGCGAGAACTTCGCCAAGAGCTGATCACTATGACGCGCTCAATGCTGAAGGAATCCTGGCTCGCGCGAGGTGCAACCGAGACCGAGCTCAAGTGGATCGACTCGGTCATGGACCCCGATGTCCTGACCATCGGCTTTGCACGCCGGGTGCCCTCATACAAGCGCCTCACACTCATGCTCCGCGACAAGGCGCGACTGCGCGCCTTGCTGCTGGATGAGGATCGCCCAATTCAGATGGTCGTCGCGGGCAAGTCGCATCCTGCAGATGAAGGCGGCAAGCGCCTCATCCAAGAGCTCGTGCAGTTCGCAGATGGCGAGGATGTTCGTCATCGCATCGTCTTCCTGCCGAACTACGACATGGCGATGGCAACAATCCTGTATCCCGGTTGTGATGTATGGCTGAACAACCCGATTCGCCCCCTTGAGGCAAGTGGCACGTCGGGCATGAAGGCTGCACTCAACGGCGCCCTGAACCTGTCGATTCTTGATGGCTGGTGGGATGAATGGTTCGACGGCCAAAATGGCTGGGCGATCCCGACTGCCGATGGCGTCGATGACGCAGATCGACGTGATGATCTTGAAGCAGCTGGCCTGTATGACCTCATGGGTCGCACAGTTGCGCCCACCTTCTACGAGAACAACGAGGCTGGCCTGCCGGGCCGTTGGATCGGCATGGTTCGTCACACTCTGCACACTCTTGGGCCCAAGGTGCTTGCGAGCCGAATGGTCAGTGACTACGTCAACACCCTGTATCTGCCCGCAGCGCACGCGGGCAGAGCAGCCACGGAGAACAACTATGAAGTCGCCCGCGAGTTGTCCTACTGGAAGTCACGCGTCCGTGCGGCCTGGCCGTCTGCCTCGGTGGAACACGTCGAAATTCAAGGAATCGGCGATATCGTCAATCTCGGCACTGAGGTTGAGATTCGAGCCAATGTTGCACTGGGAGATCTCACCCCAGCCGATGTTGTGGTGCAGGTTGTACATGGCCGGGTTGACTCCAATGACCGCATCGTCAGCTCGCAGTCACCTGTGATGACTGCGACCGAGGGCTATGAAGGCAATCGCTGGCTGTACACGCTGAAATTGGAACTCGATCAGAACGGACCATTTGGCTACACCGTGCGAATCCTGCCGTCCCACCGAGGACTGACATCCTCGTTCGAAATGGGCTTGGAAACCCTGCCCGTGGTCATCGCCGAACACGAGGTGGGCGAAGCGCCAGTGCAGTTCGCTGGCTGAGTCCTAGTCGCTGACGACGAACAGCACCAAGCTCTTCGGCGCCAAGGTTACAGTCCCACCTGCTGGCTCATTGGCTTCAGCAGGTGTGGACTGGTCTGCTTCGGAATCCAGTATTCGACGATAGCTGGCCCCATATGGTCGTCCCGGCAGAGTGAAGTCCAGTGGCTCTTCTCCAGCATGCAGGATGAACAGGAATGAGTCGTCGCTCACCGGAGGACCTTCGGGACGATCCTGCAGATCACCGGCGATGTACATGCCAAGGGTCCTCATGCCGCCGTCATGCCAGGCGGCTTCTGGCACCTCATGGCCATCTGCGGCGATCCACGCAAGGTCCTTCGGACCGCCTTCAGTCATCGGGCGGCCATCAAAGAAATAGCGCTGACGAAATGCCCGATGCGTCTTGCGGAGCTGCATCACCTGCTGATTGAAAGTCAGCAGATCCTGCTGCTTCTTGGTGAGCTGCCACTCGATCCAGGAGATTTCATTGTCCTGGCAGTAGGCGTTGTTGTTGC
>JAUSQD010000123.1 GCA_030652695.1 Actinomycetota bacterium
GTCTTGCCGGCGCCGTTCGGCCCGATGAGAAAGCGCACATCTCCGCGGCCCACATCAAGATCGACACCATCAACGGCAACGAATCCATCGAATTCCACGCGGAGGTTGCGCACCTCAAGACCGGCATACGGTTGATCGGTCATGCGCTCGCCTCCTGCACTGCGCCGCTGCCCATACTCGGAATCTCTGGCGGTTTTCGATCGTCCCACTTGCCCTTGATTGCACGGAAGGCCGCCGGCAGAGTCGCAAGGCCACCAGGCAGGAAGGCCACGACCAGGATGAACATGCCGCCTTGGATGTACTGCCATGAATCGGGATAGGCCTCACTGGCTGCAGTGCCAAACCACGCCACACCGACTGCACCGAGCACCGGACCGAGCAGGGTGGAGCGGCCACCGACTGCAACGCCGATGATGAATGCAATCGACGGAACGACATCGATCGAGGCGGGATTGATGGCGCCGACGATCGAGACGAATGCCGCGCCGCCAAGTCCGGCCATCGCTGCAGACACGGCGAAGGCAACCGTGAGCACGCGTGCCGGGTTGTAGCCCAGGAAGCGCACCCGTTGATAGGCATCACGAGTGGCAACGAGCAGTTCGCCGTAGCGACTGAACATCAGCTGACGGGTGATCGCGATGACGCCCAGCAGGATGCCGGCGATGATGAAGTACACCATCTTGCGGTTGACGGGATCGTCGAGGTCATAGCCGAAGAAGTTGTTGAGATTGGTCAGGCCATTGGTCCCCCCAGTGGTCCCCTGCTGTCCAACGATGAAGATCGCAAGGGCTGCGGCAAGTGCTTGGCTGAGAATCGCAAAGTACGCGCCGCGCACACCACGTCTGAAGATCATCGCGCCAACCAGGTAGGCGATGAGGGCCGGCAGGATGATGATCGCTGGAATGGCAAACCAGGCGTACTGGAAGGGAACCCAGTAGCTCGGAAGGCTCTCGACTTCACCATAGAGCTGCATGAAGTCAGGCAGTTGGCCTTCAGGAGTCTGCGAGAGTTTGAGATGCATCGCCATGGCGTACGCGCCAATGCCGAAGAACACGCCCTGACCAAGGGTCAGGAGTCCACCACGTCCCCAGGCCAGACCAATGCCAGAGGCAACGATGGCGAATGCCAGGTACTTGCCCAGGAGTTCCAACCTGAACTGAGAGAGCACGAGAGGCGCGATCAGGAACAGCAGAATGCCGCCGACAAGGAACCCAGAGAAGGTGCGGATCGGACCGGGTCGAAAGAGCCTTCCGATGTACGGGTTTGACTGCAGCTTGGCTAGAAGCGGATGGCTTGTGATCTTCTGAAGGGTCGTGTTCATGCCAGGCTCCTGGTCTGCTGGCTGAACAAGCCCTGTGGTCGCCACTGCAGGAAGATCACGATGCCGATGAAGACCAGCACCTTGGCAAGGCTCGGACCGACTTGGTATTCGATCAATGCGCTGGCCATGCCGATCGCAAAGGCCATGATCACGGTTCCTTTGAGCTGACCAATGCCGCCAACGACAACGACAAGGAAGGCATCAACGATGTAACTCTGTCCCATCGTCGGGCCAATAGCGCCGAGCAAGGTCAGTGCGACTCCGGCAATGCCGGCAAGACCACAGCCGATGAAGAAGGTCGTGCGGTCAACGCGACTGGTCGGGATGCCACTGGTGGCCGCAAGACGACGGTTCTGCACAACTGCGCGGATGCGTCGTCCAAGTGGTGTGAACTTGAACGTCAGTGAGAGCGCCAACACAGCACCAAGGGCAAGGGCAAGAATGAAGAGGCGACTGGCGGGGAAGGAGAACTCTCCTATCGTCACTGCACCAGTGAGCCATTCGGGGGCGCTGGTCTGCTTGTTCGTTGCGCCGAAGATATTGCGCGCCAACTGCTGCAGCACCAAGGCCACGCCCCAGGTCACCAGCAAGGTGTCCAAGGGCCGTTCATAGAGTCTTCGAATCAGCAGCACCTCCATCGCAAGGCCAATGAGTCCGGAGACGACGAAGGCGACGGGCAATGCAAGAAAGAGCGAGAGACCCGCAGAGGTCATGACCAACTGCAGGACATACACGGTGTAGGCGCCGAACATGAACAGCTCGCCCTGCGCCATGTTGATGACGTTCATCTGACCAAAGATGAGCGTCAGACCAAGGGCGATGAGCAGAAGGAGCGATCCGAAACTGATACCAGTGAAAAGCTGATTGACGACGATCACAGAAGGCCTCTCATGGAGTTCGTGGCTATCGCGCTGAACTGCGGGGTGGGAGTCAGTCCCCCCTGACTCCCACCCCGGCTTGGGCTCACTTGCGTGAGCCCAAGCACTTCAATCAGCTCGAACTGGGTGCAGGCGAGGCCCCGGAGAGGCCGGCTGCCCAGTCATAGCCCTCGAGGAAGGGATCAGGCTTGATTGGCTCTCCTGAATTCCAAACCTCGACGATCTGACCATCGTCAGTGATCTTGCCGATGCGAGCGGTCTTGTAGATGTGCTGGTTTGCACCATCAATCGTGACCAGACCTTCAGGTGCGGCAAAGGTGATGCCGTCAGCTGCTGCCTTGATGGCTTCTGGGTTGCAAGAGCCGGCCTTCTCTGCCATGGCCTTCCAGAGGTACAGCGAGGTGTATGCGGCTTCCATTGGATCCGAAGTCGGCTTGTCTGCGCCGTACTTGTCCTGGTAGGCCTTGACGAACGCTGCGTTCTCAGGAGTGTCGGTTGTCTGGTAGTAGTTCCAGGACACCAACTGATCCGTGAGGTACTCAGGTCCGATTGCGGCAACCTCTTCTTCAGCGATGGAGACCGAGACAACCGGAGTGGTCTTGGCATCCAGGCCTGCTGACTTGTACTGCTTCCAGAAGGCAACGTTGCTGTCACCGTTCAAGGTGTTGAACACTGCATCTGGCTTGGCAGCCTTGATGCTGTCAACGATGGCGCTGAACTCGGTGTTGCCAAGAGGCTTGTAGTCCTCTCCCACGATCTCCATGCCATTGGCTGCGGCGTACGCGGCGATCTCCTTGTTCGCGGTACGTGGGAACACGTAGTCGCTGCCAACCAGGTAGAGGGTCTTGACTCCCTCTTCCTTCAGGTAGTCCAAAGCAGGAATGATCTGCTGGTTGGTTGTTGCACCTGTGTAGAAGATGTAAGGCGATGCCTCCAGGCCTTCGTACTGCACAGGGTAGAAGAGCAGTTCCTTGGCGGACTCAAAGACCGGCAGCATCTGCTTGCGGCTGGAGGAAGTCCAGCCACCGAAGGTTGCGGCAACCTTGTCTTCACTGATGAGCTTCTGAGCCTTCTCAGCGAAGGTTGGCCAGTCTGAAGCGCCATCCTCACTGATGGGCACCAGTTGCTTGCCCAGCACGCCACCAGACGCGTTGATCTCGTCAACGGCGAGCAGCAAGGAGTCACGAACCGTGACCTCACTGATTGCCATCGTGCCCGAGAGCGAATTCAGCAGACCCACAGGAATCGTGTCGCCTGTTGCGCAACGATCCTCTGTAGCCATGGTGGCTGACGCTTCAGGTGCTGCTTCCTCTGTGGTCGATCCGCAGGCAGCCAGCAACAACAGCGCCGTGATAGCAGTGGCCGATGCAGCCACGCTTCGTTTGTGCAAGGTAATCATGGTCCCCCTCGATTTAGGGAAGGCCGTGGTTCCAACCCCCCGATTAGTGAGGCGAACGTATGAGTGATCAGTGAACTCGAAATATCCGATGTGTTTCCGCGCCGTGTCCGGCTACAAAGGGACGTAACAGACAGATGAACTTCAACAACACGAACGAACTACGTTGTTGAAGTCGTCCCCGTGAGCTTGGCTTGCGCAGCTGCAGCGCGCTGCAAGGCTTCAGCTAGTCGCTTCTGTGCCTGGTCATAGGCAGTGAAGTTGCCGCTCTCAAGGGCATCCAGACCGGAGTCGTAGGCCCGCTGAGCATCGGCCAGCGCTTCGCTCAACTGCGAAGCCGCCGTGCCATTGGCCGTGGCCGAAGGAGTCGGACTTGGCTTGGTCTCGCCCTCTGAGGTCACATCACCTGGACTTGGAATCGCATCCACACCAGATTCAGGCGAAATTGAGAACACCTTGTTCAACGCTTCGACAAGGGTGTCCTCCAGCGCAACATTCTGTCCGTAGCCGACCAGAACCTTCTGAAGCAACGGGAAGCCATCAGCGGCTGCTCTCAGATACACCGGCTCCACGTAGAGCAGTCCATCGTTGAACGGCAGCGACAGGAGATTGCCGAATTCAACCTCGGAGCCACCTCGACGAAGCAAGGACAGCTGCGAGGAGACCAGCGGATCAGATTCGAAGGTGTTCTGCACCTGCTGCGGACCAGGGATGGTCGTGTTGCTCGGCAATTGCAGCACTCGGATCTTGCCGTAGTCCTTGAGCGGATCAGAGCTCACCGCCATGAACCCCGCAAGAGTCTGCCTTCGCGAAGGCGCGAAGGTTGTCGTCAGGGAGAACGCTGGCGCGAGCTGACCGGGCATCTGCAGGGTGAGGTAGTACGGAGGCTGGAATACCTGTGCAGGCGAGATGGTGGGATCAAATGGAACGATCCACACATCGGTGCCGTTGTAGAAGGTGACTGGGTCGGTCACGTGGTAGCGGCTGAGGATGGTGCGCTGCACCTTGAACACATCCTGCGGGTAGCGCACATGGGCGACGACCTCGGCCGGCATCGAGGAGCGCGGCTCGACGGTTTCCGGGAAGACCTTCATCCAGGTCTGCAGCACTGGGTCTGACTCATCCCATGCGTACAGGGTGACGGTGCCCTCGTAGGCATCCACGACAGCCTTGACTGAGTTGCGCATGTAGTTGATCTGGTCAATGGGGGTGATGCCATTGCCGATGGTCCGCGTGGTCAGAGAGTCACTCGTTGCATCCGACAGTGACACACGACTTGAGTACGGATAGTTGTTCGAAGTCGTGTAGCCGTCAATGACCCACTTGATGCCGCCATCAGCAACGATGGGGTACGGGTCCTGATCAAGAGTCAGCCAAGGAGCGACCTTGCTCACGCGAGACAAGGGGTCGCGGTCGTACAGGATTCGAGATTCAGAGTTCACCAAGTCGGACAGGATGATGTTGGAGTCCTGGAACTTGGTTGCGAACAGCAGACGGTTGAAGAAGGAGCCCATGGCCACGCCACCAGAGCCTTCGTAGGTGTAGTTCTTCTGCCCAGTGGGGCTCGCATCATCTGGGTAGTCCAGCTCCACAGGTGCGCGGTCAGCGGGTGCGCCGACGATGCTGTAGGCAGGTGAGTTCTCACCGAAGTAGACGCGAGGCTGCTTGGCCTGCAAGGCACCTGTCGGCGGGATGTTGCTGGCGAAGAAGTCCGGCTGTCCGGTGGACTGAGCGGTGTTGTCATATGCCGCGACGAATCCATAGCCGTGGGTGTAGACGGTCTTGTCGTTGGTCCAGTTCCGCTGGCCCTCTGAGATGCCGTTCAAGTTGATTTCGCGGACTGCAACGACTGCTCCTCGTTGCTTCTTGTCCAGGGTGTAGCGATCAATGTCGAGGGTGTCATTGAAGGAGTAGTAGCCACGGACCTGTTGCAACTGGTTGTAGGTCGGCGACACGACGGCTGGATCCAACAAGCGGATATTGCTCAATGTGCCCTGGCTGGCCGCAAGAACCTTGGCTGTTGGCGGTGCCACCGTGCCCGGATAGTTCGAGACCTCTGCGCTTGCCACGTCATATGCCTGACGCGTGGCTTCGATATTGCGTGCGATGTACGGCTGCTCCTTGACGAGCTCACTTGGCCGCACCTGAAACTGCTGGACAAACAGTGGATACAGCACGCCGACCACGACGCCGGTCAACACCATCAGTCCAAGCCCGATGAGCGGAATGACCCACGCGCGTCGGAAGGCATTGACCAGAAACAGCAGACCGACGATCAACGAGACAAAAGTCAGAATGTTCAACGAAGGAAGCACTGCATGCACATCGGTGTACTTCAAGCCGGTGAATCCGACAACCAGCGACTGGCTCTGGGTGTCGAGCGCGAAGCGATCAAACCAGTACGAGACAGCCTTCAAGAAAAGCACCAGAGCGATCAATATCGAGATCTGCGTTTGAGCCCCGGCAGTTGCGCGATCACCCTTGGGCTGCAGGCGCAGGCCGCCGTAGAGGTACTGCACGACGACAGCAGCGATGAAGGCCAATGCGAGTACGGCAAAGCCGAAGCCGAGCAAGTACTGGATGAACGGCAGGGTGAAGGTGAAGAAGGACAGGTCCATCCCGAACTGAGGATCGGTGATGCCGAAATCAGTGGAGTTGCGAAATTGCAGGAAGGTGTCCCACTCCGAGGACGCAGCCAAGCCAGCAAACAGGCCAAGCACCAAGGCCAGGGCGATCGCCAGTCGGCCGCGGTAGGGATCAATCGCCTCGCGATAGCGATCAAGGCTTGCCTGCTCGGGGGTCATCGCTCGAAATTCGGGGCGTGACTTCCAGGACCACCACATGACCAGCAGCAGCACCGCGGTCATGAATCCACCGAACACCACGAACAGCAGGGCCTTGGTGAACAACTGCGTGGTGAAGACCGATGCCTTGTCTACTGACTCAAACCACAGAAGATCGGTGTAGAACCCGGTGAAGATGACGAAGCCGACGACGATGACACCCAGGATGACAATCGTGGGAATGAGCACTCCGCCGCGACGCCGATGCTCCTCAGTCGATGAGCTGGAGCGATCTCGGGCACCGGGAAAATTGAAAGACACGGTGAGAATCTATGTCAGGCGTTCACGGCTGCACAGGGCAGGCTGGAACCTTCTTGCCAGCCGTCCAGTTTTCGATCGCGGTCACTGCCTCGGTCAGAGTCTTCACAGGAGTAACCGTGAGTCCATCTGGTACGTGACCGGCGGCTTCCTTGCAATGGGCGGCTGGCATCAAGAAGAGCTCTGCCCCCGTGGATCGAGCGCCCGCCAGCTTCTGCCGGATGCCGCCAATTGGTCCAACTTCGCCTTCTGGGGTGATGGTTCCGGTGCCCGCGATGACTCGGCCGGCGGTCAAGTTTGCAGTCGTGAGTTTGTCCACGATGCCCAGGCTGAGCAACAGGCCAGCGCTGGGTCCGCCGACATTGCCGACATTGAAGGCAATCTGGAAATCAGGCTGGTAGATCACGCCCACCCCAATGCCGATGTAGGGAATCTCGGAATCAAGTGGGCTTGGCGCCGAAGTGACGGTGACCTCCTGCTCCATGCCACCGCGCTCGACCATGAACCTGAAACTGCTGCCGACCGGTTCAGCGCGCACCAGAGTGCTCACAGCGGCCGGATCAGTGACCTGCTGGCCATTGACCGACACGATGACATCCCCAGGCTCCAGCTTTCCTGAAGCAGGCGAGTTCGCGGTGACCGAGGACACAATGGCCTGGATCGTCACCGGCTCCTGCAGGTATTTCATCGCTGCACCGATGGCATTGGACTCAGATGAGTTGAACAGCGCCGCCTGCTCAGCAGTCACCTCTTCACCCGACACATCATCGGGATAGATCAGTTCGCGTGGAATGACGGCGTCGCTTGAGTTGAACCAGGACGACAGGGCTCCAATGAAGGTGAGTCCGCCTCGAGGCCCGCCAGATTCAAGGACGGTGGTCATGTCCATTCGACCTGTGGTCGGGTAGGTGGTCGTGCCATCGATCTCAATGACCGGCTTGCCCTCGAGTTCGCCAATGACATTGAAGGTCGGGCCAGGTGCCAGTCGGATGAACGGCACGGGCAGTAGCAAGGCGACGACCAGCAGCACAGCGAGGCTTGCCGCGCTCAGCAGGAGGACTCGGGCTCGCTTGGACAAGGGCATGCGCGGTGAACTCGCGCTCACCTGCGCGGCTCATCTGCGTCTGGATAGTCCTGTTCATCAATGGGCAGTGCCGGTGGCATCGGTCGGTTCATTGCCTCCTGGAAAGCGCGCAGTGTCTGCATGCCCTCCTGACCCTCCATGGGGCGCTCGGGACGCCCGCGATACATGGCATAGCCCACAGCAAGAAAGGTCGCGCCGAGCGGGATGAGCCACCACATCAACGCCGACATAGATTCAGCGTACCCAAGGCCTCCACGAGCCCAACTGGCCAAGACCCCCAAGGCCTCGCCGCGCGCAGTGAACCTTCCCCTTGTTCACTGCGGCTCGTTATCCCTGGGGGTCCTGTCGACGCGCAAACCTAGGTAGGGCGCACGAGGGAGTCAATGAAAATGCCGAGGATTGACTCGCGGCCTGTGGACTCAGTTGGGGATGTCCTGTGGAGATCCGGCGGTGTGCCTGTGGACTCAAGGTTGATATCACTGTGGACACAATTGAGGACGACTCAGAAAAAGTGCTCCTGATCAGGTGAAACGTACGAATGGCGATGTGGACGAAAGAATTATTGCTCTTCGTCCGCAGCCGTTGATCGCTCAATGAAGCCCAGCGGGTCCTTCAGATCCTCCGCATCGGGAAGCAGATCTGGGTGACCCCACAGTGCATCGCGCGCGCCTGCATCACCCTGACTGCGAACCGCGGCGAACAACGTCGCCGCCTCGCGCAGGGCTCGGGGGCGCAGCTGGAGTCCCACGAGAGATCCGAAGGCCTTTTCTGCCGGACCACCCGCCGCGCGCCGGCGTC
>JAUSQD010000127.1 GCA_030652695.1 Actinomycetota bacterium
TACGCCGCCCTGGCCGCGGCCGAATCCGGCTTGGCGGACATTCAGGCACGACTGCAAGTAGGGACTCTCAGCGCACTGACGCAGGATGCGACGAACGCAGCCCTTGCCGGTTGGACACCTGTTCCCGGAGGAGGGGACGACAGCGAGTTCACGTATGCGATCGACGCGAGCAAAGCCGGATCCGTCGGCGAAATCCGGGCTTTCTCGTCGGGACGCTCAGGAACGCAGACGCGCACAGTCGAAGCGGTGCTGACCAAGCGATCGACATTGGACTACACCTACATGAGCGACATCGAGACGTCTTCACCGGATCTGCCCGGTGCCTACTCCACCGCTGCAAACAGTGGTGGCACGGGACGCACAGGGCAGGAACTCGCGCGACAACTGTGTGCGCGACGGTGGTATGAGGCCGGTCCTGTCTCGGTGAACAGCTCAGGTGTCATCAGCAACGGCAACCAGCGCAACTACCGCTTCTGCCAGTGGGCCGGCATATACGGCACCGAGCGCCTCGTTGGTCGACTCCACACCAATGACGTGTGGAGGCTGGAAGGGGTGAACCTCTCGGCCGCGATCGGCGCTGGCAACATCAGTTCCTCCTGTCGCACCGTCAATGATGGATTGACTGCGGGAGAGGTCGGGTGTCCTACGACGCGGCGCTACATCCTTACCAGCGTCGGTGGAGGTGCATCCACATGGTCGTCCTCCTCCACCGCGTATCAAGGTGACGCTTGGCGGCCATCGTCTGGGACTGACGCCACCCTGCGCAATCCCAGCTACGACGCAGTTCTGGACCTGCCTCCAAGCCCAGCACTTCTGAAGAAGCGGGCCAGCGAGAGTGGATGCATCTTCACGGGTCCAACCAGAATTCGCTTCTCAGAGGAAGCCGGCATCGGCTATATGTACGTCACCAGTCCTGACACCAAGCGCACTGCAGCCGGATGCGATGGTGGCGATGGCACCACTCTGCAGAGCCCGGCCAGCGCCCAAGTCACCCAGAAGGTCAATCTCTCCAGCTTCAGCGATCTGGTGATCTACGTGCAGAACGTCCGTCGAACTTCTGAGGTGGACGATCCCGACAACGCCTACGACTTGAACAATCAGTGGGTGGCCGGCACCGAGCCGACCTGCATCCTGAAGGGAACGCGAAAGTACCCGTACGTGATTCCAAGTGATCTCACGGACAGGGGCTATTTCAATTCTGGGTCAACGCACAAGGGCTTCCCGTCTGAACTTTCCAACACAGCCTCACCCTGGTACGGATCGTCCTGCGCCAATGGTGATCTCTATGTGCAGGGCTCCTACAAGGGTCAAGTGATGCTGAGCACCGAGAACAACGTCATCCTCACCAGCAGCTTGAAGGACTCCAACCCGCAGAGCACCACGGCCACTGCAACGGATCCCCTGTACGGCAAGCCCAATGCGGCTTCGCAAAGTGTGCTCGGTATTGCCGCTGGAAAGTTCGCCTACGCCTACCGACCACTCACTTCGGCATCAACCCCAGCATGGGTGCCCGATTGGAAGACATCCAATGCGAGCAACGTGATCTACAACTTCGCACTGCTCTCGATTCAAGAATGCTTCGGAGCACAGGACCACGGAGATGGACCTGGCAATGGCAGCATCTTCCTTTGGGGCTCTCTGGCTCAGAAATTCCGTTGCCCGGTTGGGGTGGGGACTTCCAGCGGCTACCAGAAGAAGTATTCCTACGATGTCCGGCTCGCGTCGAACACACCTCCGTACATGCTTGAGCTGTCCAACGAGCCTTGGGGAAATGGGCGGCGTTCGGAATTCTCGCCACCACAACGAGCCGTCAACAGCACCGCATCGATCGCACTTCTGGACAGTGATGATGTAGGAGCCACTGTCCAAAATGTGCAACTGACAGCCAAACCAACAGGCAGTCTGCCGACTTTTTCCTCATCGGGCACTCAAGCATCCTTGCTCTCCACTGTTCCCGGCTTCTTCGTGGTGACCTACCAGGTTGTGAAATCTGACTTCACCGAAGTGCGTCGCAAGGTCATCGAGTTCTTCTGATGGCAGATGGGAGCGAACGATCATGAGACCTGGATTCATCGTTTCCCTTGGGCATTGGCTTCACCCTGTCGCCTCAGATCGCTCTGTGACGAGCGAGGAATCCGATATCCAGTTCCGAGCGGGAGTTGTCGGCAGCTTCTGCATCGCCAGTGCACTGTGTGCTTTGGCTGTCGGTGTGTGGGAGCTCAGCATGACGCCGAACTCCGGTCTCCAGACAGATAGCTCACAGACGAAGACGAATCTTCTTGCGATCGCACTGATTTCGTTCAGCGTATTCACTCCGCAGGCAATATTCAGAACTCGAAACTCTGCGCGCACCCGCGAGCTGCTCGACAACCCCTCGACTCCCATTCAGCCTTGGCAGGCCACAACCTTGAGCTTTGACGCAGTGCTGGTGGCGGGAATGCTTGCAGGGCTCTACCTCAAGCCGTGGCTGACTCTGGATCTTCTCCTGATCGCATTGCTCATCAAGATGCTCATCACCACTGGCCCGCGACTTCAGGTCGATCCGAACGCCCGCTTCCACGTGCTTGTTGAGGTGTGGCTGTCAGCAGCCGTGGGTGTGCTCGCGTACCTCATTGTGAGTCCACTCGCTGCAACGGTGAGCACCAATACATCGCCATGGCCGATGGTCCTTGCTGGCCTTGCTGCAATGGCCCTCGGCTTGATCTTCAACGCGACCCAGCGCTGGGTCAATGTCAGTACTCGTCCTTGGGCTCTGCTTTCCGATGCGACTGACTCACGGAGGCTGATCGTGGCCCTTGTCAGTGCATCGCTTGCCTGGCTTGTCGTGTGGACTGACACGACCATTCGTTCATTCAACAACGAGATCGCCGAGCAGCAAGTTGAGCTCTCGAGTCTAGGCGTCTTCGTCAGCGGGTGGCTGTTGCTCTGGTGTGCATCGATCTTGCTGTGGAGGCGCGATGCGAAACGCACCTTGACACTTTGGGGTGAGCATCAGTCGCAGATCGTTGTCCGCCTGGCCGACGGATCACTGAGCAATGAACTGGCCAGACGAGCAGCCCTGCCGACGGTTGCACGCATGGCCATCGCGATATTTGGGGCGACCAGGGCCATGTCCATCGTGGATTACGGCGGCGGACAGATGAATACCTACCTCCTGGCCCGGGACCGCTACGACAGCGCTCCAGCACTGGATGCGACTGCGTTGAGGGCCTTTCCACACATGCATGTGAATTGCTATCCGAACTCCGGTGTGCTGAACATGACGGGAGTGACCATTGCATCGTGGCTGTGGCCGGGATGGTTCATCACTCGGTCGCCCGCGATCCTGGCCGAATTCTCCAATCTCGCAGCTCTCACGCTGTTGATGCCGTCTCTCGCAGACGCCGATGGCAGCAAGGAGAGTTCCTTCGACACCTTCTTTGACCCGATCTACAGGTGGCCCACGATGGCCGCCTTCGACTTGGCAGTGACCAGAATGCAAGCCCGCGCAGATGCCAACCCTCACAGCGATTCGCTTGTAATCGCGGTGCTGGCGATCGATGAGTTCGGGGCTCTCGCTGGCGGCAGATTTGAACAGGCGGCGATCGCTCAAGTAGCACGATTGGCGATGGGTCATGACGAGTTTGCAGGTCATGACCTGTTCCTTGCCTATCAGGCACCCGGTCGCATCTGGCTTGCCCTGGCCGGTGGACCTATCGTGAGAAATGGCATTGCTCTCGTACGCGGCCTGCAGCAGCGAATCAATGACCATGGATCTGTCCCTGCGCATCGCTTGGATGTGGAAGTCCATGTCAGTGTCTCCATGGGCTACGCAGCGCACCAAGTCGATGACTTCACCATGGCTGGTCTTGAAGCAGTTGCGCAATCACGACTGGCCTCTGATGCGAGCAGTCGCAATCCATTCATCGTCGACTCCCTCGTCACATATGACATACGACCCGAGGACATCATTGGGGAGCCTGAGATGCCGCTCACCGCGGTAGATGTCCTGCAGCAACTCCAAGGAGAGCAGTCCAATGCGGCCTATCCCATGCAGCTTCGTCAGGTAGTCGCGGCTGCGACGGGTGTCTCCCAGGCCTTGCTGTTGAACGTGGGTTGGGACCGGGTCATTGGCAACCTCAATCTGACCAACCCGGAGGACTTTTCGATGCTCATCAATCGAAAGCCCGACCTTGCCGAGTTTGGGTCACAGATCATGATTGGCCGGCTCATAGGCGTGCTCAAGGAGGTGGAGCAGAGCTGTCAGCCGATGTTGCCGATCATGATCTCCTTCCCGTCGATCCTGCTCGAACCAGATATCGGCCATCTCGCTCTGCCAAATCTGCTCATCCCGCGATTGGACCGCAGCCAAGGCAGACGCACAGTCGTACTCGTCAACAAGATTCCGCGTGGCAGCGGTCAGTCCTTGCGCATCCTCGCCGATCGTGGGTTCAACATCGCAGTCACGGCTTCAGCGGCCGAAGCCGACCCTGAAGATCTCTCGGGGTGGCCTCGATGGGGCATTGTGTTTCCACGGGCAATGCTGCAAGGAGCATCCGGGGTCGACGCGCTGACCATTCAGCAGACCGTGACGGCGATCGGTTCGCATGACACCCGACTCATTGGCCTAGTTGACAGCTACGCGGATGCGCGCGCCCTCGCTAGAGAAGGCATCACGTGGACTGTCAATGCTGACGCTCATTGTGACCAGGTTGCCACTGCCCTGCTCGACGCGACCGAGCTGAAACTCAGCAAAGCAGCAGCTGCGAAAAGCACACTCGCAGTTGACTCAGGCTGATTTGTCGCGACGTTCCTCTTCGCGAGGGATAAGCGTGGGATGCACATTGTCCCGCACAACTTCATCGGTAATGACGACCCGGCCGACATCATCTCTGCTGGGCACGTCGTACATGACGTTCAGAAGAACCTCTTCAAGGATCGAGCGCAATCCACGCGCGCCTGTGCCACGCAGCAGAGCCTGATCGGCAATCTCCTGCAATGCACCATCGGTGAATTCCAACTCGACATTGTCCAGATCAAACAGACGTTGATACTGCTTGATCAGCGCATTGCGTGGCTCAGTGAGCACGGCCACCAAGGCATCGCGATCAAGCTTGTTGACAGCAGTGAACACGGGCAGGCGACCGATGAACTCCGGAATCATGCCGAACTTCAGAAGATCCTCGGGCATCACCTGACTGAAGATGTCCAGTGGGTTGGTGTCGACTTCAGGTCGTTCGCCATCAACCAGATCAAAGGTGAATCCCATGGCCTTCTTGCCTGTGCGCTGCTCGATGATGTGATCGAGCCCAGCAAAGGCACCGCCAACGATGAACAGGACATTAGTGGTGTCGATCTGAATGAACTCCTGATGTGGATGCTTGCGGCCACCCTGTGGCGGCACTGACGCCGTGGTGCCTTCAAGGATCTTCAGCAGCGCCTGCTGCACACCTTCGCCTGACACATCCCGTGTGATCGAGGGGTTCTCACTCTTTCGCGCAACCTTGTCGATCTCATCGATGTAGATGATGCCGGTTTCGGCCTTCTTCACGTCAAAGTCAGCTGCCTGGATCAGCTTCAACAGAATGTTCTCAACGTCTTCACCGACATAACCCGCCTCAGTGAGAGCCGTGGCATCAGCAATCGCAAAAGGCACATTCAGCATGCGCGCAAGGGTCTGCGCCAGCAAGGTCTTGCCGGAGCCAGTGGGTCCAAGCAAGAGAATATTGGACTTTGCCAATTCGATCGCATCGTCCTTGGCACCTTCGCCACCGGCCTGCACTCGCTTGTAATGGTTGTAGACGGCAACGGCCAAAGCCTTCTTGGCCACCTCCTGGCCGATCACGTATTGATCCAGGAACTCAAAGATCTCGCGAGGCTTGGGCAGTTCTCCCAATCCGAGTTCAAGGCTTTCGCTGAACTCCTCCTCGATGATTTCATTGCACAGGTCGATGCATTCGTCGCAGATGTAGACACCGGGGCCAGCAATGAGCTTCTTGACCTGCTTCTGACTCTTTCCGCAGAAGGAGCACTTGAGCAGATCGCCGCTCTCGCCGATGCGCGCCACGCCTATGCCCCTCTCAACGCCCCAAGGGGCTTGTCCATTGCAGTGCGGTCAGGTCTGTGGCCCGACTAGGAATGACCGTACCTTCCCGGGGGCCCAATTGCAGCCTCACGGCACGCCGAATCCGCTCTCAACGCAATGAAGGCCGCCCTAACAAGGCGGCCTTCATTGGAGTGTGGTGGCGATGCTCCATGTGCCATCAGGCCTTGCGCGAGGCGATGACCTGATCGATGATTCCGTACTCCTTGGCATCTGATGCCGTCAGAATCTTGTCGCGCTCGATGTCCTTGGCAACCTGCTCCGGGGTGCGCCCGGAGTGCTTGGCCAGCATGCCCTCCATCTCAAGGCGCATGCGCAGGATCTCATTGGCTTGAATCTCGATGTCAGATCCCTGGCCACCACCCTCGGTGTACGGCTGATGGATCAACACTCGAGCATGTGGGAGAGCAAAGCGCTTGCCAGGAGTTCCGGCGGCGAGCACGACAGCGGCAGCTGAAGCAGCCTGGCCAAGGCACACCGTCTGGATCTGGGGCTTGACGAACTGCATCGTGTCGTAGATCGCGGTCATCGCCGTGTATGAGCCACCGGGTGAGTTGAT
>JAUSQD010000132.1 GCA_030652695.1 Actinomycetota bacterium
CTCACGGAGGGCGCAAGTCCGCTCGTCCTCCTGCCTGCAATTCTCACGCTTGTTGGGGGAATCGTGACGCTCGTCTGGCCCAATTTCGCGATCAAAGTGGTTGCCGTTGTGTGCGGCCTCTTCACAGTGCTTCTCGCTGCCTCGATCATCTGGACCGCAGTGAAGCTGCGCAAGACCACAGTGTCTCAGACCACGATAATCATCGAATAAATGAAAGAACCCGACCGTGGTCGGGTTCTTGGTGGTGCGCGATACTGGGATCGAACCAGTGACCTCTTCCGTGTCAGGGAAGCGCGCTAACCCCTGCGCCAATCGCCCAAGACCGGAGAAGACTACACGTGACCATGCTTGATCGGCATACGGCCATCGTTGACCGCAAGCGCAATGGATGCATTCGCTGCGACCTTGGCTTTGTGCACGTGCTGTCTGCAACAGCCGCTGGTATGACAACTGGAAACAAGTGAGCAAAGGCTCTCGTGTTGAGGTGGAGACGGGATTTGAACCCGTGTAGACGGCTTTGCAGGCCGTTGCCTCGCCTCTCGGCCACTCCACCGCTGTGCCCGAAGGCACTGACGCGCCAATAAGGCGCTGACGAGCGGACGACGGGATTCGAACCCGCGACCCTCACCTTGGCAAGGTGATGCGCTACCAGCTGCGCTACGTCCGCATGACCTGAACGGTCGATGAAGAAGACTATCTGACCCGCAGCACTGACGCGAACCAGGGCGCGGTGTCGCGGCACAATGGCGCAGTGATTGTTCATGCGGATGAGCCACTGGCCTATGCCGGTGGCCTATGGGCAAGCGATCTCGTGGAAGTGAGTTCGGATTGGTCGGTTCTGGAATCGACAGGACATTGGATCTGTGTCGTGACCTATGAGGGCGAACCCACATTCCTGCGCTTTGCCAACTGGACTCCACGCAGGCCTGAACTGCGTGGAGCGACCTGGAAGGGACCCTCAGCTGAGCAGTGGTCGAGCTCTATGGGCCAGCAGATGTACATGAAAGCCGTGCAGAGCACGCGCGAAGCGGTGGCTGCTGGCGACGTCTACCAGGCCAACATCTGTCGCATTCTTCGCGCGCCGATCGGCGCGGCTGATCGCAATATCGCTGGACTGCATCAGCTGTTGCTGCGAGACAATCCGGCGCCATTCTCCTTCATGCTGCGCGTGCCCGAGCTTGATCTGCACATCGCCTCTGCAAGCCCTGAACTCTTCTTGTCCCGCCAAGGATCGACACTGATGTCAGGACCGATCAAGGGCACTGGCAGAACACACGAGGACCTCAGCGACAAGGATCGAGCTGAGAACATCATGATCGTTGACCTTGTGCGAAACGACCTTGCTCAGGTGTCCGAGGTTGGATCAGTTGACGTACCGGACTTGCTGCGTGAAGAAGTGCATCCAGGACTCGTGCATTTGGTCTCACGCGTCTCGGGGAGACTCATCGACGGCACCACTTGGCAGGAGATCTTTGGGTCGACCTTCCCACCCGGTTCGGTGACTGGTGCGCCCAAATCGACAGCTCTGCGGCTCATCGCCTCTCTGGAGCCAGTTCGTCGATCGTGGTACTGCGGGGCCTTGGGTTGGATGAACGCGCCCGAGAAGTCTGCAGGTCTCAGTGTGGGCATCCGCAGCTTCTGGATCGAAGGCGATGAACTCTGCTTTGGAACCGGCGCTGGAATCACCTGGCTTTCAGACGCTGCTGCCGAGTGGGAAGAGACGGTATTGAAGGCACGGCATCTGACCGCAGTTGCGGGTCGGCAATGGCATGAGCTGATGGAGAATCAACTGTGATCTGGTGGGGAACTCTTCAAAGCGGCGAATTGCTTCCCGACGATGCTCGGCCTGTGTCGTATCTGGATCGAGGCTTCCTTGTGGGGGAAGGCGTGTTCGAGACTCTCGTGGTGCAGCAGGGAGTGCCATTTGCACTGACTCGGCATCTGGTTCGACTTGAGCGCTCTGCTGCCATCCTGCGCTTTCCAAGTCTGAACCTTGATGTCATCCATGCGGCTGTATCGGAAGTCATCGAAGCCAATCTCCCCGACGTAGGTGGCCTGGGCCGCTTGCGCATCACCTTGTCCTCAGGTCATCACGATCCACGATTGCTCGTTACATTCATGGCTCAGGCGCCGTGGGCAGACACCACGAGCGCCATCACCGTTCCCTGGGTGCGAAATGAGCGATCCGCGATCGTGGGAGCGAAGACAACTTCGTATGCGGAAAATGTTGCAGCCTTGGCCGCTGCTCAAGGAGCTGGTGTCTCTGAGGCATTGCTGGCTAACACACTGGGGAAATTGTGTGAAGGGACGACTTCGAATGTATTCGTCGTTGTTCAGGGAGAGGTGTTGACCCCGGCTCTGAACAGCGGCTGCCTTCCGGGGGTCACTCGCGAGTTGGTCATTGAATGGTTCGGAGCGGTCGAAGCTGATTTGCCCTTTGAACTGCTGCAATCAGCCGATGAGGTGTTCCTGACCTCGTCCACGAGAGGCGTGCATCCTGTTGAGCAGCTCGATGGACGTCGACTTCAGGCTCGACCGGTCGGCTCCTCATTGCGCGAGCGATTCGCCACGATGTGCGCACAGTCGGTCAATCCGTAGAGCAGCGAAGGGGCGGGCATCTGAGCCGCCCCCTCGCTGCTGGTACTAGAACCCCTGGTAGGTGCGCGTCATGCTGAACGGACTCCACTGATTGGCGATCCCAGGTGCCGATGCGGTCACGGTGCAGAAGCCATGCTTCTTGAACTTCAGATTGACAGCACCACTGGATGGAAATGCCAAGGCGCAGACAGCGCGGCTGGACTTGGCAATAATCCAGCTGATTGCCTGTCCGGCATTGGTGTCTCCCTGTGTCGGTGTCTGCAGGACAGTTGTCTGCTTGGCCCGAACCTTTCCGGACAGCGGCGCATTCAACGTCGCTGTCTGCGTGCCGAGACCTGGAGTCACGGTGTAGTTCTGGGTGACGGGCGCATAGCCATTGCCGCCTGCAGACTTCGCCGTCACGATGCACTGCCCGCTGGAAACTCCCACGGTCAGCGTGAGTCCAGATGTGGTGCAGGGGCCGGTATCGGTCAGGGTGACCGCAGCACCAGACAGGGTTCCTGCCTGGAAGGTGATCGAGGTTCCCTGCCCCAAGGTGTAGGTGCCATTGGGAGCCCATGTGCCCACACCTGGCTGAATCAGGGTGATGACGTCTGCCGAAACCGGGCCTGTGCTGATGGTGATGACCTGGCTCGTGGATCCGGAAGCTCCGTGATTCGTGGTGAAGTTCGCGCCGATCTGCACCTGGCCGGAATTCTGCGGGGTCCACTGATACGTGGCGACGCCATTGATGATTGGCACCGAGGCACTGATGGGAACACCGTTCTGGGTAAAGCCGACGGATCCCTGCAGAGTGCCGGGGAAGACAGTGGCCTTCAAGGTGGCCGGAACGCCGACAGTCAGAGTCGGTGGCAGGTTCAATGCAATCGGATTGCCATTGGGACTGGCGATGGTGACATCGGTAGGCGAAGTGGAGGTGGTGGAGTTCGCATCGCCTTGGTAGATGCCCTGAAAGGTGAACGAGCCTGCGGAGCTCGGTGTCCACCAGTAGTAGGCGTACGCCTGCGCGCTGCCCGGACCGGCGGTGAGTCCCATGGTCTGCAATATGTTGCCGTTGATGTCCTTGACGACCACGGTTCCCGTTGGGGTGTAGTTGCTGGGGCTGTTCGCCTGCACGGAAACCAAAATCTTGGTTGCGACGCCGACCTGGGCAGTGTTGGGTGCAGTGACAGTCGTTGACGTGCCGACCTGAGTGATGTTGGCACCGCCGAGGTTGACCGGCGTGCAACTGCTGCCGATCGACCCTTGAGTCACCAAGCCGGTCAGCGTGGGAGTCCAGTACATGGTCGCATTGCCATTGTTGTCCGCCCAGACTGAATCAGCGCTGGAAACCGTGCCGTTGCTGTACATCGCAGAGAACACCAACTCCGCGTTGGGGCAAATGCCCATCGCGCTGATCGTCTGTGTCACTCCGACAGTGCCACTGCCGTATCCACTGGCGGATGCCGCCTGGGCCGGGGCAGTGGTGAACGCCAGGGCGCCAATGGCAAGTCCGGCCGCGGTGAGGATCCGCAGGCCAATGCCTCGCCGCTTGCGAGGTTCATTCATGGTCGTTCTCCTTCATTGGAAGACAGTGAAGTGAAGATAACTGCGACGAACGACCGTTCTTTGCAAGCCACGCAACGCGCAGGGCGGAAGCTGGCAGATCCTGTGGGATAGAGTTCTGCGCATTCCGGGCGATTGGCTCAGTGGTAGAGCACTCGCTTCACACGCGAGGGGTCACTGGTTCGAACCCAGTATCGCCCACCAACCGGAACGCTTTGGTATTGCGTTGTGGTGTAGAGATATAAGGAGAACTTGTGGCACAGACCGCCTTCGACCTCGTGGGCGGGGATC
>JAUSQD010000138.1 GCA_030652695.1 Actinomycetota bacterium
CCGGCGGCAAAGAGCGTTGAATCAGACAGCCCAGCGAAGATCACTCCGGCCACTACGCCGAGCGCACCGCCGCCAGCAGGGCCAGCAGCGCTCGGCGAGGATGCAATCACGTAGGAAACCGAACTCCAGATCGGCTCCCACACGCAGATTGCGGTGACGACGAGCAGTGCAATGGCCGCCCAGTCGAACTCGCGCCTTCGCACAATTCGACGAGCAATGACGCCAGCACAGGCGATCAGCACCAGGGCCGAAAGCGCGTTGAGTGGGAACCAGACCGTGACAGACATGACAAGGGCGATCGAGGTCAGCAAGCGCGCGCGACGCAGGTCGATGTCGGCAAGGAATGTCGCCGCCCACAGCACAGCTATGAGCACGACGTACTGGAAGGTCAGGTGCCCGTAGCCGATAGCCACCAGGTTGCCTGCGGCAATGACAATCGCCGAGAGCCAGACGAATGGAGCTGGGATTCGTCGGTCGTCGCCCTTGCGTCGCAGACGGGCCTCGACCAATGGGGCCAGAGCCAAAGGCGCGATGATCACGAGGAAGTACTGACCCATCACGACCGTGTTGGCGGCGACGGCGACCTCGTTGTATCCACCCAGCATGATCCACGAGAACACGCCCATGACCGTGGCCACGAACACCATGACCAGCGCCAGCGGGCCGCCCATCGGAATGGCCTGCACGATTTCATGACCGCTGGCCACCTGCGAGGTGAAGTCCAGCCATTTCGCGTTGTCCTCGGCAACGGAGTGACCAATGAGGAAACTCACGGGATGCTCGAAAGCCGCGCCTGCTGTCCATCGAGTGGTCAAGATGATGATGAAGGCGAGCAGGACCGCGGCGGGGGCAAACACCGCAAGCGCCTGTCGGCGCAGGTCCCAATTGGACGCACCGCGTCGAAGCCAGGCGAGTGCTGCTGGCACTGCAAGCGCGATGAGCAGAAGCAACTGCAGAGAGATGCGCGTCCAATGGACGTCGAAACTGATCACCAGGTTCTCGATACCGCCAGCGATCGAGATGCTCGCGACAATTGCAATGACCCACCACGCCGTGCTGCGTGCCCAGAAGAACGTCAGACCTGCGAGCAGCAGATATCCAAGGAGAAAGGCGAGGTCCACTGAACGATCCTCTCCTATGACGATGCCCGGGGCATGGATGCTCGGGGTACCTTGGCCCAATGCCGTCCAGCGTCCTCCATTTAAGCACGTACGACGCCAATGGCGGGGCTGGCAGAGCGGCCTTTGCACTGCATTCGTCAATGATTGATCGCGCGATTGACTCCCGGCTCTGGGTGGGTCGCAACCAGCACGATGCGCCCGGTGAAACTCCCGTGCATCCGCTGAGATTTCGCGTCAACAGCAGCTTGGATCAGCGCCTGTGGCGCCTGCAGCGCTCACCGGCGCAATCTTGGCGCTCACCTGCCTACTTCAGTTCGATCACCGCTCGAGCGATCAATGCCAGCGATGCGGATGTGGTGCACCTGCACTGGGTCACTGATGGGCTGCTGTCCATTCGCCAGATCGGGCTCATCACCAAACCGATCGTCTGGTCCCTTGTGGACATGTGGCCCTTCTCGGGCACTGAGCACTATGGCGACACCAGCCCCACAGCCCGATGGGTGCAGGGCTACACCCGCGCCAATCGGCCGGAAGACCACAGCGGCGTGGATCTGGATCGACGAGCGTGGGAGCGCAAGCGGCGGGATTGGCGGCGACCCATCACCTTCGCCGCCGCCAGCTCCTGGATGGAGGACTGCCTGCACATAAGCGCTCTGTTCCATGCGGCTCCCGTGATTCGGGTGCCGCATGTGCTCGGCAGTGCCTTCTCACCCGACGCCGATCACGCCGCCGCCCGTGCCCGCCTGCAACTTCCGCCGGACGTTCCGCTCATCTTGTTCATCAGCTCAGGTGGCATCTCCGATGCCCGCAAGGGCTGGGACCTCCTGGAGGCTGCACTTCCCTCCGTTCGTACTGAATTTCCTGACCTTGAAGTCGTAGTGCTTGGACCAGCAAGTCCCGACCATCAATCGCCCACTGGCGTTCCCATCCATTGGGCGGGTTCAGTCGACAGCGACGCCCGCCTGGCCGACTACTACGCGGCCACCGACATCACAGTTGTCCCAAGCAGGGAGGACAACATGCCGCTGTCAGCTATGGAGGCCCAGACGATTGGCAGGCCAGTTGCCGCCTTCGCGATCGGCGGGCTTCCCGACATCGTGTCGCATATGGAAACCGGGTACCTGGCTCAAGCCTTTGATGTTGCCGATCTGGCAACCGGGATCGCCTTGTGTCTGAACGATCGCCAGCGTGGCGGAGTCTGGGGCGGCGAAGCAGCTGAACGAGCCCAACGCACCTGGTCACCTGATGTGGTCATTCCACAACTGCTCCAGACCTATGCCTCGGTTATCAAGCCCTAGTCATCGAGCAGGTGTCGGACGAATGACTGTTGCACCTTGCTTGCCTCAAAGCGCTCGGCCACCAGTGCCCGCGCTGCTCGACCTTGTTCAGCTCGGATGCCTGCATCACTGACGAGCGTGCAAATGCGATCGGCCATCTGGGCGATATTGCCCAAAGGGACCAGTGCCCCCGTTTGGCCATCGATGATCGCGTCGCGAGTCCCCGTGACATTCCAGGCGACGACTGGCACCTCTGAGGCTGCAGCCTCGATCACCGCGTTCGGGAGTCCTTCGCGGTGGCTCGGAAAGCACAGCACACTGATGCTGCGCAAGAACTTGGGAACTTCAGCAACATGTCCCACGAGGGTGACTCGAGCATCAGCCTCCAGCCACTCACGAGTGTTCAGGTCGATTGGATCAGCGCTGTCGAAATCACCGGCCACACGCAGGCGGACATCTGGCAGGACCTCATGTACCAGGGCCATCACTGCGCGCAGATCATCGATCCCCTTATCGGCAGCAAGTCTCCCAAGAAAGCCAACCGTTGGCTCCACGGGCTCATCTGCGGCGTGGAACTGCTCGAGATCCACGCCCTGAGTACCTCCGTAGCCAAGGACGATCGGCCGCTGGTTGCTCAAGCCGGCACTGACGACCAGATCGGCCAGTGAATTGGACACCGCAATGACTTCGGTGGCAGCCGACATCGCCATCGTGTCGGTGAGCCGCAGGAGCCGAGCACGGCTGCCCTGGAAGCCATCCCACCTGCCACCCCAGACTTCAAGAATGCGATGAGGCACTTTGGCGTTGCGGGCCGCAAGCATCGAGAGGAAGGCGGCCTTGGGCGTAGCACCGACCACATGACTGGGGCGCAGCTGCTTCAGGAATCGCCGCCATGCCAACAGGCTCTTGAAGTCTGCGAAGGGTGCAATCGAGCGAGTCATCGCGATCACGTGCACCTGCACCCGTGGATCCACCACTGCGTTCTCTGGAAGTGGCTCACCAAGCACCACGTGCACCTCACACCCGGCATCTGCGAGCAGACCGAAGCGATTGCCCTGCAGAGTAAGACTCATCGGCACGGTGAGGCCAAACACGATCACGGGCGCAGCCATAGCGCGACACTAGTGCGCTCGCGGGGACCCTTCCGTGAGCCAGGCACCGCGTAGTCTGGTGCCTGCGCCGGACCGCGGCTGCAGATGCGAGGGATGACATGAGCAGCATGCGTGAGCGCATCTATCTCTCATCACCGCAGGTCACCGATATTGAGATTGAGTACGTCACCGCTGCCCTGCGCAGCGGCTGGGTGGCACCGCTTGGCCCTGATGTGGATGCCTTTGAGGCCGAGATCTGCTCCTACACGGGAACTGCCCACGCCGTTGCCCTGTCGTCGGGCACCGCGGCAATCCATCTGGGACTGATGGCCCTTGGTGTGAAGCCAGGCGACGACGTCATCGTGCCCACCCTTACCTTCGCCGCCACTGCCTTTGCCGTGCATCACGCCGGTGCGAATCCAGTGTTCGTCGATGCCGAGGAGCAGAGCTGGAATCTGGATCCCGCGCTGCTCAACGAAGTCCTCACCGCATGTGCAGCATCAGGAGATCTGCCGGCAGCGATCATCCCTGTTGATCTCTTTGGTCGCACCTGCGATTACGCCGCCATCACCAAGATCGCCGCAAGATTCGAGGTGCCGATTCTTGAGGATGCGGCCGAAGCCTTGGGTTCTTCATGCAATGGCGTATCTGCTGGGGCCTTTGGAAAAGCAGGAGTGTTCTCCTTCAATGGCAACAAGGTGATGACCACCAGCGGCGGCGGAATGTTTGTTACCAACGATCCTGCGCTTGCGAGCAAGGTTCGCTACTGGTCAACACAGGCGCGCGAACCACTGCCTTGGTATGAACACAAGGAGATCGGCTACAACTACCGGCTCAGCAATGTGCTTGCCGCCCTTGGTCGCGGTCAGCTGTCGCGCCTGGACGAGATGATCAAGCGCCGCCTGGCCAACCGCGCTCAATACGAAGCGACACTTGGTCAACTCCAAGGCGTGTCCGTAGTGATGGATCCGCCATGGGGTCCCGGCAATGCCTGGCTCACCAACATCCGATTCGACGCACTCCTGCACCCAGACGCACCCGAAGCGATTCGGCTGGCGCTGGAGGAACTGAATATTGAGTCACGCCCAGTCTGGAAGCCCATGCATCAGCAGCCAGTGTTCGCCGAGGCCAAGTCATACCTCACCGGCACGGCTGATCAGATCTTCGCCGATGGCCTCTGCCTGCCCAGTGGCCCCAATGTGACTGAGGCTGATATCGCCTTGGTCTGCGACACCATTGTTGGTGTGCTGAACTCATGACCGGTTGGTACGCGGGCTTCGGCAAGCGACTCTTTGATCTGATCGCTGGGATCTTCCTGTTCGTGCTGACTCTCCCGCTGCTGGCCATCACCGGCTTCCTCGTCCGCATCAAACTGGGCCGACCAGTGCTCTTCAAACAGGATCGTCCGGGCAAGGATGGCCAACTCTTCACACTCGCAAAGTTCCGCACCATGCTGCCCGCAACCTCCGGCACGGTGAGCAGCGAGGACGACGCTGCACGCATGACTGGATTTGGGCGAGCACTTCGCTCGACCAGCCTTGATGAACTGCCTGAGCTCTACGCGGTCATCAAAGGAGAGATGAGCCTGGTGGGACCACGTCCACTGCTCACTGAATACCTCCCGCTCTATTCAGAAGAGCAGGCGCGCAGGCATGAAGTGCGTCCTGGGCTGACGGGTCTGGCGCAGGTCAGTGGGCGCAACGCGGTGAACTGGCCCGAACGGCTGGCCATGGATGTCTGGTACGTCGACAACCTGTCGCTCAAACTGGATCTGTCGATCCTTTGGCGCACTGTTCGGGCTGTGGTGAAGCGCGATGGTACGAGCGCTGAGGGTCAGGCCACCATGGCGCCCTTCCAAGGCAATGCGCAGGAGTAGTCGCGCCTTCTCGTTAGTCTTAGCGCGATGAGCACCGCAGCACGTTTCCTTCCTCTTTCGCTGCGCGCTCGCGTCGGACGAGTCAAGTCCCGAGCCCTCTGGCCAATCACCGGGTTCGGCGTTCCAGCACCGCAGCACGTGAAACTCAATGTGCTGCGCCGCTACGGGTATGCGCACGGAACCTGGGTGGAGACCGGCACCTACCTTGGCGACACGACGCATGTGCTCGCGGGACAGGCGGCTCAGGTCTACACAATCGAACCGAGCTCCTTCTTGGCCGAACGTGCCCGCGAGCGTTTCAAGAATGCAGCCAATGTCGAGGTCTGCGAGGGACTGTCCGAGCAGTTGCTGCCAGCCATCCTGGAGAAGTTGAGCGGTCCGGTGTCGTTCTGGCTGGACGGTCACGCATCAGGTGGAGTGACGCACTCAGGTCCGCAGGTCACGCCGATCCGAGAAGAGCTCACCAATATCGCCCAGCATCTGGTAGCGATGCCCCAGGTTGCCGTGTTCGTGGACGACTTCCGGGGCTTCGGCCAAAGCCATGAACTCGACGGTGCCTACCCCTCGCGCTCCTTCCTCGTGCAATGGGCCGACAGCAATGGCCTCGGTTGGACAGTGGAGCACGACATCTTCGTCGCGTACCGCTAGCGGATACCCTCTGGCGAGGATGGAAGGACTGCAGATGGGCTCCAAGCACGCCGTGATCATCGGTGCCGGCGGTCACGCTGTAAGCGTCGCTGAATCAGTCCGCTCAGCTGGTTACGAGCTGTTGGGGTTCGCAAGCACAGATCAGTACGGCTCCACCCTGCTCGGGCTGCCCGTCACCGCAGAGATTCCCGCCGATCACCTAGGTTCAGGTGGGGCAGTAATCATTGCCATCGGTGACAACGCCACGCGTGAGGCCGTGTGGACCCGACTGTTGGCGACTGTCGCCATTGAACAATTGCCTGCCGTGTGTCACGCCTCGGCGATCATTGCGCCAAGCGCGCAGCTCTCGCCGGGTGTCGTGGTCATGCAGGGCGTGATCGTGGCCAATGAAGCCCGTGTCGGCGTGGGTGCGCTGCTCAACACGGGATCCATCCTTGAGCACGAGTCCCAACTCGGTGACTTTGC